>CAZIPL010000042.1:0-12680 GCA_964541255.1 uncultured Clostridia bacterium | reverse complement strand
CATCGATGGTCTCCCCAGATTAAGAAATAAAAGCCGTCTTTTTACGAAATTTTCAAATAATTGCTTGCAGTATATTCTTGTTTGCCGTCTCTATATTGATATGGTTTTCAATAAAGCATAAACAGATAAAATAAAAGTCAAGTTAATCTTTTTTATATAACGAAAAAAGTCGGCATAAAGCCGACTTAATTTTCTTTTTTCGATTATCGATTACGCTTTCTTGAAGATTTCTACCATCTCGGAAGAAGTCGTAATGATGATGCAGTTGCCGTTGCAGATATCGGACTCCATAAAGTCTTGAACAGCGCCCTGAATGGTGTTGCTCTGCTCTTCATAGAATTCCTGAAGCTCTTTCTGGTTTCTGAACTCGATGATGATTCCCTGGTCGGAAGTCAAAAGCTTTCCGCCCTTAGACCATACATAAACAACAGCCTTAACTTCTTCTTCGCCTTTGGATTTATAGAACTCTTCCAAAGCCGTGTTCCATACTGCGCCTACTACCGAATTATCGCGGAGTTCATAGCCCTCATTTTCAAGAGCCTTAGAGATTGCAGGATACTTATCGCAACCAACGAGGGCGAAAAGCATAACTGCTACCAATAAAACAGCAACGATCTTATTTACGTTTTTCATATACCAATCTCCTTTTCTATGGTAATCATATTTTATCATAGGTATAACCCCTTGTCAATGCTTTTTTGTGAAATTATATTCGTTTATAGTCTCATTTTCGCAAAAACATAAAGAATAATTTATCTGACAAAAGTTTGAAAACTGTCGCGGAAAGAGAAGTATTTATCAAAGTTTGATTCAATCGAGTAAATATTCCGAGACGGCTTTGTTAAATGCTTTGGGGTTATTACTTGCTATAAAGTGATCGCCTTTTATTTCAACAAAGCTCGCGTTTTTTATGCTTTTATATATAAATTTCGTGTGCGATTTTTTATCATATCGTTTTCGCCTACAATAACCAAAGTCTTAGCATTTATTCTCGAAAGCTCTTCTTTTGTTATATCGGGCTCTAACACCATAAGAGCCAATAGCTCCGCGTCCATTTTTGCTCGCTCGTTCGTTTGAGCCAAAATCAATGCTTTTTCATACTCTTTTTCAATGGGCTTTTGATATATTCGCTTTACGCCCGACGGCTCTAAATTTCCGCCGTTTAGTATGAGCTTATTTACCTTTTCGGGATACTTCGCGGCAAAAACCATAGCGATATTCGCTCCGTCCGAAAATCCGAGAATATGCGCTTTCTCTATCTTGAAGCTTATCATAAAATCGTTCAAATCTTCGGCAAATTGCCTTATCGTAAAAGGCTTTTCTCCGCGAGGGCTTTCGCCGTGTCCGCGAGTATCTATCGCAAAAACTTCAAAGTATTTCGAAAATTCTTCGATTTGATTTGAAAAATATTCCTTACTCTCGCCGTTGCCGTGCAAAAGTATGAGGGGAAAGCCCTTTCCCCTCTTTATGTACGCTAAATTTATATCGTTCATAACTTATAAAACGAAAAACTCCGCGAGTCTTCCCTCTTCCAAAACGCCCGTGTTAAGTCCCAAGTATTTTGCGGGGTTCTCGCTTGCGGGAACAATGGCTTTTTCCAAAGGTAAGCCCGTGAACGCGGCGAAGTTCTTTACGCCGTCAAACGCTTTGAGGGTGCTACCCGCTCTCGAACTCAAATCCCAAAGCCTTGCGTCTCCGTCAATAACCTTGATTCTGTTTGCACCGAGCTTATATTCGCCGTCTGGAAGCCCTGCCGCCATAATGGAGTCGGTTACCAAAATAAGCTTATCGAGACCTTTGGCTTTGAGCATAAGTTTGACGGTGTTGGGATGAAGATGTCTGCCGTCGCATATCATTTCGCAATACCCCTCCGATAAAAGCGCCAAGCCTGAGATTGCTATTTCGTGTTGGTGAATTGGGCGCATCGCATTGAACGTATGCGTAAAGCCGTTTGCGCCTAAATCCATAGCCGCTTTGCCTTGGTCGTAAGTCGCGCCGCTATGACCTAAATTGACGTTGATTCCGTTCGAAGTGAAATATTCTATAACTTCCAACGCATTTTCAAGCTCGGGACTTACCGTAACGAGTTTCAAGAGCCCTTGACCGTGTTCGACAAGCGCTTTTGCCATATCAAGATTAGGCGTCTGAATATAGTTTTCGGGCGTTGCGCCTTTATATTCGTGAGACAAAAACGGTCCTTCTGCGTGAATACCTTTAACTTCGGGGCAGGTTTTTGCAAGCTCTACGATTTTATCCATCTGCGAAAGCATGGTCTCGCGGCTGTCCGTCATAAGAGTCGGGAAAATCGTTCCGACGTTTTGCTCGCGATAGAACTCAATGAGCTTTTTCATTTCATCTAAAGTTGCCAACGTAAAGTCATATCCGCCGCCGCCGTGAGTATGCTGGTCGATTACCTTGGGATAGACCGTTTTGCCTTGAAGATCGACGACTTCGTCTCCCGTTAGGTTTACGCCGATTTTTTTGATTATTCCGTCTTCTACGAGCATTTCTTTATCGCAAAGCTCGCCGTGTATCGCCAATTTACAGTTTTTATATAACGTCGTCATATTTTTCTCCTTTTTAAGGATATTTCTTTTATGATATTTTAACATATCGCGACCAAGATGTAAATATTTCTTGCGAAATCGTTTGATTTTGCGGTATACTTTTTGAGTAAATAATTTTTGAATATTGAGGAGATTTTTATGAATATAGCGGTTATTACGGGCGCAAGCTCGGGTATGGGCAGAGATCTTTTGTTTGCACTCGAAAAAGAATATCGTTTTGACGAGATCTGGGCTATAGCCCGTCGCGAGGACAGGCTCTTTGAATTGCAAGACAAGGTTAAGACGAAAATTCGTCCTATACCCCTCGATTTGACTGTTGAAGAGAGCTATTTGAAATATAAATCAATGCTCGAAGAAGAAAAACCCAACGTTACGCTACTTCTTAATTGCAGCGGCTTCGGGCAGTTCGGACATATCGAAAACGTGCCTCTCGACGCAACGATGAAAATGATAGACCTAAACTGCAAGGGCTATGCCGCAATGACGGAAATCACTCTCCCTTATATGCAAAAGGGCGCGAAGCTTCTTATGCTCGATTCGATGTCAGCATTCCAACCTGTGCCTTATATTACGACCTACGGTGCGACCAAGGCGTTCGTTATGAGCTATTCGAGAGCGTTGTCTATGGAGCTTAAACCGCGAGGCATTTCTGTTATGATTATTTGCCCCGGCTGGATCAAAACGGAGTTTTTCGATACCGCATTCAAGACTAACGGCGACGAAGCGGTCAATTATTACAACAGACTTTATACGAGCGAAGAAGTTGCAAAGCAAACCATAAAAGATCTAAGGCGCGGCAAGGAGCTTTCTGTTTTGGGCTTCCTCAACAGGTGGCAGGCAAGGCTCGTTAAGATTCTCCCCGTCAAAACGGTTATGAAAACTTGGATTAAACAAAACAGCAAGAAAAAGTAATAGTATTTGTTAATAATGCCCTTGAAAAGAATGTTTTTCGGGGCATTTTTATAAGTATATTGACGTTTTTCGGTTTGACAGTGATTTTATATCGACATAAAAAAAAGCGAGAATAAATCTCGCTTTTATTTTTATTATAGGTTTTTTATTTATCAACGATATACTTTTGTTTTCGTTGATTATCAACGCCTAACGATATATAAACAAACCTTGGTTTTATTGCGAAAGCTTGCCGACCGCGATTATTCTTTCGAAAAATTTTACGTCGGATAGAAGCTTACCCTTGCCCTCGCGTTTGTCTATTTCGACATTCTCGGTCGACAGAACGGTTACGTCTTTCGTGTCGGCAACGACAGCCAGCTTATACGGCTCTTTGACGAAGCCGCCGCCGACTATTTCACCGCCTTTCTTGAAGTCGAACATCTTAACCCCCTTTCTCGCTCTTGCCGTTTCGGGAATCTGCGCCATGATGACGCGCTTTGCAATCGCTTTATCGGTAATCGCAAACGCTTCGCCCGACTTATCCGACATTCCCGCAAAGATAACTTCGTCGTTGTCGCCAAGCACCATTCCCTTAACGCCCATCGAGATTCTTCCTTGAAGCGGTATATCGTCCGATGTCGCTCGCAAAATCATTCCGTTCTTCGAAACGAAAAGAATCGGCAAGCCCTCTTTAAACATCTCGACGTTTATTATTTCATCCCCCTCTTTGAGCTTCATCGCATCGAAGGGATTCTTTCTCGAGGTCTGATATTCCGTTACGTCGGTACGCTTTACCGCGCCCTCTTTTGTGAAGAAAACAAAGCTTCCCGATAACTCGTCGGTGACATACATCGCAACGATCTTTTCGTTCTCGTCAAGCTCTTTCGTGACGCTTTCTTTCGACGCGGACTTTTCTTTTATTTTGGTCAGCGGCAAATCTTCCGCAAAGAACTTCAATACTCTGCCGAAATTCGTGAAGGCTTTAATCTCTTCGTCGGACTTACAATCGACAGATATTACCGCCGTTTCAGAAAGTTCGGGATGAGATTTATTGCCGACAAGCTTACTAAAATCGGCTTTAAGAGCCTTTTTAAGCTCGCCGCTTGCCGTTATATATACCTTGCAGTTTTCAATCTTTTTATTGTCTTCCGTTTCGATTACGATATCATTTACGTCGTAAATAATCTCCGAACGTCTGTCGTCGGCAAAGCGTTTTTTGATGTCGCTAAGCTCTGAAATCAAAACCTCTTTCTGCTTTTCTTTGGAGTTGATTATCGCGTGGAGCTTTGCCATCAACGCTTTCGTCTCTTCAAGCTCCTTTTCGAGCTTATATACTTCAAGAGAAGTAAGACGAGCAAGCCTTAAATCCAAAATAGCCTGAGCCTGTTCGGTGTCTAAGTCGAATCTGTCCATCAAGCGACTTCTCGCTTCGGAAGTGTTTTTGCTTGTTTTGATTATCTCGACAACCTCGTCGATTGCTTTGACGGCAATAACAAGCGCTTCTAAAATATGCGCACGCTTTTTGGCTTCGTTATATTCGTATTTCGAACGGCGAACGATGACCTTTATTTGGTATTCGACATACGCTTTCAATATTTCAAGTAGCGAAAGCTGTTTGGGCTTTCCGTCGGCAATCGCAACCATATTGATATTGAACGAGGTCGTAAGGTCGGTCTTTTTATACAGCTCTTCCAAAATCTCGCTCGCGTGGTAGTCTTTCTTAATCTTTATAAGAACTCTTATTCCGTTTACGTCCGATTCGTCGGTTACTTCCTGAATGCCTTGGAAAATCGGATTCTTATCATCTCTAAGGGCAATAATCTTTTGCTGGAGCAACGACTTATTGACTTGATAGGGAAGCTCGTTTATAACTATCGTCTCTCTGCCCTTTTCGGTCTCTATGGCGCACTTTGCTTTGAGAACGATTCTGCCCTTGCCCGTTTCGTAGGCATTGACAAGGTCGGTTGCGACGATATATCCGCCTGACGGGAAATCGGGACCTTTGATATACTTCATCATCTCGGCAAGCTTAATGTCGGGCTTTTTGATCATTGCGATACAGCCGTCTATCGTTTCGCCTAAGTTATGAGTGGGGATGTTGGTCGCAAGTCCTACGGCTATTCCGTACGCGCCGTTGACAAGAAGGTTGGGAAAACGCCCCGGCAAAATTACGGGCTCAGTCAAGGTATCGTCGAAGTTGTTGGTGAAATCTACCGTGTCTTTATCGATGTCGCGAAGAAGCTCCATAGCTAAGGGTGAAAGCCTTGCTTCGGTATACCTCATCGCCGCCGCGCCGTCTCCGTCTATCGAGCCGAAATTGCCCTGTCCGTCAACGAGAACGTTTCTTACCGAGAACTCCTGAGCAAGTCTTACCAACGCGCCGTAAACGGAAGTATCGCCGTGAGGGTGGAACTTACCGAGGCAATCGCCGACTATTCTCGCAGACTTCTTGGTCGGCTTGTCGGGGGTGTTGCCAAGCTCGTACATCGTATATAAAACACGCCTTTGAACGGGCTTTAAGCCGTCTTCTACTCGCGGAATGGCTCTATCCATAATTACGTATTCGGCATACGGAATCATGGAGTTATGAATTATGTCTTCAAGAGGTGTAAAAAACAGTCTTTCTTTTTCATCCATTTTTATTTCCCTCCTTACTCTTTCTGTCCGACAGGCTTAAATTCATCAACCTTATTGAAGTCGGAATTTTCCTGTATGTATCTCTTTCGCTCGTCCATAGACTCGCCCATTAGGATATTTATCATTCGATCCGCCGCCCTTGCGTCTTCGATCGTTACTTGCTCAAGTAATCTCGTCTCTTTCGAAAGAGTCGTATCGCGGAGCTGGTCGAAGTTCATTTCGCCAAGACCTTTATATCTTTGAACGGTGTAGCCCTTTCCGACCTCTTTCATCGCCTCTTTAAGCTCTTTATCGTTGAAGCAATATCTTATCTTGCTGCCCTTTTGAACTTTATATAGCGGAGGCTGTCCGATATATACCTTACCAGCTTCTATAAGACCTCTCATATAGCGGAAGAAGAATGTCAAAAGAATACTTCTTATGTGCAAGCCGTCTTGGTCGGCATCTGAAAGGATAATGACCTTGTGAAAGCGAAGGTCGTCTATGTTGAAATCGTCCAAAATGCCCGTTCCGAGAGCGGATATTATCGTTCTTATCTCTTCGTTGGCAAGCACCTTGTCGATACGGTTTTTCTCTACGTTCAACGGTTTTCCTCGAAGAGGCAATATCGCTTGAGTTTTTCTGTCTCTTCCTTGCTTAGCCGTACCGCCCGCGGAATCGCCCTCTACGATAAAAAGCTCGTTTTCCAACGGATTTCTGCCCGAGCAAGACGCAAGTTTACCTACGAGATAGAAGTTATCTATCGATTTTTGAGCTCTTGCGATCTCCTTTGCTTTTCTTACGGATTCACGCTCTTTTGCCGCTGCAAAGGACTTATTCATAATGGTTTCCATCGTCTTTGCCATTCCTCTTGCCTCGATGACGGGAGGAAGCGAATTGCTTACGATAGAATCCATTGCAGTTTTAGCTTCTAAGTTGCCGAGTTTCGTCTTTGTCTGACCTTCGAACTGAACGTTCTTCATCTTGACGGAAATAATCGCCGTCATACCAACTCTGAAGTCGTCCCCTTGGAAGTTTGCGTCTTTATCTTTTAGGTATCTGTTCTTTCTCGCGTAATCGTTGAATACCTTGGTTAGTCCCGACTTAAAGCCTATCTCGTGCATACCGCCGTCGCTCGTCGGAATGTTGTTTACGAAAGAATATATATCGTCTGTGTAGCTATCGGTATATTGAATTGCAACCTCGGCAAATATTCCGTCCTTTTCGCCGGAAAAGTATATCGGCTTATCGAAAAGCTTCTCTCTTCCCTCGTTCTGGAAAACGATGAAGTCGGTAAGTCCGCCGTTATATTTATACTCTAAGAAAGTGTCTTCGTCATGTCCCTCGTAGCGGCGAGCGTCCAAAAGAGTGAACTTGACTCCCTTATTCAAAAAGGCAAGCTCTTGCAAGCGGTTCGCCACCTCTTTTAAGTGATAAAAGGTCGTTTCTTTGAATACTCTGTCGTCGGCAAGGAAGGTTATTTCCGTACCCACTCTCTTTTCGGTGTTCTTTTCTTCAATAAGCTCCGTCGTAGGAATACCGCACTTTATCTTGCCCTTTCCGTCTTCTTTCGAAGCAAACTCCATGCGATATTTCTTCGTACCTTTATATACCGTTACTTTGAGCCATCTCGAAAGCGCGTTCGTTACAGAAGCTCCGACGCCGTGTAAGCCGCCAGAATACGAATAGTTCGAATCGTTGAATTTTCCGCCTGCGTGAAGCTCGGTGAATACTACCTGAACGCCGGGGATTTTGAGCTTCGGATGCTTGTCTACCGGGATACCTCTTCCGTTGTCCCTTACGGTGCAAGAACCGTCTGCGTTTAGAATTACGTTGATTTCGTCGGCAAAGCCGTTCGCCGCTTCGTCAACGGCGTTATCTACTATTTCCCAAAGAATGTGGTGAAGTCCCGCGACAGACGTCGTTCCGATATACATACCGGGGCGAAGTCTTACCGCATCGAGACCTTGCAAGACCTGAATATCCTTAGCTTCGTATGTGCTTGCTTTTTTCGTTGCCATCTATTCCTCCGAAGATCGTTTGTTCTTATTTTGTGGTTTTAGGCATAAGCCGCAACAATATGTAGTATAACAAAAAAAGTCGATTAAATCAAGTATATAAACGGCAGCGAGACTTCAAAGAAAATCTCAATGGCAAAAATCCAAGCCCGAAAACGCAGAAAGATTATTATATGGCAGATTATATAGCAGATTGATTTATTTATGTTTTGAAAGCAAGGATTATTCTATCGACGCTTATAAAAAAACGATATAGTTTTACGAAAGCTCCGACGACGTCCAAACAACGTTAAAAGAAGATTTTTTCGAAAACTTCTTGCAAACCCTTGCTTTTTTCGATAAAGGGTGCTATCATTCTTGATGTGCTTTTTGAAACAAAAGCACGTACTTCGGGGGTGTGGCTCAGTTGGTAGAGCGGTACGTTCGCAACGTATAGGTCGTCGGTTCGAAT
This sequence comes from uncultured Clostridia bacterium, assembly GCA_964541255.1. GTDB lineage: Bacteria > Bacillota > Clostridia > Christensenellales > CAMQZB01 > CAYOSU01. The sequence continues at coordinate 4,134 of CAZIPL010000042.1, read as the reverse complement.
CCGATCATCTCCACCACACAGAAATAAAACGAACCTTGATTTTTTCAAGGTTCGTTTTTTTTGTTATATTATTTCTTCGATTTATAATTTGCGATTATATTCTTGACGCGATAACAGCCATTCCCTCTTTCCCGGGAAGATCTATCGTAACGCTTCCGTTAACGTTTTCGGCAACAACTTTTCGAGTCATTTCCCACGTATCGATAACTTCAACTTTATAATTACCCTCTTTTGGAAGTCTCAACGTATCCTGAGCACAACAACGGCGATCGTAGTATGTTAAGAATACGTCTTCGCCAATATGCCCCATATAGCACATCTCCCCGTCCAAAATATATGTCAATTCTTTTTCGTCACAACGGAATAGCGTTTTGAACATATCTTGAATGCCCTTAGGAAGATATTGCAAAGTAGCCAACACCCTCTCGCGGTTTTTGGGTTTTACGGCATCTGCCATATGATCGGGAGTGTTTTCTATGGCTCCGGGAAGACTTTCGACAATCCGACGCAAGAAAGCAATGCGTTCGGGGCTTTCGCCGTGAAGCACTCCGCCCTTTGCCCACCAAAGGATATCGTTGTCGTCTAAGTACGTTTCGCCGTGAGTGCAAAAACCGCCTGTAACTATGGCTTTCCAGAACCTACTGACCATATTTTCCGCGCTGATACAACCCCAAATGGACGGGATATTTCCCTCGTAACAGCATTCGTCTACCATAACGGGCTTGCCGTATTGCTCTTGCCACTTTGCGACTCTGTTCAAGCTCTTAGTCTGCATGGAGCAATGGGTGATATTGGGGCGAGACGCGTCCCAAGGCAGATAGCAATGGTGATTGGAAAGAAGATGACCGAACGGATCGTTACTTGCGACAAACTCTTCAATCTCTTGCCAGTCCTCCAAAGTTTTGTCGGCACAGACGTCATATTCGTTGGCTAAGCTCCACCAGATATTCGGAAATGCCGCAAGACGACGAATGACCGTATCGAGGTAAACGAAATTATCTTTCTGAGAAAGCGACGCAAAGCCCCAATTGTCATAGGGGTGGAACAAAATCAAATCGACTTGAATGCCCAATGCGAATATTCTTTTCAAAATATCTTCGAAACGATGCCAAAATGCCAAGCAAGGCTTGTTAACGTCCCAGCTGCCGTCTTCCCTCTTTTCAAAGGCGTAAAAAGGCGGCTCGTTGTTATTGTATTCAAAATGCTTGGGGAAAACGCACATTCTGACCTTATTGAACGGAGCTGAACTCAAAGTTTCTATGGTCTTTTCGACCAACGCGTCCTCTTGATGCGCCAAGGCATAAACGGTTGTGCCGAAAGGCGTGAACAAAGTGCCGTCCTCATGGCGGAAGTGGAAGCCCTCGGTGCGAACAATTCCGTGACTGTCGTTATCGGCGACACAGATTTCCGAACCGCAAGATTGCAAAATCCCCGAAACTTCCCAGTGATATTCTCCGCATATTTCAGGCAAAAAACGGATTTTGTAAGTATCGTCTCCGTCATAGAAACCCTTTACGGTAGTAACGGAATCTCCGCAAGTAAATGTTGCGGAAAGATTTGGTTGTGCCTGATTTTCAATAGGCGCAGGAGCTTTAAAGCTAAGCTCGAACATTTGATTTCTAATCATATCATTTCCTCCTATTAACTTTAACAATGAATATACTACTAGGAATCTATAAAGTATTTATAAACTAATCGATAGATTTTCAAAACTCAATAATAACAAAAAAGCCTAATCCCTTATAATTCAAAAATGTTTTTATCTTCCGACGATTTCGAATATAAAGCGTTTATAAATAAATATATAGTATAGATAAATCTTAACATTATCTATAATGTATGTCAATAACCGATTTTTCGATTAGAGAAAAATATAACCCCAAAAAGTAAATGCTTTAACCGCTTAATATGCTTCGTTTTTGCCACAAAACTATCGTTTAGCTTCTTTTCTTGAAATATTGCGGCGTATCTATTCTTTGTTAGCATTATTAGAAACTTTTGTAATTTAGCAGACTCATTTTGCGATCGGCTTAATTATATAATCATTCTTTTTGATATTGAAATAGTGTTTACGGGGTTTGGGGAAAAGGTTTTTTTAATAGAAAAAGCGAGAATAATTCTCGCTTTTTTGGGATATTCAACTCTTCTTTCGGGGTTTTACGGTTTTTTATTCTTACTATTATTTTCTTCCGAAATGCTTCAAAATGAATGCGACGGAATTATCGAGCACTTCTTTACTTTCGGGCGTTCCTTTACCCGTCGTTGCAAACGCATGGAAGCAATCGTCGTACGCCTTATATTCGACCTCTATTCCGTTTTTAAGAAGTTGTTCGACTACGAATTCGTTGTCGGCAGCGAGCGTTTCTTTTCTGTCCCACGCCAAGAGCATCGGCGGCATATTTTCAAACGACGCGTAATACGGCGAGCAGTAAGGTTCCGTTCTTCTTTCCTTATCGGGGCAATAACAATCGGCAAGGTCAACCAAGCCATTTGCCGTAACGGTATTGTCCTCCGTATCGGGGCGAATTCGATCTAACTTCAAGCTTATATCGACAACGGCGGAATAAGGAATTACCGCTGCGGGCATTCTAAGTCCGTTATCTCTTGCCATAAGAGCCGTTACGATAGAAAGATACGCTCCGCCGCTTTCGCCGATTAACGCAACGGGCTTGTCGGGGTTATTTTCGGTGATGGTTTTATACGCCAAATAGCAATCTTCGACAGCAGCGGGATAAGGATCTTCGGGTGCGAGTCTATAAGAAAACGCGTAGGTTTTGCAGCCCGTTTCTTTTGCTATTAACGAAGAATATCCTCTCGAGCTTTTCGCATTGCCGCAAACAAGTCCGCCGCCGTGAATATAAATTACGATTCCGTCGTTTTTGTCGTTATTGGGAATTGCGAGCTCTGCGTCCATAACGCCGAACTTTTCTTCGACAAACGTTACTCCCTCTTCGACGTGCATATTGTTTTGCGCCATTTCTATTGTCTTTCTTAGTTGCAACGGATCGAAGCCGCCGTCGAATTTAGGCACAAACCCAATGTTCATCATTTTTGCAATCATTTGCTTTGTGTAAGCCATTTCTTTACTCATAATTACACTCCTTTATTCTTCGTGGCGTTATTTCGCATCGGAATTTTTGCTTTCCGTGAAAACTAAACCGCCAAGAAAGTTTTTTCTTAATGCCATTTTATTAAAGGAAACCACAAAAAACAAGCTATAATTATGATAAATTATGTTATACGTGAATATTGTGTCTTTTTATCGTTCATTTTGTTTGCATTTAGTTACATTTTGAGTTAGAATATAGAAAGAAAAAGTATATCGAAAAAAATATGCAATAAGGAGAAAAAAATGAAAACGACAAGGGAATATTTGAGAACTGACAGAGAAATAATCAATGCGTTTATTAAACTTTTGAAAACAACGCCGTTCGAGAAAATCACCGTGCAAGACATTATCGACGAAGCGATGGTTTCAAGGTCGTGTTTTTATCAGCACTTTTGCGATAAATACGAAATAGCCGAACGACTTCAAGATAAGATTCTGTCTTTTAGAAAAAACGCCATGGCGGAAATCGGTGAAAACAAAAAGAAAAACGTATTGAATGATTTTGACAGCATATTCTTCCCCAACGAATTTGTCGATATCGGGTTAGCATTGATGAATATTCATACGGAAAATGTGGATCTTTTGAAAGCACTAACAACAGAATTCAAAGAAGAGTATAAAGCAGCGCACGAAAACGCAAGCGAGCTCGAATGCTATTTCTATTCGGGAATTATGTATATGCTGACGCTTTATTCCATCGAGAAAAACAACGGCAAATCGCCTCTTCCCGAAGAAGTACAAAAAGCCGTGCTTTTTTCAGCGTATAATTTTAATATGTATCCGTCTAAAGACGAAATAATCACAGATATAAATAAGTATATAAAGTAAGAAGTAGTATAAAAGCAAGAAGAGATATTAAAGAAAACGCAAGATTAGTTCCTTGCGTTTTTTGCGAGGTTTTGGTGATTGGATTAGCGATTTATTTAGGGATTTCTTTTTGAGGAAAAGTTTCCCCAAAACCCTTTCAAAACCTTTTTGATAATAAACATCCTTATCAAAGGCTCCTCTGCGTAAGGGGAGCTGAT
>CAZIPL010000041.1:0-13086 GCA_964541255.1 uncultured Clostridia bacterium | reverse complement strand
GAAAAGTTTCCCCTAAACCCTTTCAAAACCTTTTTGATAACAGCAATCCTTATTACCGCATCCTTTTACGGGGTGGGCACCTTAAACAATCGCAAATAAGGCAAAAGGCTTTACACGACGTAAAGCCTTTTTTATTATATATGAGTAATATCTTCAAGCGAAAATCGTCAAACAAAAACTACTCGTTTTTTGATATTTTTATGAAGCATTACTTCGAAATGGCGGCTTTGACGGTTTTTATTATGTCGTCTTGCGAAATGCAGAGCATTGACTTCAAGTAGGAAAGGCTGCCTACGTCGCCGAATTTTTCTCTTATTCCGACGGGAAGTATTTTTGTCGGGCGTTTTTCTGCAGCAAGCTCGGCTATTGCGGAGAAAAGTCCGCCGTGAACAGAGTGATTATCGCAAACAACCGCAACGTTTGTTTTGTTTAGCATTCTTATAACGCCATCTTCGTCAAGAGGTTTTATCGTGTGAACATTGACTACTTCTGCAGATATTCCCTCTTTTTCAAGAGCGTTTGCAGCTTTAACTGCCTCCGTCACCATAAGACCGCTTGCGAAAATCGCAATGTCTTTTCCGCATTTTATCGTATCGATTTTGTTTATGTCAAAGCTATATCCGTCGTCGTGAAGAGCGGGAAGCTCTTTTCTAAACAAACGAAGGTATACGGGCTTTTTTAAGTTGGAAATAGTCTCCATTGCTTTTTGAAGTTCGACCCCATCGCACGGCTCTATGATCGTCATCCCAGCCAATGCTCGCATTGCGGCGATATCTTCGAAACTCATATGCGTTCCGCCGTTTAGTTCGGCAGCAATCCCAGGGTCTGTTCCGACAATGACGACCGATTGACCTGTATACGCTACGGAAAGCGCGATCTGATCAAAAGCGCGTCTCACCGCAAAAGGCGCGAAAGAGCTTACAAAAACGGTGTTTCCGCGAGAGGCAATTCCCGCCGCGACGGAGACCATACTTTGCTCCATTATGCCTACGTTTATGCAACGATCCGGGAATTTTTCGTAAAGAAAATTCGTACCGTTTGCTTTCGATAGATCGGCGTCGAGAACATATATATCATCTCTTTCTCTCAAAAGTTTCTCAAGGCTTTTCCCGAATATTGCTCTCATTTCAGCCATTTTTCTCTACCTCCTCAACCGCTTTTTTGACTTCTTCGCAGGTTATCGGCATATTGTGGCTTGCGTTTTCCTTGCTCTCGATAAAGCTTACCCCCTTACCTTTGACGGTTTTTGCAATTATCATAGAAGGTTTATCTTGCTTTTTCGCTCTTGCTATCGCAGAAAGTATTTCGTCGATGTTATGTCCGTCAACCGTTTCGACATAAAACCCGAACGTCCGCCATTTTTCGTCCAACGGGTCGAGAGTTTCTATCTCGAACGCGCTTCCGTCAATTTGATACTCGTTTCTGTCGGTGAACGCGATGAAGTTATTAAGCTTCATTTTTGCAGCGAGCATGGCAGATTCCCAAATCTGCCCCTCTTGACTCTCGCCGTCGCCAATTATGCAAAAGGTGTTATATCCTTTACCCTCGTTTTTTTGCGCTATAGCAATGCCCACAGCGCACGAAAAACCTTGTCCCAACGAGCCCGTAGTCATATCGATTCCCGCCGTTCTATCCATATGGCAGTGCGACGGCAAAGTCGTCCCGTTTTTGTTCAAAGTGGACAAAAGACTTCTATCAAAGTATCCTCTGTTTGCAAGCGTTGCGTAAACGGCAGGCCCACCGTGCCCTTTGCTACATACGAAAATATCTCTGGCAGTCTTTTTTGAATCTTTCGGATCTATCCTCATTTCGGAAAAATATAGTGCGGTCAATATTTCAACAATCGACAAACAACCGCCTAAATGCCCGACGCCTATCGAACCGATAGATTCGATAGTGTCTATTCTTATTCTTTTCGCAATCTCTTTTAATGTCATACCTAAACCTCGAATAGTTATCCATTGAAAGCCGAAACGATTGAGCTTTAACTATTTAGACACAGCCTTTCGAAGCCATATCAGATAAGATGTATCAAAATTATGAAATATGACGCCACAAATCTCAATCGCGGTCTTTGAACGGATATTTTCAAGGCTATTTTATCACTAAAAAATCGGCAATCAAAGAAATTGCAGATAATTATTTAATCATTTAACAATTAAGCGTGTTTTGCTCGATACAAAAAGTATTGAATGCCACAAGAAGTTCCCGCCGTTCGCTCTCATTGCCGTAAGCTTCTTGGCATCCACTAAACCATATTCACTTAAAACCTTGGTCGCGTTTTGATATAACGCTTAGAACGAAGCCGAATCTATCGCTAATTATTCTTTATTCGGATTTTTGTGCAACGATTCTATTCTGCTTGGAGTTTTGCGTTTTGGTCGGCGATGGCGAGGGCGTTTATCATTTCGTCCAAGTTGCCGTTAAGGTAGCCTTCCAAGTCGTAGCTCGTGAAGCCTATTCTATGGTCGGTGATTCTGCCCTGCGGGAAGTTGTAGGTTCTGATTCGTTCAGACCTATCCCCTGTTCCAACCTGACTTCTTCTTGCAGAGGTCTGTTCTTTTTCGGCAATCGATCTGAAGTGGTCGTACAGTCTTGTTTTTAACACTTTCATAGCCTTATCGTAGTTCTTTATCTGAGAACGTTCGTCCTCGCAAACGACGATAATTCCCGTCGGCAAGTGGGTTATTCTTATCGCCGACTCCGTTTTATTGACGTGCTGTCCGCCTGCGCCGCCGCTTCTGAATCTATCAATCTTGAGGTCTTTTTCGTTTATTTCGACGTCTACATCCTCTGCCTCGGGAAGTACGGCAACGGTTGCGGTCGAAGTATGAATTCTACCCTGCGATTCCGTTTCGGGGACTCTTTGCACTCTATGAACGCCGCTTTCGTATTTGAGTCTCGAATACGCGCCCGTTCCTATAACGTTGAAAACAAGCTCCTTTACTCCGCCAAGCTCTGTGAGATTTTCGTCGATAAGCTCTACCGTAAACTTATGCTTATCGGCATACATTTGATACATTCTGACAAGCTCGTACGCAAAAAGTGCAGCCTCTTCGCCGCCGGCCCCCGCACGAACCTCGACTACTACGTTTCTGTCGTCGTTGGGATCTTTCGGAAGAAGAAGTATTTTAAGCTCGTGTTCGAGCTCTTCTTTTTTCTTTTTAAGATCCTTAACCTCTTCCCTCAAAAGCTCGAGCATTTCGCCGTCGGTGGTATTTTCTATCTCGTCAAGAGAATCGGCAAGCGCCTTTTCGTTTGCCGTGTATTCGTCGTATTTTTCGACGATAGGTTCTAAGTTGGCATGCTCTTTTGTGAGCTTTGCATAAAGCTTTCTATCGGAAATGACCTCGGGATCGGAAAGGTCTTTCAATATATCGTTGAACTTTTCTTTTAGCTTAACTACTTTTTCAAACATTTTTCTTTCTCCCGAATACTATTCTATCTATTCCTTCAATATCCTTTTTGATTTCGACGTCGAAATCCTTTTCCAAAAGCTTCGCGACGCTTTCGGCTTCGTCGATTCCGACCTCCAAGAAAATCATTCCGCAATCGTTGATATGCGTTGCTGCGTTATTTGCGATTATTTCATAATACTTCAAGCCGTCTTCACCGCCGTCAAGCGCCGATTCGGGCTCGAAATCTCTCACTTCTTTCTGAAGCGATTTTATATCCTTTGTCTTTATATAAGGCGGATTCGAAACTATTACGTCAAACGTTCCGTCGACATTTTCAAACATATCGGACTTAACGAACGAAATCTCCTCACCAAGTCTTTCGGCGTTTTCCTTAGCCAAAGAAAGCGCTTTATCAGAAATATCCGTTGCAGTAACCTTATAGCCATTAAGTTTCGAAAGCGCAATCGCGATACAGCCGGACCCCGTGCATAAATCAAGAACGGTATTTTTTTCTTTTGCGTTATCGAGAACGCATTTAACAAGCTCCTCCGTCTCGGGACGGGGAATAAGCGCTCTTTCGTCGCACTTAATTTCTATTCCGTAAAATGACGTGTCGCCCAAAACATACGCCAAAGGCTTTCCCGTCGCACGCTCTTTCACATACGACGTAATCTTTTCGTATTGCGTCATCGTAAGCTCGTCGTAAGGCTTTATCGCACTTCTTGGCGTTCCCGTAACGGCAGAAATAATCCACTCAACGTCAGCTTCGGCGTCCTTAACGCCCGATTTTTCGAACAAATCGTTTGCGAAGCGTTTTGCGTCTATCACATACTTGAAAGTAAGCTTATCGTACGTAGGCATATCGGGGTTTTCGTCAAGCTCCCTTACCGCCATAAAAGACGCGATAGCAACTTCGAGCATATCGTCGGTAGGCTCTTTCGTAGTTATTTTTTGAAGAAGCATCCCGGGAAGTCGCAAGGGATAGAACAAGAAGAAGTTGCTGTTTGCTATTACCATCAAAAGCTCGTAAGCAAGACCTGCCGTTATAGGTAAGCAAACAAGCTTAATGAGTATTCTCAAAAACTCGTTTGATACTACGCTTTCTGGCAAAACAACTTTGATGAGCGCAAACACCAAAATTCCGACTAACACCACAAAGAACAAAAAGGTCGTTCCGCAACGGTTATGGAACTTTTTGCAAGTCTTGGCATGCTCGACGTCAAGGGGTAATTCGTGCTCATAGCAATTTATCGTCTTATGCTCCGCGCCGTGATACATATATACCCTCTTGATGTCTTTCATGAGGGACGTCAGGAAAATATATAAAAACAAAACCAAAAGTTTTATTCCCGACTCTATCCAAATTCTCGCGTTCGAAGAAAGGTCAATTGAAAACAAATTGCAAATAACCTTTGACAAAAACGACGGCAATACTATAAAAAGCCCTACAGCCAAAGCAACGCCAAGAACGAGCGATATTCCCATAACGACGTTCATTACGTTGATTTTGAGCTTTTCGGCGCACCATTTTTCGAACTTCGTCGGTTCTTCCTCTTGCCCGAAAACGTCCGCGGAAGACATAAGAGTCCCCATTCCCTCGGTCATCGAATGCACAAAGCTGATTACGCCTCTGACAATAGGGACTTTGCTCCAAAAACTCTTTTTGCCAAGTCGCCAAGTTTTTATTCTTATTCTCTTTTTTTCGTCGCGAACAGCCAATGCCGCGGCGGTTTCTCCGCGCATCATTACGCCTTCGATAACCGCCTGTCCGCCTATTTTACTCTTTTTCATAATAATATGATACCATTTATCCAAAGTGCCGTCAAATTTTTTGCGGCGAAACGATAAAAAAGAGTTTGATTATAATCAAACTCTTCTTGAAATCGATTTTTTGATTTGATCTTAGAGACCGTAACGCTTGTTGAACTTGTCTACACGTCCGCCCGTATCAACCAATTTCTGTTTGCCCGTGAAGAAAGGGTGGCACTTGCTGCATATATCTACCTTGATAACGTCAACGTTTTTCGTCGTTCCGGTTTTGAACGTCGCACCGCATGCGCAAACAACGTCAACCTCTTTATAATTAGGATGAATTCCGCTCTTCATAATAGCTTTACACCTCCGTTTGTCAAAATCTACCTTGTTATTATATAGGTTTCACTTCCCGTTGTCAAGGAAATATCACTTTTTTCCGAAAATAATTATTAACAAAATTCTGTTGCAAAATGCTCTCTTTTGGTATATAATGATAATAATTAACGGAGGGAATATGGAAGCTTGGAGTACGGTATCGCCAAACAGCGTGCGACTTATCGAAAAGGAATCTGCACCGCTCGATAAAGGCTTTTGCAAGGTTCGTATCACGACCGCGGCTATTTCGGGTAACGACTTAGACATCGTCAAGGGCAGATATAAAATCAATTATCCTCTGATCTTGGGAAGAAGCGCAATAGGAGTTATTGCCGAAACGGACGAGGATTCACCTTTCAAAAAAGGCGACAGAGTCGTTGTTTCGCCCTTTATGCCTTGCCTTAATTGCATTAATTGTCGCGAAGGTAAGCTGGACGAATGCCTCGATTTTTCTTATCGCGGAGTTAATTACGACGGCCTTTTGAGAGATTTCGTTACACTCCCAGTCGAAAACGTTTTTGCGCTCCCCGACAGCGTATCCGACGAAGACGGCGTTTTCATCGGAACGATCGCAAACGCGCTCACCATTCTTGACAGAATCAAATTCGAAAAAGGCTCTTTTATCGGAATAGGAAGCGCAGGGGTTTTGGGTAACATCATCGCGCAGCTTTGCCTTTATTATCAAGCAATCCCCGTCGTTTTCGACAATTCGCAAGAGCTTCTCGATTCTTCGAAAGATGCGGGAATATATTATAACTTCCTTTCCGACGACAAAGCAAAAAAGAAAGTTTTGCAAGTAACCGGCGGAAAAATGCTCGATTCGCTTATATATTTACGCGAGCAAGCGTTGAATCTTTCCGATTGTTTTTCTTATCTTAAGCAAGCGGGCGAGCTTTTCGTAGCCTCGATTGCAACGGTAAACTCGGCAGACGTTTCCGTTCCCCTTATCAGCATTCTCGAAAAGGACATTAAGATCACCCCCGTCCCCTATCAGAACGACAACTTTATGACAGCGATAAATCTTCTTGTCAATAACTCCGTCAACGTCAAGAGCCTTATTTCGGGAGAGATTCCTTTCTCCGACGTAGGCGACCTTTTCGCAAACGCAAACGAAACCGAGGATTTCCCCTTTATGGTCAAACTCGTCAGACTTTGATTACAAATTTTTTCGATAAAAACAGCAAGCACCTAAAAATCTTTTTAGGTGCTGTTTTTTATTTATAACAATATGATAAAAAATGTTTTTTACCGAGTTTTATGCGAACGGTTTTTGTTATATATGAGTTTTATATCGCGACAATTTCTTGTCGTCATTTTATTGCGTTTTGCGCAAGCTCTATATATCTATTCGGAAGCTCTTTCCCAAGAAAAATCTCCGCCGCTTTTTTGCCTTGCGCCGCAAGCATATAAAGTCCGCCGAACGCATTTATATTGTTGCGTTTTGTCTCTTTCACCAAAAGAGTTTCGCTCGGAATATATATCGCGTCGAAAAGAGTTTCGACATATTTTATTTGCGATATATCTATAGGCTTACGCTTAACATCCGGATACATTCCTACGGGCGTTGTGTTTATGATTACTTCGGGAGAAAAATCAATCAATTCGTCATACCCTATCGTTTCTAAAAAAGACTTATTTTCTACGCATTCAGGATTTCTTGAAACTATCGCAATGCTTTTCGCGCCGTGCTTTTTGCAAAAATACGCGGCGGTATTGCTCGTTCCTCCGCTTCCCAAAATCGCGCAACGTTTTCCTAAAACCGAAGCGCTGTTTTTTTTAAAGCAATATTCCATACCGAAAATGTCGGTGTTATAGCCATAAAGCTTCTTACCGTTTTTGACGACGGTGTTGACTGAGCCTATTTCCAAAGCTTCCTTATCGATATAATCAAGGTGCTTCATAACGCTCTTTTTGTGAGGTATCGTCACGTTAAAACCGTCATATGTCAACGTCTTGACAAAATCCGCAAGCTCGTTTTCGGCTACGTTTTTAAGCTCGTAATTATATAGTCCGAAAGAGTCGTGGAGCTTTTTCGACAAGCTTACTCCCTCGACGGACTTACCGATAAGGCAAAAACTTTTCATAGATTTTCCTTTATATACTCTCTTTGATGTTCTTTCGAAATATAAAATATATCCCTATAAACCGCCGCGACATATCCAGCGAACTCTTCGCCCGCCAAGCCTTTCAGCCTATTAAGAACCTCTTGTTCCCTTTTTGTATCGCATATCGACAAGCCGTTGTCGTTTTTGACCTTTGCTATATCCTCCGCGACTTTAAGGCGCTTTATTATCAAAGCGACTATTTCGTTATCTATTTCGTCGAGCTTCTTTCTCTCGTTTTCAAGCATTTTTACTTCCCTCCAAAAGATCGTATACATATAAATTCGCCGCCGCATCGACCACATAGCACGCTCTAAGAGCAATGCAAGCGTCGTGTCTTCCGACTATTTCAAGCGTCGTGTTTTCGTTGGTCTTTAGGTCGACGCTTCTTTGCGTTTTTCCTATCGACGGAGTAGGCTTTATCGCGACGGAAAAGCATACGTCGTTACCGTACGTCATTCCGCCCAAAACGCCGCCGTTTCTGTTGGAATAGGTTTTGACGTTTTCTCCGTCGAAATAGTATTCGTCGTTTGCATCGCTTCCGCGCATTTTCGCTAAATCGAATCCGTCGCCAAACTCCACCCCTTTGACCGCGGGAATTGCGAAAAGAAGATTCGAAAGTCCCCCTTCGAAGCCGTCGAAAAGACTATCGCCAAGACTAAACTTTATTCCCGAAATCACACATTCGACTCTTGCTCCGACAGAGTCTTTTTCTTCGATCGCCTTCTCGATTTCTCTCGAAAACGACTCTTTATCTTCCGTCGTTAAAGTCGGAAAGTCGGGAAGTACGCTTAAACTCGATATTATATCGCCCGATGTTTTATAGCTTTTTCCCACAACGTTTCCGACAGACGAAATATACGTCTTAACAAAAATCCCCTCTTTTTCAAGCTGTTGCTTGGCTATTCCGCCAGCTATCATAAAGCCTATGGTCATTCTTCCCGAATACTTTCCGCCGCCCGAATGGTCGATGTTTTCGCCGTATTTTTTTATTGCGGGGAAGTCTACGTGAGAGGGACGCGGAACTTTCCCCAAAAAGCCGTAGTCGGCTCTTTTGACGTCGGTGTTTTTTACCGTTCCGACAACCTTTGACGACACTATTCCGTTTTCTATTCCGAAAAACTCAACGTCGTCGCGCTCCGCTCTTTTCGAAGAAAGATATTTCCCTGGGGAACGCTTTTTTATATAGCTTCTAAGTTCCTTTTCGTCTATCGTAATACCGTCGCGAAAGCCCGAAACAACCGTCGTGATTTCTTTTCCATGCGAGCTTCCGTCTATTTCGAGAGAAAGCCGTTTGCCTTTCCAAACACTCATTCGATTATACCTCCGAGCTTTTTTATGTTATCGAAAAAATTCGGTTCCGATTTTTCGACGCATTCGCAGTTTTTTAATTCTCCGCCGACTCTCGACAAAATTACGCTTCCCGCCATTGCGATTCTATGATCGGAAAAACTTTCTATCACGCCGCTTTTCGGTTTTCCGCCGAAAATATCAAGGGAGTTTCCTCGCAAAGCCGACTTTATTCCGACAGAAGACAGCATTTTTATTATTCCGTCCACCCTATCGCTTTCTTTGATTCTAAGTCTTTCTATGTTGATAAGCTCACTCACTCCGTCGCAAAAAGCAGCTAACGAAGCAACGGTCGGAGCTAAATCGGGAGACGCGTCCACGTCAAAAACAACGGGCGAAAGTCTTTCGCTCTTTTTCGCCGTTATGCAATCACCGTTTCTTTCCATTTTTACGCCTGCGCTTTGAAGTATTTCAAAAAACATCTCGTCGCTTTGGAAGGTGTTGCTATTTAATCCCGAAACCGAAACGCTACCTAAAATCGCGCCGCAAAGAAGATAATAACTTGCGCTCGAATAATCGCCGCCGACATCGACGCTTTTAGGCGATACGTATTTTTGGTTCCCGTCAACGATAAAACCGCTTTGAGTTTTTGTCGCAAAAATTCCAAAGCTTTTCAAAACGTCAAGCGTCATATCGACATACCCTTTGCTTTTAAGGGGGGTTGTCAAAACTATTTCGCTTCTGTTTTTAAGTATCGGAAGAGCGAATAAAAGCCCCGATATATATTGCGAGCTTATATCGCCGCGTATTTCATATTTGCCGTGGCAAAGCTTTCCCGACAAAAACAAGCTGTTATCCACTCTTTTTATCGTAGCGCCGTTGCTTCTTAACAGCAAAACAAGCTCGTCAATCGGACGGTTTTGCAAAGAGCCTTCGATTTTTATCTCGTAATTTCCGCCTAACGCGGCAAGAACGGGCAAAAGCATTCTTAATAAAGTTCCGCTTTCTCCGACCGAGAAAGAGACTTTTTCTTTTATATTTTTCGGCGAGATAAATTCCCCGTCACAAAAACTCCCTCCGAGCTTTTGCAAAGCGATTATCGTATCGTTTACGTCTTTAGATATATTGCCGCGAGAATTTATTTTCGTTTTTTCTCCAAAGCAAAGAAACGACGCCAAAAGCGCCCTTATAAATTCCGATTTCGACGGCGATGAAGTTACTTCGCCGAAAAGCTTTGATTTTGAAAACCTTATCGACGACACAGCAAAAAATCCTCCGCTTGCGCTTTCGTCATTCTCTCTTTTTTGACATTGCCGATTTTTTTAGGAACGATAAGCTCTATTCCGCCCTCGACGCTTTTTTTATCCTTAAAAACATAAGGCAAAAGGGAATTCATATCTATATCTAATCCGCAATCTATTTCTAAAATATCGTATATAGACAGCGCTTTGTTATACTCTTCCTCATTGATTTTGCCGCATATTAAAGAACATTCCAAAATTTTCTTTATTCCGATAGCAACCGCGATGCCGTGAGATATTTCGTAATTCGACGCTTTTTCGATCGCATGACCGATAGTATGCCCAAGGTTCAAAAGCGCTCGCTCGCCCGTGTCGGTTTCGTCACGCGAAACGACGTCGGTTTTTATCGTAACGGCACGCTCGACGATTTCGTCGATGTTTCCGCCTTTTTTTACGATTTCAAACATCTTTTCGTCCAAAATCGCATATTTCAATACTTCCCCCAAGCCGTCTTTATATTCGCTTTCGGGAAGAGTTTCTATCATCTTTGTATCTGTAAAAACAAGTTTCGGTTGCCAAAAAGTCCCTAAAAGGTTCTTTCCGCAATTCGTATCGACCCCCGTTTTGCCTCCTATTGCAGAATCGACTTGCGCCAAAAGGGACGTGGGAACGTTTATATATGATATTCCTCTCATAAAAACACTTGCGGAAAAGCCTGATATATCGCCTACCACTCCGCCGCCGAGCGCCAAAACAGAATCGGATCTATTGAAGCCTTTTTTCGAAAGATCGTCTATAATTTCAGAAACGGTTACTATATTTTTCGATTTTTCACCTGCCGTTATTTCGTGCGTAAACACAGAAAAACCGCTCGCAGAGAGGCTATCGCAAGCGTTTTTGAGATATAGTTTTCCTACATTTTCATCTGTTATCACCATTACTTTTTTCGACGAAAGGACTTTTTCGCACTCTTTTCCAAGAAGCGAAAAACAGCCACTTCCAACCAATACTTCATAACGGTTTTTTGTGTTTACGGCAATACGTTTCATTTTCTTCTCCGAATAATCAAAGAGGTCTTCCCACGGCTTTTGCGATTTTCCCGATACTCTCGGAAATTTTCACGAATCTATCTATCGTTACGGACTCTTCGCCGTCGCAAAGAGCGTTCTCGGGATCGTCGTGAACCTCTAACATAACGCCGTCGGCACCGGCCGCAACAGCCGCTTTTGCCATACTCTCGACATATTCGTAATGCCCTAAGGCGTGACTGGGATCTACTATCACGGGGAAGCTGCAACGCTCTTTCAAAACCGCAACGGCAGAAAGATCGAGAGTGAATCTCGTCGAATTTTCAAACGTTCTTATTCCGCGTTCGCAAAGAATTATATTGCTGTTTCCCTCGTTTTCGATATATTTCGCGCTATATAAAAGCTCGTCCAAAGTATTCGAAAAACCGCGTTTCAATAAAACGGGCTTGTTCGTTTTTCCGACGGCTTTCAACAGTTCGAAGTTTTGCATATTTCTTGCGCCGATCTGCAAGATGTCAATATTTTCAAAGAAATCGAGATTATTTATTCCGGTAACTTCCGAAACTATCGGCAAAGAATACTTTTCTTTTACCTCTTCCAAAAGCGCAATGCCTTTTTCGGAAAGTCCTTGGAACGTGTCGGGAGACGTTCTCGGCTTATACGCTCCGCCGCGGAAAACCGAAGCACATCCCTTAACACCGCAAGCGATTCTTTCGAGCTGTTCGCGGTTTTCGACAGCGCAAGGACCTGCAATGATAATTATTCTATCGCCGCCGATAGAGAGATTATTTATTTTTATTTCTCTTGTCTTTCCCATAACCTACTTTACGTCGATATATTCCCTTACTTTAAGCTTCGCTCCGCACTTTTTTGCTATCTCCGCCGCTTTTTCGACATCGACTCCGTCAACCTTGACGACGGACATATATGTTTCTAAGCCTTCCTTGACGCAGCTTTCGGTGAATTTCAGCATTTCGTCAAAGCCCTCTTTGCCGTATATGCAATGGCAAATCGCGTCGTATTTTTCTTCGTCCGTTTGATTGAGCGAAACCGAAACGACGTCTATCGCGCCGACAAGCTCTTTTGCCAAAGCTCTGCCGTTAATTCTGTCGCCGTGCCCGTTGGTGTTAAGGCGAGTTTTCTTATCCAAAGACTTGAAGTATTTGCCTAATTTAATAAGAACATCAACTCGCTCCGTCGGTTCGCCGTAGCCGCAAAAAACGATTTCGGAGTATTTTTCGATGTCCTTAATCGACGAAACGACCTCGTCAAAATCAGGTTCTTTTTCAAGCCACAAATAATACCCCTCGTAGGAATCTTTGTTTCTTACACAAAACTCGCACGCGTTGGTGCATTTATTCGTTAAATTGATATAAAGCTTTCCGTCTATTTCGTATGAATATACTTTGTTTTTGACTATACTCAACTCTATCCTCCGAAAACGCAACAGCGTTTTACGCATAATGTCATAAATGATTGGTTTTTGCTTATATGTAAGCGTTTTTATACTACGCTTTTTATTACGGCATCGACTTTTCGGCAAAAGGCGTTATAGCTCGAATATCGATATACTTTATCCGATTATCGAAAATGCACTGTTTTTGCCGTGTTTTCCTAAAGTATAACACAATTTTTCTTATTTTACTATTGTTTTTATATAAAAAGAAAAGACGAATATTTTTATTTATTCGTCTTTTCGGCAAAAGTAACACGCATCATATGTTAGTTTTCTTTTGTATTCCAATCGATTGCAAATAAACCAATCTAAAACGCACAATTCCGTTTTTTTGTTTTATCGCAAACGTATAACTTTTATTCGACTTCGAGAATCGCGCACTTTAGGTATAGCGATTCGTCGGTACCAAGGAGCGACGGATGATCTCTCGACTGCGTTCTA
>CAZIPL010000040.1:0-13841 GCA_964541255.1 uncultured Clostridia bacterium | reverse complement strand
GCGTTAGAAAGCACAAAGAGACAGGCGTATACGAAATCTATAGTGCAGACGGACTTTCAAATCTTGCAAGCGTTACGACAAGCGAAAAGTGGGGTGTTCAATCGGAAGTAGTGATCTCTATCGTCAAAGATCTCGATATGACGGGAAAGACCTATACGACGCCTGTCAATAACAGCACGGCAAATGGTCTTTATGTCAAATTACTTAAAGTCAACGGAAATAATCATACCATAAGTAATTTGAGCAATCCTTTGTTCAATATGTACGGAACTAATATCGAAATTTCCGACTTGACGATCAAGGATTCCAACATCACGAAAGAAACGGGTAACGCTTTGGGTTTCGGAGCATTCTTCGAAGAAGCTCAATGGTGCAAACTCACGATGACGAATTGCAACGCTAAGAACGTTAACCTTAAAGGCGACGATACGAGAGCTGCGGTATTAGTCGGATATGTGGTCGGCGAAGCGAACATCAAAAATTGTACGGTAGACGGCTGCTCGGTTGAAGTAAAAGGCTCTGTCGGAGGAATAATCGGTCAAACTATCAATTGTACAGAGGGCGGAATGCTTGATGAACAAAATATCGAAAGCTGCACCGTAAAGAATTCTAAGTTTACCGCAGTAGATACCGAGTGGCGTGTTGGTTCTATCGTCGGTACGGTTACCGGAAATACGAACGTCAAGAAATGCACAATGACGGGCAATACGTTGAAACAAGAGGGCGAAACCAACCCTAACCACGAAGTATACGGAAGAATTTGTAACCCCGGAAAACTTGATGTAGACGGAACGCTTTATGTTTTCACTGCCGAAGACCTCGTTAAAGCTTTGACGGCAAATGTTGAAACAATCAACGTTGTTTTGGCAAATAACTTGTCGGTTGATGTCGCTGCTTGGGACTATCCCACAAATACAATCGCATTCGGCGGAGAGAATACTAATAGTATCGCAATCGACGGACAGAATTTGTATACGTTGACTTTCAATCAGACAAATAGCGATTGGAATAATGTTGCGACGAGAAACAATGCGACGCTTACGTTGAAGAATATGAATATCTCCAACAGCGGTTATAATAGTGGATCAACGTGGAACCACCACGACATCAATTTCGCTTGCAAAGTCGTTCTCGAAAACGTTGTTTCCGATAAGGCTATCGCTTTGAGAAATAACGGCATTTTGAAAAACGTAAAGATAACCGATAATGCGGGAGTTTACGGTTTGTGGATAACCGCAGACGGTCAAACGGTTTCTTTGGAAGATGTCGAGATAAATGCCGAACGTGCCATTGCTATTAAAGAGCAGTACCGTGAATCGACTGCTGCGAAAGTTACTTTGAGCGTTAAGAATTCTAAATTTGTTTCCGAAAAGAAAGCCGCAATTTTGGTAACTTCTATGGCTGGCGCCGACATCACTCTTGAAAAAGTTGATATAATAGGTGTTAAGGCTGATTCTACAAATGCTGTTTGGAAAGATAACGGAAAGCGTGACGGCACCGAACTTAAATATGCCGACGCACTCGTTACAGTCACGGGCGGAACTTGCATAGTTGAACCGTAATCAAAAATCGAGAAACAACGGAACAATAACTATATAATTGAAATGTATAGTCATAAAAAACAACGCTATAATAAAAAATAACACTATAATAAAAGTGTTACGGCGGGCAATTTTGTCCGCCGTTTTTATATTTATTAAACCCGCGGCGGCAATGAGAAGTCACCGCCCTACGAATAGAAACGCAACAACCACCCACTACATACAATTATTATTCCAAAAATTCTACGCAATGAGATATTTTTGAAATAATTGTTTGAATATTGAACCTCAACCAGTAGGGCGGGGGTTCTACTCCCGCCGCAGAAAAGAATTAATAATCAAAATAGGCTCCTTTGAAATGTGGCGAATGAAATGCCATAAAGACTCCCATTTGAAGAACGATTGTTTCGCGGAAAAAATGGCTCCCTTAGTAAGGGAGCTGTCTGCGGAGCAGACTGAGGGATTGTTATTTGCTACGCGAATGGCGTAAAATCGATAAAATAATCGATCCCTCCGTCACGGCGTTATAGCGCCGTGCCACCTCCCTTTGCGAAAAGGAGGCAGTAGTAAGGAATGCTCTCCTTACGCAGAGGAAGCCTATAATAAGGTTGGTTATTATCAAAAAGGTTTTGAAAGGGTTTAGGGGAAACTTTTCCTTAAAAAGTTTCCCCTAACAAAGCCAACGGCGGTAGCAGAGCCACCGCCCTACGATAATTGCCATTTATCTACGCTTTCGAACAAAAATAAATCATACAATCTCTTTGGTTTATAAAAATAACATTACTCTTGACAACGTGCATTGCAAGGTGATACTATTTATATGTATAGTTTTGTAAAAATATATGCTTTTGCAATTGTTTTATCGGGATTTATATCAATATATCTTTCGTAACCGAAACGCATTTAATACAATAACGTACTATCTTACTTGCAAATATATCGGCAAATTGCCGTTAATAAAAATATATTGAGGGAAAAATGAATATTCAAAAAACAGCATTTGAGTGCAAAAGAGACGGGCTTTCGATAAGAGGTACTGTTTTTCGAAATGAATCGGCTGAAAAGCAGCATGCCGTGATATTAAGTCACGGCTTTATGAGTAGCCAAAAAGAGACTATGCCGTACGCGGAAAAGTTCGCGGAGCTTGGATATAGTTGCTTCAACTTCGATTTTTGCGGCGGTTGCATAAAAGGCACAAGCGACGGAAAGAGCGAGGATATGACCGTTATGACGGAAATGAGCGACCTTTCCGCCGTTATAGATTACGTCAAAACGCGTTCCGACGTAGTTTCTGACAAAATCACCCTTTTCGGTTGCAGTCAAGGCGGTTTTGTCAGCGGTATGGTAGCGGCAAAGCGCAAAGAGGATATCGAAAGGCTCGTGCTTTTCTATCCCGCTTTATGCATACCCGACGACGCGCGAAAGGGACAAATGTTGGGATTTAGGTTCGATCCGAACAATATGCCGGAGATTTTGAGTAAATTCCCGATGAAGATCGGAAGAGGATATGCCGAATGCGTTTTGAATATCGATTCGGTTAAAGAAATTCAAGGCTATGACGGCAAGGTATTGATCGTTCACGGAACGAACGATAAAGTCGTCAACCCCTCTTATGCGGAAAAGGCATACGAGGCATTCGGAAAAGAAAATTGCGATTTGATATATATTTCGGGCGCGGGGCACGGCTTTAAAGGTAAAGCAATGAAAGTCGCCGCCGACATTACCAAAGAGTTTTTGCTCGATAAACGCGAGATAATTAATGTTGACGTCAAGCTTACGGGGCATAAACTTACGAGAAAAGGAAGATATACGAAACTTGTGCTTCCGTTTGAGGGAACGGCAAGCAGCAAGTGGCTCTATGGTACAATCGAAGATGGAGCAAATGACACACAAGAACGCAAGGGTTATAAGCCTATTTGTTTTAAGGCTGATTATGTTATAAGCGGCAAAGATTACCTCAACGCGCCATGCAAGGTGCATGTGGTAAATCAAAACGACGGAACGGGGTGGAAACCGACCGTCGAAACCGATAGCGAGGCGCTAAGCTTTTTGAATAGCGCCGATTGCGACGCGGTTTTAGAAGATAGAAAAGGCGGCCCGATTGTCCGCATTTTCTGCCAAGTTCCGAAAAATAAATAACAGCGAGGTACAACAAAATGAAACAAACAAGCTTTAACACCGATTGGACATGTAACGGTGTTGCCGTTACGCTTCCGCACGACGCGCAAATTTTAGAAAAGCGCGCTCCCGAAGTATCGGACGGCGGTCACGGCTATTTCCCGGGCGGCGTTTATACGTACGAAAAAACGTTCGTCGCGCCTCAAGAGTGGGATGGCAAAAAGGTTTTGGTCGAGTTCGAGGGAATTTACAAAAACAGCACGGTTTCCTTAAACGGCGAAGTTATCGGCGGACACAAGTACGGTTATACGGGCTTTGCGGTCGAGCTTAAAGGCTTAAAGATCGGCGAAGAAAACACACTCACGGTCGTTGCGGACAACTCTAAGATTCCTAACTCCAGATGGTATTCGGGATCGGGAATTTATCGTCCCGTTTGGCTTTATGTCGGCGGCAACGAGAGAATCGAATATCGCGGAGTCAAGGTAACCACTTTGTCGATAAACCCCGCTAAGGTCAGAATAGACGTTGATGCGACTACGGACGCCGTAATCGAAATTCTCGACGGAAATAACGTCGTAGCAAAAGGCTTGGGCAAAACGTTCGAAGCGGAGATACCTTCTTGCAAGCTTTGGAGCGACAACACGCCTTATTTATATACCGCAAGAGTAACGATCGGCGATGACGTCGTCGAAGAAAAATTCGGCGTAAGAAACATTACTTGGAGCACAAACGGACTTTTCATCAACGGCGAAAAGACTCTTCTTCGCGGCGGTTGCGTACATCACGACAACGGCATTTTGGGCGCGGCTACTTACGACGAGTCCGAATGGCGCAGAGTCCGCATATTGAAAGAAGCGGGCTTTAACGCGATAAGATCGGCGCATAATCCTTGCTCGAGAGCTATGCTCGAAGCGTGCGATTATTACGGTATGTACATAATGGACGAAACGTTCGATATGTGGTATAACCGCAAGACGAAGTTCGACTACGGTTGCGACTTCGAAGAGGAGTGGGCAAAAGACACTGCCGCAATGGTTGAAAAAGACTATAACCATCCCTCGGTAATTCTTTACTCTATCGGTAACGAAGTCGCGGAACCTGCCGAAGAAAAGGGCGTTGAGTACGGCAAAAAGCAAGTCGAGCTTCTTCATAGTATAGACGCTTCTCGTCCCGTAACGTGCGGAATCAACCTTATGATCATAGGTCGTGCCGCAAAGGGACAGGGAATATATAAAGACGGCGAAATGAATAATGAGGCGAGCCAAAAGAAAGAGAATGCCGATACGCAAAACGCAAGCTTGGCGTTCAATATCATGGCGTCGTTCATCGGAACGGGTATGAATAAAGGAGGTAATTCTCCGAAAGTTGACGCCGTTGCAACGCCGATTATCAACGCGCTCGATATCGCGGGATATAACTACGGTTCGGGCAGATACCCGTTAGAGCAAAAACAGCACCCCGAACGTATTATTTTCGGTTCCGAAACTTTCCCGCAGGATATTTATAAGAACTGGGAATGCGTCAAGAAGTATCATTACGTTTTGGGCGACTTCATGTGGACGGCTTGGGACTATTTAGGCGAGGCGGGAATAGGCGCTTGGAGTTACACCGGCGGAATGCCTTTCAACCGTCCTTATCCGTGGGTTTTGGCAGGTTCTGGCGTAATCAACATTCTCGGCGTTCCCGATATGTCGTGCCGCTATGCTTCAACTGTTTGGGGACTTGAAAAAGCTCCGAGAGTAGGCGTTAAGCCGGTAAATCACCCCGGTGTTCGCCCGTCTAAATCCGTTTGGAGAGGCACCAACGCAATGGAAAGCTGGTCGTGGAAGAACTGCGACGGCAATAAGGCAGAGGTGGAAGTATATTCCGACGCGTATAAGGTTGAGCTTTTGCTTAACGGAAAGTCCTTAGGCAAAAAGAAACTTAAAGAGTGCAAAGCGATTTTCAAAACAAAATACGTTAGCGGCAAGCTCGAAGCCGTTTCTTATGACGAAAAGGGTAATAAACTCGCAACTTCTTTCTTGGAATCGGCAAGTGGAGATATCGGGGTTGTCGTAGCGCCCGAAAAGACGGTTGCTGTTCCTAACGAAATTTTGTATGTTCCCGTCGAGATAAGAGGCGAAAACGGCGTTGTCGAATGCAACGCGGACAAAACTCTTACCGTTGCCGTTGAGGGCGGAGAGCTTTTGGCGTTCGGCTCGGCTAATCCTTGCACGGAGGAGCAGTATCATACCGGCACTTTCACGACCTATTACGGAAGAGCTTTGGCTATAGTAAGAGCCGGAAAGAGCGGAAAGGTTACCGTATCAGTCGCAGGCGAAAAGGCGTCGGCAAGCATCGACATTAAATAATATAGTCGAATTTATTAAAAACAAGGCAATAGATCGCCCGCTCTTAAATAAAAGCGGGCGATTAAAAAAATAAGGAGCAATTATCTATTATGAGAGAAAGGGTTAGTCTTATGACTTTCGGTATGGAAGTCGATGTAGCAATGAAGAAAATGACTACCAAGGAAATTATCGATATCGCCCAAGATTCGGGGGTTAAGTATATCGATATCATGGGAATCGGCGACAATCGCTTGCTAGAATATCTTGCGGCAATTGAGGGAACGGACGTTAAGCCGTATGTATATATCGGCAGACTTTCGTTCTTCACAAATTCCGACGAAAAAATCAGAGAGCTTTTGAAAAAAGAGCTTGAAAGAACCAAAAAGCTCGGCAGCGATTTGTTTATGCTTGTCCCGATAAATACTTTAAAAGACGAAAAAGTATGCACGAAAATGGGAAGAGAAAAGGTTCGCGAGATTTTGGTTAAGTACTTCAAAGTTGCTATCGAAATGGCAAAAGAAATGGGTATCACGGTATGCGTTGAAACGACGCCGCAAGATTATTCGTGTTTGTCGGGCATAGAAGATTGTAAATATATTCTCGAAAACGTCGAGGGCTTGAAGTTCGTTCTCGATACGGCAAACTGCTTGCCTCACGGCGACGACCCGATAGACGCATACGAGACGCTAAAAGAGTATATTTGCCACGTTCACGTAAAGGACGTTCAGCTCAAAAAGCCCTCGCTTCGCGACAAGATGTTCCATTCCGAAAGGAATAAAAACGGAATGTCGATGAAGTGCTGCCTTTCGGGCACGGGAGTAATTCCTTTGGCTGAAATTTTAAAGCGCTTGAAAAAAGACGGTTATCAAGGAAAACTTGCTTTGGAATATAGCCGTCCCGATAAATTCCCGTCATTAAAGAGCGATCACGAAGCTCGTTTGAAAGAGCATTTTGCTTATCTTGACGAGTATTTGTTCTAAAAACAAAATAAAAAACTATACGCCGCTAAGAAAACTCGGTTCAAATAAGTAATCGATTGAATCTCTTAGCGGTTTTTGTTTTTATATAAGCGATAGTATTGCGCAAATTCTTTCTGGGTGTTTACGATATTAATTATTGATTAAGACTAAAAGACAATTTTTAGCGTATCTTTTAAGTATTTCTTGCATTATTTTGAGTTATTGGCGAGGTTGATTTTAGTTTTTAATTGATCGGGATAAAACTCAATCGTGTGCAACTATCAACGGATAATCGACGAAATCGTGAAACAAATAATTTTTAAATAAAGAAAATCATCGATTGAAAAGAGATTGAATATCGAAAAAAAGTTGCAAAAAAGACCGCCAAAATGCCCTATAATTCTTTACAATTTCAAGCCGTGGTGATATACTGATAATGTTTTTTTGGTCAATAAAATTTCAAGGAGAAATTTATGGATACACTAGGTACAGTTGTAAGAGGAATTAGGGCGCCGATCTTCAAAAAGGGCGACGACCTCGTAGAGCTCGTAGCAAAGAGCGTTATCGATGCTTGCGAGCAGAACAACATTGTTTTGCAGGACCGCGACGTTGTTGCAGTAACGGAAGCCGTTGTTGCGAGAACGCAAGGCAACTATGCGACCTGCGACCAGATCTCTAAGGATGTTCGTGCGAAAACGGGCGGCGGCACAGTCGGCTTGTTGTTCCCGATTCTTTCGAGAAACCGTTTTTCCAAGCTCCTTCAGGGTATTGCAGGCGGAGTAGACAAGCTCGTAATTCAGCTTTCCTATCCCTCCGACGAAGTAGGCAATCCGCTTTTTGACATCAATCTTTTGCTCGACAAGGGAATCAATCCTTATGTAGAAACATTCACTGAAGAAGAGTTCAGAAAAGTCTTCCCGAAGACCGTTCACCCGTTCACGGGAGTTGACTACATATCGTTCTATAAAGAGCTTGCAGGCAATGCCGAAATTATTCTTTCGAACGACACCACAGCACTTTTGAAATATACCGACACCGTTATTTGCGCAGACATTCACTCTCGCGAAAGAAGCAAGAAGGCACTTCTAGCAAAGGGTGCAAAGACCGTTTTGACGCTTGCGGACATTTTGAACGCACCCGTTGACGGAAGCGGTTATCACGAGACTTACGGCGTTTACGGCAGCAATATGGCAACCGAGGATTCCGTAAAGCTTTTCCCGAGAGACACTCAGAAATTTGTTGACGAACTCCAGAAAAAACTCAACGCATATAGCGGCAAAACCGTTGAATGCATGGTATACGGCGACGGCGCTTTCAAAGACCCTGTAGGCGGAATTTGGGAGCTTGCAGACCCCGTAGTATCGCCCGCATATACGAGCGGACTTAACGGACAGCCCAACGAGATTAAACTCAAATATCTTGCAGATACGGCTCTTAAAGATTTGAGCGGAGACGAAGCTGCCGAAGCTATGAGACAGCTTATAAGAGAAAAGGGCGACAACCTCGTCAACAAGAACGAGTCCCTCGGAACGACGCCGAGACGCTTGACCGACCTTTTGGGTTCGCTTTGCGACTTGACGAGCGGTTCGGGCGATAAGGGAACGCCTATCATTCTCATTCAGAATTATTTCAAGAACTACGCAGACAATAAATAAGAAAGCGTAACTCAATCGAAAATGTCGCTTGTGGCAAACTTGTTTTGTTGCAATCGCGTTAAACAAAAGAGCGTATGCGGCAATAATACTAAACTAACGGAAGCCTCTTAATATTTTTTAAGAGGCTTTATATGAGGAAATATGAATACCAAAGCAAAGACGTTTAAGACTTATGCGGTCTGGGTAATAATGGTAACGCTGGGAACTGCGGTAATGGCATTCTCCTTTTCGGTATTTCTCGCGCCGAAAAACATCGTTTCGGGCGGTTTTTCGGGACTTGCGTTGATTTTATCGAACGTATTTAGAGATTTTTTCAATATCAACATCACTCGCGGCGTTATATATTTTATTCTCAACGTTCCGATCTTCATCATTGCGTTCAGAAACCTCGGTAAGCCGTTTGTGTTCTTATCTCTTTTGAGTATGCTTGTATATTCGTTCTGCGTTGACTATATCGACTTTGTGATAAACGTGGACGACGCGCTTTTATGCTCGCTATACGGTGGACTTATCGACGGCGTAGGCTTGGGGCTTGTCATTCGCGGCAACGCTTCGACGGGCGGCACCGATATGATAGGCAACATCATTCGTCAAAAAAACGAAAAGATTACGATAGGTACCGTCGTCATCGCGATAAACATAGTCATAATCACCATAAACGTCATATATACCAAAACGCTTATCGTCGCGCTTTATGCGTTCTTCTCGATTTTCGTCGAAGGTCTTGCGTGCGATTATATTTCCGAAGGACCTCGCTCGATAAAAGCGTATTACGTAATATCGGATAAATATATGGAGATTGCAGATCATCTTCTTCACGATATGGGAAGAGGTGTAACTTGCATTGCGACAAAGGGTATGTATTCGATGCAAGAGCACGAAATGCTTTTGTGCCTCGTTTCTCGAAGACAAGTCAACGAACTTAACAGAATCGTCTTTTCGGCAGACCCCAATGCGTTTGTATTTTCGACAGACTGCAAGGACGCTATCGGCAACGGCCTTGCAAAGCCTAAAAAACCGCAAAAAACCAGCGATTTATATAATCTACTAAACGGCGAACCTGCCAATAAAAAGCATAACGCACAGCCGCCTAAAACAAATATCGCAAAGTCTGAAGAGAAAACGAAAGAAGAAGCAAAATAAAGGAATTTTTCCGAAAAAAGCCGAAATAAATGTCAAAATACGACGAATTTGTTCGCCGTATTTTTTATTTGCAGCTTTTCAATTTATTGACTTAAGTTGAAAATATGATATAATAATATTACAATATTTATGTATTGATTTAAAAAATAGAATTGAGAGAAAAAAAGTATATATATAAGGAGAGAAAGATGATTAAACTTGCAGACATTTTCCAAAGCGGAATGACCCTTCAAAGAGATGAAAAAATCGCGCTTTTCGGCAAAACCGACAAGGCTTTAGAAATCGAGGTAAAGATTAACGGTGAAAAAGTGGGGGACTATTCCGTAGACGGCGATTTCGTGGTTTATCTTCCCGCGCAAAAAGCAACGTTTGACGCGATTGTTGAAATTATCGGCGATGAGACCATTACTCTTAACAACGTAGATATCGGCGACGTTTGGATTGCGGGCGGACAGTCGAATATGGAATTCTTGCTCAAATACGACGAAACGTATAACAAAAACGGTCATAAGGTCAAAGAAGACGAGCATAACCGCTTTTACGACGTTCCCGAATACGCATACCCCGAAGAGGCTGAATGGGGCTTGAAGACCCAATATAACGTTTGGAGAAAGCTTTCAAACGACTACGATTCGACGATGTATTTCTGTGCGGCAGGAAAGTATTTCGCGGAAGAGCTGAGAAATCGCTATCCCGACGTTCCCGTTGCGATAGTAGGTTGCAACTGGGGCGGAACGCTCGCGTCTGCTTGGACGGACAGAGAAACGTTGCTTGCGACTCCCGAGCTTAAAGGAATAGTTGATGATTTCGACAAAAACGTTCGGAAAAACAGAGACGAGCTTTTGGTAAGCGCAAAATCCATGGCGGAAAGAACGGCTAAGGCAACAGGCAAGGGTAACGGAATTTCCGACAAGATAATGTTTGGCAAATTCAACGTTTTCGAAAAGCTTTTGATGAAGTCTACTATGAAGATGTACGGGAAAATGATTGCGAAAAACGCCGCTCAAGGCCCCAGCCCGCTTTGGGAGAATAGACCTTCGGGACTATATGAAAATATGCTTTTGAAGATAGCTCCGATGTCTGCAAAGGGCGTTATTTGGTATCAAGGCGAATCTGATAACATAAGACCCACGATATACGATATTTCCTTCACTAAGGTCATCGAAAGCTGGAGAAAGACCTTCAACAAAGAGCTTCCGTTCTATTTCGTTCAGCTCGCACCTTTCGGTTATTGGTTCTCGGAAGCGAATAACGGAAAGGAATATCCTACTCTTCGCGATTGCCAGAAAAAGGTAGAGGACAGCGGCATAAACGCGCATATGGTTTCAATATCCGACGCAGGTATGCAGTTTGATATTCACCCGAAGAATAAAGAAGTTGTAGGTAAACGTCTTGCGCTTTCGGCTCTTAGATATACCTACGGCGAAGACGTCGATTGCCAAGCTCCCGAGGTAGATAAAGTTGAAAGAAACGGAAACGAGATCGCGATTACGTTCAAAAACGTATACGGCGGATTGAATCTTAACGGAGACAAAGTTAACGACCTCGAGCTTTTCGACTGCGAAACTCCCGTTGATTATGACTTTACTCTCGATAACGATACCCTTGTTTTGAAAGGAAACTTCGAAAACAAAAAGCTCACCGTCAACTATATGCATAAGGCATATTACGAGTGCAATCTCTATAACTCGGCTAATATCCCCGCAATCCCGTTCATCAAGGAAGTATAAAAACGTAATAAAAACCAAAACGTCTCGAATATTTTCGGGACGTTTTCTTCACAAAAAAAAGGACGACCTTTTTCGGTCGTCCTTTTGTATTCAAGCAAGATTATTTACCTGCTTTGATTTTGTAAGAATTAAGTCTCTGCTGAGCTTCTTTCTCTGCTCTTTCGAAGAGTTCTTCTGCGATTTCGGGTTTAGACTTAACGAGTGCCGTATATCTTGTTTCTCCGAGCAAGAAGTCTCTGTAGCTTCCCGTAGGATCCTTAGAGTCGAGAGTGAAGGGGTTAGTTCCCTCAGGAGCAGCAGGATTGAATCTGTAGAGGTTCCAGTAGCCTGCATCGACAGCCTTCTTCTCTTCAGCCTGCGACTTCATCATGTTGATACCGTGGTTGATGCACGGAGCGTAGCAGATGACGAGGGAAGGTCCGTTGTAGCTTTCAGCTTCAACGAGTGCGTTGAGGAGCTGCTGTTTGTTGGAGCCCATAGCGCACTGAGCAACGTATACGTATCCGTAGCTCATAGCCATCATACCGAGGTCTTTCTTCTTAACTCTCTTTCCGCCTGCAGCGAACTTAGCTACAGAACCTGTCGGGGTGGCTTTACTGGACTGTCCGCCGGTGTTGGAGTAAACTTCGGTGTCGAGAACCAAAACGTTAACGTCTTCGCCGCTTGCGAGAACGTGGTCAAGTCCGCCGTAACCGATATCGTAAGCCCAACCGTCGCCGCCGAAGATCCAAATGGACTTCTTGATGAGGCAGTCGTCGGCTTTCTTGATGGTTTCAACGAGCTCGCCGAGTTCGCCGTCATAGGTCTTGCCGTAGGTTGCACGAACCTTTTCGGCGCCTACTTCGGAAAGTTTAGCGTCCTGTTTGTTTTCAATCCAATATTTATAAGCTTCAGCCGTGTCAGCGTCTACGCCGAGAGCGATAGCTTTCTGCATATCGTCAACGAGAGCGTGTCTTCTTGCAGCGTAGGAGAGGTTGATACCGTAACCGAATTCTGCGTTGTCTTCGAACAAGGAGTTGGCCCAAGCGGGTCCTTTGCCTTCCGCGTTTGTCGTGTAGGGGCAAGTAGGAGCAGAACCGCCGTAGATAGAGGAGCAGCCCGTTGCGTTAGCGACGATCATTCTGTCGCCGAAGAGCTGAGTTATAACCTTAACGTAAGGAGTTTCGCCGCAGCCTGCGCAAGCGCCGGAGAACTCGAAGAGAGGTTTCTCGAACTGAGAACCCTTAACGGACGTCTTCTTGCAGCCGGGGCAAGCGGATACGTCTACCTTTTCGAGGGTCTCGCTGTATTCGTAGTTGACGGTTTCTTCTTCGACGATCTCGTGGAAAGGAATCATAGTAAGAGCCTTTTCCTTGGAGGGGCAGATGTCGGCGCAAACGCCGCAGCCCATACAGTCGAGAGGAGATACCTGAATCCTGAACTGATAACCGGGGTTACCCGTCATAGCCTTTGTCGTGAACGTTTCGGGCATATCAGCGCCGTCTTTAACGACAGCAGGTCTGATGCAAGCGTGCGGGCAAACGAATGCGCACTGGTTGCACTGGATGCACTTTTCAGCGTCCCACTTAGGAACGTTAACCGCAACGCCGCGTTTTTCGAACTGAGTCGTGCCGGTAGGAACGGTACCGTCTGCATTGAACGCAGAGGAGGGGAGCTTGTCGCCTTCGAGCGTTGCAACGGGATGAACGATGTTCTTGAAGTATTCCGTACCCTTAACTTCAGCCATAGGTGCGCCTTCGGTCGTCGTAGCCCAAGATTCGGGAACGTCGATCTTGATGAGGTTAGCAGCTGCCGAATCGATAGCGTTGTAGTTCATCTGAACGACAGCGTCGCCCTTCTTGGAGAAGGACTTATAAGCCATCTTCTTCATATAATCTACTGCCTGATCGTAAGGAATGATGTTAGCAACCTTGAAGAATGCGGACTGCAAAATCGTGTTTGTCTTTCCGCGGAGACCAAGCTCTGCTGCGATCTTGATAGCGTAGATTTCATAAAGGTTGATATGCTTTTTAGCTATATCGTTCTTAACGTGAGCGGGAAGAACGTTTTCGAGTTCTTCTGCCGATTTCGCGTCGGTGTTGAAGAGGAATGAACCGCCTTCCTTGATGTCGCCCGTCATGTTGTAACGAGTGATGTAGGAGGGATTAGAGCACTGTACGAAGTCAGCCGCGTCGATAAGGTAAGCGGACTGGATCTTGTGGTCGCCGAATCTTAAGTGCGAAACGGTGATACCGCCGGACTTCTTGGAGTCATAGAAGAAGTAGCCCTGAACGTATTTGTCGGTGTGGTCTCCGATGATCTTGATGGAGTTCTTGTTTGCACCGACCGTACCGTCGGAACCGAGACCCCAGAACTTGCAGGAGAT
>CAZIPL010000039.1:0-13939 GCA_964541255.1 uncultured Clostridia bacterium | reverse complement strand
TTCGGACTTTCGGGTAGAGCGTTTATGCCTATGATTATGGGCTTCGGCTGCTCGGTTCCTGCAATGATAAACACAAGAACGCTTGCCGACGAAAAGGAAAGAACCGCTACCGTCAGAGTAATTCCGTTCTTCTCTTGCGGCGCTAAGCTCCCGATTTTGACTGCAGTCGCAGGCGCGATAGTAAGTTATTTCGGAGTAGGCAATGCAGACGTAATTACATACTCTATGTACGTATTGGGAATCGCAGTTGCGATTATCTCCGTACTTGTCATGAGAGGTACGACTCTTCGCGGCGAAACGCCTCCGTTCATTATGGAGCTTCCCGCATACCACGCTCCTCAGTTCAAGAACTTGATGGCTCACCTTTGGGATAAGACCAAACACTTTGTCAAGAAAGCCTTCACGATCATTCTTGCTTCGACAATCGTTATTTGGGTTCTCACGCACTTCTCGTTCGCTTGGAAGTTCCTCGAAGACGAAGATATTAACCTTTCGATTCTCGCAGGCTTGAGTCAGCTCGTACAGCCTCTCTTCACGCCTTTAGGATTTGGAAGTCAGCTTACCGAATACGGCTGGGTATTTGCTCTTGCAGCAGTTGCCGGACTTATCGCGAAAGAAAACGTTATTTCTACATTCGGAACGCTCGCGGCATGCCTCCTTACGGCGGCGGTTGCAGAAGACGAATCGGGCGTATCTTATGTTGTAACGATGATTCAGGCTACAGGAATTACGGTTCCGGGACTTATCTCCTTCATAGCTTTCAATATGACGACCATTCCTTGCTTTGCCGCTGTAGGTACCGCTAAGGCGGAAATCATGGAAAAAGGACGCTTCAACGGAACGCTTATCTTCTGGCTTGCAACTTCCTACTTGGTAGGCGCTGTGGTATACACCGTCGGTTCGAGCTGGTGGACTGCAATAATCTGGGCTGCGGTTGCGGTTGTCGCTGCGTTTGCCATCGTTGCTTGGAACAAAAAGCATCCCGAAAAGCTTTAAGATTTAATATAAAGGAGGTTTTCGAATGAAACCTTTGGAAATAGTTTTGATTGTCGCTTGCGTCGCGGTTGTCGTCGGAGTTATCGTTTCGAGAATTGTCAAAAAGAAAAAAGGACTCCCGACATGCGATTGCGGTTGCGACGGATGTAGCGGTTGCTCGGCTTGCGATAAGGCAAAGCTCGAGGAACTTAGAAGTAAAAAAGCAAAGTAAACTTTGACTGCTACTTATAAAAAGCTATACTCAATAAGTTACATACTCCAAACATACAAAAAATGCAGAGAATTTTTTCTCTGCGTTTTTTATTTGATATGAGTTTTGAAAGAAATTGTTAAAGCGAGTTTTCTTTATTTCGAAAACGGCTTATTTTGTTTGTAAAAGTATTCCCTCGAAGATTTTATGGTGTAACTCTTCGTCCGTCATAATGCGAAGCAGCAATTCTTTAAGCTCGTCGTCGCTGACAAGTTCCGCCGCGTCGCGATACGCCTTGATTGCGGCTTTTTCGTCTGATATGTCGGAAAGAAGCATCGCCGCAAAGTCGGTCGAATAATCGACGGAGCGGGTGGAATAGTATATGCCGCGCGGCGATATGTATTTCGGACAGCCGCCGAACGATATTATCGCACTTTGCAAAAGATCGACGTGGTGCATTTCGGCTATCGCTATCCCTATAAGCGTTTTCGAAAGCTCTTCGGAATAGGCGTTGAAATAATGCGATTGATAGACGTATTGCAAAACGGCTGTCGTTTCGCTTTTTGCGGATGCGTAAAGATTCAAAAGAAGAGAAACGTAAAACCCGTTAGGCGATTTTTCGCTTAAACTTGGATATGGCGTTTCGAGTCGATAAGATTTTTTCATATTATTCTCCAAAATAATTTTTGCCGAAAGCTTCTTTTCTCGGTAGTTTCATAAATATTTATGCTTTAGTTGGACGAAAAATGTATAAAGCACGATAAAGAAGTTTATTATTTTCGATTTTTTTTGCATAATATACATTTTTTATTCCGCTGAATTGATACCGCGGCTTAATTTTACTTGTTATTTTTAAGTAATTGTATTAAAATGATTGCAAATAAAAACGGTAGGTAAAAATGAAAAGCGTAGTAATCCTCGGCGACGGAATGGCTGACCGAAAAATAAGAAAGCTTAATAATAAAACCATTCTCGATGTTGCGAAAAAGCCAAACATCGATATGCTTTGCGCACTCGGCGAAACGGGGCTTGCCAAGACTGTTCCCGACAATATGAAGCCGGGATCGGATAACGCAAATCTTGCCGTAATGGGATATAATCCTAACGTTTATTATACGGGGAGATCGCCTCTTGAAGCGGCGTCTATGGGCGTTCCTCTAAGTGACGGCGACGTCGCGATAAGACTCAATCTGGTTACTCTTTCTTCCGACGAAAATTTTGAAGATAAAATTATGGTCGATTATTCGGCAGGCGAAATAACGACGGAGGAAGCAAGTGAGCTTATTAGAGCGATAAAGCCCCTTTTCGACGATAAGAACAGAACGCTTTTCGAGGGACTTAGCTACCGTCATTGCCTGAAAATCAAAAACTTCGACGGCAAAACGGAGTTCACTCCGCCTCATGACATATCTGATAAAAGAATCGGCGAATATCTTCCGAAAGGTGATTTTAGCGAAGAGTTTATCGAGATATATAAAAAAGCTTACGATATTCTTTCGAATCATCCGATAAACATAAAAAGAATTGCCGAGGACAAAAACCCCGCGAACTGTTGTTGGCTTTGGGGTATGGGAACAAAACCGTCACTTGAGAGCTACGGCGAAAAATATAAGGTCAACGGTGCCGTCATATCGGCTGTCGATTTGATTAAAGGAATAGGTATGCTGTCGGGAATGGAGGTTATTGACGTTGAAGGCGCGACGGGCAATATCGATACAAACTTCGACGGGAAAGCCGCCGCCGCTATCGATGCGCTGAAAAGAGGCAAGGATTATGTTTATGTTCATATCGAAGCTCCCGACGAAGCGGGACATCACGGCGATATAGAAACGAAAATCAAAGCGGTTGAGCTTATAGACAAAAAAATAGTCAAGCCTATCGCAGAATACTTAAAAAGCACGGGAGAAGCATATAATATTCTTATAATGCCCGATCATCCGACGCCGATAGCTTTGAAAACGCACGTCAACGAGCCTGTTCCGTTCGTTCTTTACAGAAGCTATGACGAAAAAATGTGCGGACTTTCTTACAACGAGGATAACGGCAAGAAAGGAAAGTATTTCGAAAACGGCTGGGAGCTTTGCTCGTATATGCTTAACGGGAGATAACAGTGGAAAACAACAACGTCAAAACCAACGAAACAAAGAAAACGTCTGTCGGCTTTTATATATCGAATGCCGTTGTTTTCGCTTTGTCGGTGTTTTTCGAGATAGAGTCTAAAAACGTTTTGAAAAATTACATATATCTCGCGATATTGGCGTCATGCCTTGTTTTCGGTCTAACGCTTTTTTTCGCAATAAAAAAGAAAGACATAATGAAAAGCCTTTCGAATCAAGCTATATCGAGACTTCTTTTCATCGTCGCCGTTGTCGTTTGCTTCATAACGTTAATTACGTTCTTCTTCGACAAAACTGGTATTTTGGAAAAGACCGATACAGTCGAAGAGATGAGAGATTATATAAGGCAATTTAAGTATGCGAAGTGGGTGTATATCGGAATTCAGTTCGGGCAGGTTCTGTTTTTGCCTATCCCCACGACCGTAACGTTGCTTGCGGGAATTTTGCTCTTTAAGCCTTGGGAGGTTGTGCTATATTCGATGATAGGCATAATCCCGGGATCGATAATAATGTTTTTGTTCGGAAGATATGCGGGAAGAAAAGCCGTCAATTGGGTTTTCGGCGAAGAAGAGGTCGAGAAATACTTGAAACTCATTCACGGAAAGGACGTTGCTGTTTTGACGTTTATGTTCGTAATGCCCTTTTTCCCCGACGATACCCTTTGCGCAATCGCGGGACTTTCGTCGATGAAGTTTGGGTACTTTGTTCCCGTTATATTCGTTGCAAGAATAATTATGTGCATCGGCAACGTATTCCTTTTCGGCGGCGGAATTATTCCGTTCAGCGGTTGGGGAATTCCCGTTTGGATTTTACTTGTTGCGCTTTGCATAACGGCGTTGATTTTCGTATGGAAAAAAGGGGACGTGATTGAGGAAAAAGTAGTTTCGTTTTTTGCGAGGAGAAAGAAAAATGAACATGAAGATAACTAAAAGAATTGCGTATGCGGGAGTTTTGACCGCGCTTTGTACCGTTTGCACGATGTTTATATCGATACCGTCGCTTTTCGGCGGACACACGAACCTTTCGGATATGGTGATATATATCGCCGCCGCCTTGCTCGATCCCGTATCGGCGCTTGTTGTCGGCGGAATAGGAACGTTTCTTGCAGACCTAATTTCATATCCCGTAACGGCGGTATTTTCCCTTGTGTTCCACGGGCTCGAAGGACTTGTCGCGGGGCTTTTGGTCAGAGTGTTTAAGGATAACGGTCTTTTCAACGGCTTGGCATTTTTGATCGGCGGAATTATTATGATAGTAGGCTTTTTCTTTGCAAAGGCTTTCTATTACGGAACGCTTCCGTCGGCTCTCGAATCTCTTTGGAGAAACATTTTGCAAGTAGTTATTTCTATCGTTTTGGCTTTGACGATTCTGTATCCCTTGAAGCTTAAAGAGCTTGCCAAAAAGCTATATTAACGCTTTTAATGACGGATATTCGTTGAAAGACGTATGCAATAGAACAATAGTTGCAATCATATTGCAAAATCTGTGAGTAACTTCTCGCATTTTGGAAAGATAAAAACTATTGCTTGTTGTCATCGCGTTTAAGAATGATGCCGTGATATTGTTTTGGGGAATACTAAAAAGCCAAACAAATCGAACGAATATATAATTATCATAATAAAAACCGCCTTTTTGGCGGTTTTTG
This sequence comes from uncultured Clostridia bacterium, assembly GCA_964541255.1. Lineage (GTDB taxonomy): Bacteria > Bacillota > Clostridia > Christensenellales > CAMQZB01 > CAYOSU01. The sequence goes on along the minus strand of CAZIPL010000039.1, from coordinate 8,991 downwards.
TAATATAAAGATATACTAAGACGACGAAGGTTTTTATTGTTTTATAGAGGCTTATCACATAAGATTTTCTATTGCGAATTTATAGGTTTTCGGAATTGAGACCGCAAGATCCAAAATGGCTTCGAGCTCGCAAAGTGCGTCGATGTTGTTTTTCTCCGAAGAATAGATCTTAGCAAGAGAAAAATGCGATTCGAGTTCTTTTATGTCGTTATGCGGAATGATCGCGTGAAGCGTTCGCTTCTTCTCTTTCCACCAAGCGTATACTTCGGTAACGGCAATCTCCGACACCTCGTTTTTTTCTTTGTCTATACAAGAAAGAGTCTTTTCTCCGAGCTCGTCAAAAGTTTGTTTGATTGTTTTTTGCTCAAAAAAAACTCCTACGGCGACTGCGACGATTATGCAAAGAATTATAACAATCTGTTTCAATTATTTACCTCCAATTGCCCGCTTTTTGCGTCTTCGCCTTTGACTTGGAAATAAACCGCTCCCTCTTCGTCTGCGGAGAAGAAGAGAATATCTTCCGTCTTTGTTTTTTCTTTTTCGAGGAACGATACGATTTGCTCTTTCGAAAAGCCGCCGCTTTCGATGTTTTCGAAGTTCATTTTGCCGCTCGTAATAAGCATTACGGGAAGCGTCGGCTCGGGATCGTCCTTTGTTTTGGTAATGACCGACAGCTTGCCGTTTGTTTCGATTATTGCATATTGAACCTCTTCGAAAGAAAAGCACCCCGCGTTGCGCAAGTTTTCTTCAAGGTCGGCAATCGTCATATTAAGGCTCGTAAGCTCTTTGAAGTCAATGCCTTGCGGATTCATGATTACGACGGGCTTTCCCGTAAAAAACTTTCTGAGCTTAACGCTCTTTTTGGAAAGAATGACTATCACCGTGTGAACGAGGAATATTGCCAAAATGGCGACGATTCCGTATAAAAGAGGAATAGATACGTCGGACATCGGAACGCAAGCAAGGTCGGCGATAATGAGCGTTATAACAAGCTCGTATGGTTGCATTTCGCCTATTTGCCGTTTTCCCATAAGTCGCAAAACGACGAACACTGTCGCAAATATAATTATCGAACGAAGAAATACGGTTAGCATAAAGATATTATGCAAAACAAAAGCCGCTTTTATTCAAAGCGGCTTGGTGGAGTTGTTGTTAGTATTAAAACGATAAGAAGAGAAGATTTTATCTTGGGATAAATCTTTCGCAAAACGCTTCTCTTTTGCCCGAAACCAAAGGCTCCTTTATTAAGGGAGCCGGCTCGGAGAAGCCGAGACTGAGGGATTGTCGAGGTTTAGCAATGCTTCGAAGTTCTAAACACTTTCAAGCAAGTTTGCAATTTCTTCTTTAGTTGCTTTGCTTCAATATTCCGCGTTTTCTGAGACCTTTTTCGATGAGAATCGTCAAAAATACGTTCACGGAAAGGTTGAGAAGCTGAACGGGTGCGCGGGTGAGCATATATTTAACAAACGGCACGCCTTTTGAAGTATAGCCGTAAAGCCCGTAGGAATTGAGAAGTAGGGAACATACGACAAAGCCGCTAAGCGCGCCGAGAATAATCTTCAAAACGGTCTTGTCGGAGCGAATGCGATAGAACAGCCCCATAATAAATCCCCATAAGCTCGAAGCCAAAAGAATGAATAAATTCGGAGCGTACCCTTGCGCGAAGCAACCCAAGGTGTCTGCGACGGCTCCTACGACGAGTGCGAGAAAGGGATTTAAGAAAAATGACGAAACGAAGCAGACTAGAGGCGCAAAGCTAATGGAAAAAAGCTCGCCGAAAGGAATGTAAAGATAGTTTGTTAAAAAGCATATCGCCGAAAACATAGCGGTATAGGCAAGATTCTTTGCGGCAATCTTCATGTTTGTCCTCCTTTGTTTTGTTATTCAAAAACCGTAAGCCGAAATGGCTATTTATATGTTACGCTTTTTTCTTCCTTTCGTCAATGGTTTTTTCTTCCGAAGATAATCGCTTTTTCGACAACTTCAAAATAAAAGGAGTAAACATTATAGCAAGCGTCAGCATTGTTATTAAAGAGACTATAATTATCGAAATAATAAAATGAGAGTTTATAAAAAGCTTTTCCGCGGAATATGCAACTATTGCAAGAAAAATTGATAAGAGGTTTAGCGACAGCGATTTCAAAAGGCTTTTGAGTGGAATTTCAAGCGCTTTTGACATATGATACAAATTCATCGCGCTTGACGAAATCGCTTGAAGCGTCATTGCGACGATTTGCGCGTAAATCGAGATATAGGGCGACAGCGTTATCGCCGTTATGACGGAAAGGACTGCGCCTGTCAAAAAGCTTTTCAACGTTTCTTTTTCAAAGCCTAAGCTATTTAATATCGAGGCTGAGATTTGATTTATAGACATCGGAAAGATTGCAAGAGTGGATATTTTAAGCAGCTGGCTTGCGTTGTCTTTTCCGAAAACTCCAAACGTCAATTCTTTCGATAAAGAAAAAAACAATGCCGCAACGACGGCTGAAAGAAGTGAAGCAAAAGAAACGGCGTATATTGCCGTCGCTTTGTTTTTGCCGTCGGCTTTTGCGATTTTAGGCAAAAGAACAAGACAAAGCGAGCCGATAATCGCGCTCGGAGCAAAAAGAAGAGGATTTATTACGCCGGAAAAAAGCCCGATCAAAGATAGCGATTCTTCGAGAGTTTTGCCCGATAGCATTATGCGTTTCGGCAAAGTAAGCGTCATTATCGCGGATGTAACGGACGCAAGAATTCGAACGGAGATTATCGGGAAAGAGGAACTAAACGATTCGGAATAATCCTTTTTCGTTGCAAAATAAATTTTGCCGCCGAAGGCAAAATAGGCGATAAACGCATATATGCAAGAAAACGCAGATGAAATCGAAATCGCTATGCAAGGGATATAGAGAGATAATTCGGGCTTAAAAACAAGAAGCAAAACTACCGTCAAGACGTAGATTATCTCTTCGAAAAATTCCGCGAACGAAAAAGCAAAGAATCGCTCTTTGCCCCATAAAGCGCCCCGTAGCTGGCAATACAGCGACGAAACGATAAGTGCGGGAAGAAGAATTTTTAGCGCTTCGAGGCTTTTTTCGTCGTCAAACAGATTTCCCAAAACGCCGCTTGAAAAATATATTATAACGCATAATAAAAACGAGAGGGCAAAACATATGACGGAGGAAGCAAACAGCGTGCGTTCGCCCCTTTCGTTCCTTGCAAACGCTCGCGAAACGGTGAGAGGAAAGCCCGACGACACGATTGTAAGCATAATCGCAAAAACGGACATGCCGCTTTGATATACGCCCAAATCATATGAAGAAAGCTTTCGCGTCAAGGCGATTTTGCATATCATCGAAAAGAGCCTTGTCAAAACCGAAAGAACGGTTACGGTGGTAAAAGACTTCAAAAGTTTTTTCATAGGATATTTTATTATAAAAATCCCTTTTTAAGAATAAAGTATCTCATGAAGATCACGATTAAAAACGTCCTTTCGGACAAAAATACTATTGCGAAAGCCTTTCGTTTGAATGAAAATTGTGTTGAAAAAAACGAAAATAATGCCGTTATCACGATACCCGACGTTGAAATTCAAAGCGAAGAGGGTTATTATAAGCTCAAAAAGAACGAGACGCTTCAAGGCTTATGCGCGCGGCTTTCTATTCCGCAAATCGTAATGAAGAAAGAAAACGAGAATATCGCGATAAAAAGCGGCGTAACGGTTTTTGTGCCGAGATTTTTGGGCGTTTCATATGTCGTTAAGCCGCTTGATACCTTTTCGTCTATAGCAAGCCGATTCGGATTATCGGAAAACGAAATAAAAAAGAAAAACGGAATCGACTTTCTCTCGCCGGGGCTTGTTCTTGACGTAACGAAAAATAATATCGACGAAAACTATAAGTAGCTTTCATATTATTAAGCGTTTTCTTCTTTGACGTAGATTGGATTGAAACACTTTGAGGTCATAAACTCTTGCAAGTAAGTTCGTAATTCCTTGCATTGATAGAGTTTAAATTAGGTTGCAAATTGATTGAGTTTAAACTCAATTGCTTTGGCTTTTCAATGGATAACCTTTTCGACATTTATCGAATAAAGAGAAAGACTCTCTTTTTATCTAAATACCGCATGCATGTAAAATTAAAAAAATACTTTACAAACGGCTTTCTATGATATATAATAACAGCAATAAACGAATTGAGAGGTAGGCATGTTCGTTATTGAAGAGGTAAAAACCAAAAAGCAAATGAAGCAATTTGTCGATTTTGCAAATAATTTATATAAGAATATTCCGCAATACGTTCCGCCGATTTACGGTGACGAAGTCGGACTTTTGGACGTAAAAACAAACCCGTCGCTCCACACTTGCTCTGCAAGATTTTGGATGTGCAAAAACGAAGACGGAAAGGTCGTTGGAAGAATAGGCGCTATTTTGCAACCCGTATATAACGAAAGGGTGGGCGGAAAGTTCATTCGATTTACTCGTTTTGACGTTATCGACGACATCGAAATAACCAAGCTTTTGTTTGAAGAGGTCTTTAAGTTCGCTCGCGAAGAGGGTATGGAGCAAGTCCACGGCCCATTGGGTTTCAACGATTTCGAAAGAGAGGGACTTGTCGTCGAGGGCTTCCAATATAGGGTTACGTCGTCAAACGAATATAACTTCCCGTATTATATGGAACATCTCGAAAAGCTCGGCTTTGTCAAAGAGGCGGACTGGTTCGAATATAGGCTTCTTGCGCCCGACGGTCCCGACGAGCGTTATGAAAGATTAACTAAGCTTGTGAGCGAAAAATATAAGCTCCACGAGGGGACGACGGGCTTGACGACCAATCAAATCGTAACGCGTTATGCCGACAAGATATTCGATCTTTTGAACGAATGTTACGGCGAGCTTCACGGATATGTTTATATCACGAAAGAGGTGCAAAAACAGCTTGCTTCTTCGTTCCGCTTCGCGGTCAAGAACGACTTTATTTCGCTTATCCTTGACGAAGAGGACAACCTCGTTGCGCTCGGCATTGCGCTTTCGTCGATGTCTAAGCCGCTTCAAAAGTTCAACGGGCATTTGTTCCCGTTCGGATTTATCCCGATGCTGTTCACTTTGCAGCACCCCAAAGAGCTCGAGCTTGCGTTTATCGCCGTCAAGGAAAACTACAGAAGAAAAGCCGTTCACGCAATGGTTATGAATAAGCTTATGAATTCTGCGGTCAAGTGGGGAATCCATTATGCCGAATCCAATTGCGTTTTGGAATATAACGAAAAAATGCGCAATATTTGGGAGAAATGGGATCACGTTAACCACAGAAAACGCCGTTGCTATATCTTGAAAGAGCTTCCTAAGCTTGAAGAAAATACCGCAACGACCGCAGAAGAAAAGAGCGGTAAATAGAATTGCCGTAAACTATTCGAAGGCGTGGAAATAATAAAACAAAAAGAGAATATTATTAAAAACACATTGCTTGTTGCAATGTGTTTTTGTGTTAAGAGATGAAAAATATTATCGATATATGACGGAAAACCGTTTCGATTTTTCTATCAAAAAATGCGTCGCGAATAGGGTTATGGCTATCGGGACGCATTTTTATTTTTTAATGTGTTTTTGACGATTTATTCGATTATTTTTGCTATCTCGTCTGAAAGTTTAACGAATTCTTCCGTCGATAGCCTTTCGCCGCGGATGTTTTTTTCAAGCCCTATATTTTCGATGACGGTTTCCGCTTGCTCCCTTGTTAGAGAAAATGCTGACATAAGGTTGTTTGCGAGAGTTTTTCTTCTCATCAAAAATGCGGACTTAATTGTTTTCAAGAACAATTCTTCGTTTGTCGGGAAGTATTTTTCTCTACGCGTAATCGTTATGACTGCGGAATCTACGTTAGGGGACGGGAAGAACATTTTGCGGTTGACTCTTCTTGTTATGTCGGCGTCCCCGTAATAATCGATTGCCGCGGTTATCGCGCCGTATTCCGACGTTCCCGCTTTTGCGATAAAACGCTCTGCGACTTCTTCTTGCACCATGACGGTAACGTTTTCGGCGTTCTTGCACTTTTCAAGGAAGAACATCGTTATCGGCGTTGTGATATAATACGGAAGATTCGCAACGACTTTGAATTTTCCCATCGAGGTAAAAGCCTCTTCGGACTCTTTCATGATGTCTTTGAAACGCACTTCGACGTTTTGAAACTTGGCAAGGCGTTCTTTGAGTATCGGCTCCAAGTTTTTGTCGATCTCGTATGCTATGACCTTTTTCGCCTTTTTTGCAAGCTCCGCCGTGAGGGTTCCGGCTCCCGGACCTACTTCGACAACGACGTCTTCGCACGTGATTTTTGCATCGTCTGCTATTGCCGACAAGAGGTTTGAATCGGTTATGAAGTTCTGTCCGAACTTTTTGTTGAATCTGAACCCGTGCTTGTCGAGTGTATCTTTAACGCTTTGCTGTATCATCGTATTTTCGTAAATATCCTTTTGAAGTTCGAAAGAACTTCTTCTTCGAGGGCTTCTTTTTCTATGCCCTTAAGCTCTGCGATTTTTTCGGTAACGTAATTGACGTACTTCGGTTCGTTGCGCTTTCCTCGCATGGGGACGGGGGAAAGATATGGCGAATCCGTTTCGGTCAAGAGCATGTTTGTCGGGACGTATTTGGCTACGTCTAAGAGCTTGCCCGCGTTTTTATAGGTAACGACTCCGCCGATAGAAATGAAGCAACCAAGCTTAAGGAACTCTTTGCACATCTCCAAGCTTTCGGAAAAGCAATGAAGAACGATGGGCGTTTTGGGTTTTTCGGCTTTAAGAATGTTAAGAATATCCATTCCGCAGTCGCGCTGGTGAATGACGACGGGAAGATTTACTTCGTTTGCCGTGTTTAGCTGTTTTATGAAAAATTCCTTTTGCTTTTTCTCGTCGTAGGGATGCCAGTGGTAGTCAAGCCCGATTTCGCCGACCGCAACGACCTTTTCGTCGTTATATAGAGCTTCGAGCGTTTCGAAATCGCCGTCTTTATAATCGTCTACGTTTTCGGGGTGAATTCCTATCGCGGCAAAAGTTTTTTCCGAAAGCCTTGAAATTTCGATTGCTTTTTTTGAGCTTTCGAGATTATATCCCGAAACTATCGCATATTGAATATTGTCGGCAGAAAAATTGCCGACAATATCTTTATAGTCATTTTCAAATGCTTCGTCATTCAAATGGCAATGTACGTCGATTGCCATTATCTTACCTCGGCGCCCTCTTCGAAGTCTTTCTCCGTCGTAACGAGAGAGAGCTCTCCGTTTTCGTCTTCGGCGCAAAGAATCATACCTTGAGATTCTATTCCGCGGAGCTTAACCTTTTTGAGATTGGCAACGAGAACGACCTTTTTGCCCACCATTTCTTCGGGTTTATAATATTTCGCAATGCCCGAAACGACCGTTCTTTCGCCGTCGAAGGTCTTTACGGTGAGTTTCAAAAGCTTGTCCGCCTTTTCGACCTTTTCGCAAGCTATTACCTTTGCGGTAACGAGTTGAACCTTGTCGAAATCATCGATAGAGATTTCTTCTTTTTTAGGAAGCTCTTTCTTAGGTTCGGGCTTTTTGGGTTGGAGACTTTCCGCATATTTTTCAAGATAGTCAAGCTCTTTCGGGATGTCGATTCTCGGGAAAAGCTTTTCGCCCAAAACTACGTTTACTCCCGTCTTGAGATGTCCGTATCTTACGTTGTCGTTATATTCCGTAACGTCGTCCTGCGAGAGGGAGAGAAGAATCTTCTCGGGTGTTTTCGTGAGGAAAGGCTTGAACAATAATGCCGAAACTCTGATAGCTTCGCAAAGGTTATACATAACGGTCGCAAGTCTTGCTTTATCCGTCGTAATGAGCTTCCAAGGAGTCGTTTCGTCGATATATTTGTTTGCGCGAGAAACGACGGCGAAAATATCTTGCAAGCATTGCGGGAGCAAAAGCTTGGAAATATCGTCCTTAACCTTGTCGTATGCGCCGTTTATCATCGATACAAGCTCTTCGTCTTCGGGGAGAAGCTCGCCTCTTTCGGGAATAACGCCGTCGAAATATTTCGATACCATCGAAACCGTGCGGGAAACGAGGTTGCCTAAGTCGTTGCAAAGATCCGCGTTGATTCTCGTTAAGAGCGCTTCGTTGGTATAAACTCCGTCCGAGCCGAAAGGAACTTCGCGGAGGAGGAAATATCTCACCGCGTCAACGCCGTAATGTTCCGTCAAGAAATGCGGATCGACGACTTCGGTGCGAACCTTGTCCATTTTGCTCTTGCTCATTTTGTCTCCGCCGATAAGGAGCCAGCCGTGACCGAAAACACGCTTGGGAAGAGGAATGTCGAGCGCCATTAAAATCGCAGGCCAAATGATCGTATGGAATCTGACGATTTCTTTTCCGACCATATGAAGATCTGCGGGCCAATATTTTTGATAAAGCTCGTCGTTTTCGGAGAACGCTCCGAGCGCTGTGATATAGTTCGAAAGCGCGTCGATCCAAACGTAAATCGTATGCTTAGGATCGAACGGAACGGGGATTCCCCAGCTTACCGACGTTCTCGAAACGGCAAGGTCGTTAAGACCGGGTTTTATGAAGTTGTTAACCATTTCGTTCTGTCGGGATTTAGGTTGAATGAATTCGGGATTTTCCTCGTAAAGCTTCAAAAGTCTGTCGCCGTATTTGGAAAGACGGAAGAAATAGCTTTCTTCCTTTTCGCGTTTAACTTCTCTTCCGCAGTCGGGACATTTTCCGTCTACGAGCTGAGTATCCGTCCAGAACGCTTCGCAGTCTTTGCAATACCAACCCTCGTATTCGGACTTATATATTTCGCCCTTTTCGTAAAGAGCGGTAAATATTTTCTGAACGATTTCGACGTGGTCGGGATCGGTGGTTCTTATGAACCTGTCGTTAGATACGTCGAGCGTTTTGAAAACCTCTTTAAGGTCTGAAACGATGTTGTCTACGTATTCCTTCGGCGTGAGTCCTTCGTCTTGCGCTTTCGCTTCGATTTTCTGACCGTGCTCGTCCGTTCCTG
>CAZIPL010000038.1:0-14073 GCA_964541255.1 uncultured Clostridia bacterium | reverse complement strand
CGAAAATACCGTTACAGCAAAGATCGAAGTCAAGGAAGAGCTCGGAAGCGAAACGTTAATATATGCCGACCTTGACTTGAATGCAGAGTCCGGTGTAGTAGACGAAAACAGCAAGACGAAGCTTATTGCGAAAGTAGACTCGAGAACGAGAATCGACGGAGAGGTAATTACGCTCGGAATCGACGTCAACCATATCCACGTTTTCGACAAGCAGACGGAAAAAACTCTCGAAAAGGATTGCAAGATAATCTAAACAACAAATTTTCATAAAGGTAAGTATCGCCGAAAAGGCGATACTTATTTTCTTTTGTTCAAATTAGATTAAAAAACTTTTCAATTCGATTGTCGGGGAACGTTCTTTTTGACGTAAAATAAAAAAGCAAATAGATTGTATAGGGTTTTATCGATAATGTTTGAAAAGCTTGCGTCGATTCTTTTGTGCGTAAATTTATTAAAAGACATCAAAAACGTTGTTTTTTCGGTCAAAAACGATTGCCAAAGCAAGAATTTGGTGTTATAATGGCATAGCGAAATTTGTGCGCAGGTTTTTGCGTGCAAAAAAAATAATTTCACACCTCGCGAAATTTGCTTCTGTTGCCGAAGTTTTTTCGGTTGTAAAGCGAAAATTAACGTTTTGCGGGGGAGGCTAAACAGGAGGAAATGTTATGCCGGTATTAACAATGAAGCAGCTTTTGGAAGCTGGCGTTCACTTCGGACACCAGACAAAACGCTGGAACCCCAAGATGAAAAAGTATATCTACGCTTCGAGAAACGAGATTTACATCATCGACTTGCAGAAGACCGTTGTTCTTGCAGAGGAAGCTTACAAGTATGTAGCTAACCTTTCCGCAAAAGGAAAGAAGATCCTTTTCGTAGGAACGAAAAAACAGGCTACCGACGCTATCAAGGAAGAAGCTGAAAGATGCGGTATGTACTACATCAACAGCAGATGGCTCGGCGGTACGCTTACCAACTTCAAGACGATTCGTACGAGAATCGAAAGACTCAACCAGATCGACCAGATGGAGCAGATGGGCGAGTTCAATCTTCTTCCCAAGAAAGAAGTTGCCGCTTTGAAGAACGAGAGAGAAAAACTTCTCACGAACCTCGGCGGTATCAGAGAAATGCGTACGATCCCCGATGCAATCTTCATCGTAGATCCTCACAAGGAGCAGATCGCCGTTAAGGAAGCTAAGAACCTTAACATTCCTATCATCGCTATCACGGATACGAACTGCGATCCTGACGATATCGATTACGTAATCCCCGGAAACGACGACGCAATCAGAGCTGTTAAGCTTATTGCAGGTATGGTTGCAGACGCTGTTATCGAAGGAAGACAAGGCGAAGCAGGAGAGGTTAAGCAGGAAATCGCAGAGCAAGAAGTTGCTGAAGAAGCAGCTGTTGTCGAAGAAGCTTAATCAAGAGTAGTTTTATAAGGAGATAAATATGTTTACAGCAAAAGACGTTATGGATTTGCGCGCTAAGACAGGCGTAGGTATGATGGACTGCAAAAAGGCTCTTACCGAAACCAACGGCGACATCGAAAAGGCAATCGTTCTTCTTCGTGAAAAGGGAATGGCTACGGCAGCTAAGCGTGCGGGCAAAATCGCATCCGAAGGCGTTGTAGGAAGCTACATTCACATGGGCGGAAAGATCGGCGTTCTTATCGAAGTAAACTGCGAAACAGACTTCGTTGCACGTTCCGATACGTTCCTCAGACTCGTTAAGGATCTTTCGATGCATATCGCTGCAAGCAAACCCGAATATGTTAGCCGTGAAGAGGTTGATGCTGCAAGAGTCGAGCAGGAAAAAGAGATCATCAGAGCTCAGGCTATGAACGAGCCTAAACCCAAGCCGGCTGCAGTTATCGAGAAGATGGTTGAAGGACGTATCAATAAGTTCTTCGAAGAAATCTGCCTCCTCGATCAGAAATTTGTTCGCGATCCGTCCAAAACGGTTTCCGACATTATCAGCGAAGCTACCGCAGCAATCGGAGAGAAGATTGTTGTTCGCCGTTTCGTTCGTTATGAAATGGGTGAAGGTCTTGAGAAAAAGACAAACGACCTTGCTGCAGAAGTTGCAGAGCAGATCGCTAAGGCTAGCAAATAATTAAAAAATTAAGAGCTCTTTTTCAAGAGCTCTTTTTTTTGTACTTAAAAACGCGAAACGGCGATATTTTTGTCGGTGGTATTAAGAATTTGTCTTTTATAGCGTATATAGAAGCTTTTTTAAGGGGCTAAATTGCTAGAAAGAATGCAGATAAGGATTTCTAAAAAGAAATCAAAAAAGGAGTACGGGCAAAAGAGACCGCAAAAAAGTATTGCTATAATGTCAAAAATATGCTATGATAAAAGGCGAAGTAAAACGAAAAGTTCGAAAACGAGCTTCCAAAAAGTTGTTTGGGGCTTTTGAAAATCAACGAACGGAGGAATTTTATGTATAAAAGGATCATCTTGAAGCTGTCGGGAGAGGCTCTTGCCGGCGACAAAGGCTTCGGACTTGACGATAGCACTATCGACAAGATGGTAGAGGAAATCGCAAAGGTAAGAGAAAACGGCACGGACGTAGGCATAATCGTCGGCGGAGGCAATTTCTGGAGAGGAAGACAAGGCTCCAATATGGATAGATCCACAGCCGACCATATGGGAATGATGGCGACTGTCATGAATGCGCTTGCAATGCAGGACGCGCTCGAACGCCACGGAATTCCGACGAGAGTTCAGACGGCGCTTTCGATAACGAGAGTAGCGGAGCCTTATATTTTGAGAAAGGCAATAAGGCATTTCGAAAAAGGCAGAGTCGTTATTTTCGGTTGCGGAACGGGCAATCCTTATTTCACGACAGATACGGCGGCGGCGCTTCGTGCGGCGGAAATAGGCGCGGACGCGATACTTCTTGCGAAAAACGTAGACGGCATATACGATTCCGATCCGAAAGTAAACAAGGACGCGAAGAAGTTTGACGAAATTTCGTATATGGACGTCATCAAAAAAGGGCTTAAAGCGATGGATACCACGGCGGTTTCCATGTGCATGGAAAACAATATTCCTATAATTGCGTTTGCGCTTTCCGACGAGGATAGCATTATTAAAGCGGCAAACGGAGAAAAAATCGGAACGATAATCAAATAAGGGGGACGAATTTTATGCAGTATTCGACAGAAGAATTGGAAATGTTATTTCTTGAAAACGAAGAAAAAATGACAAAGACGGAGGATGTTTTGCTTTCCGAGTACACCAACATCAGAACGGGCAGAGCAAATCCTCACATCTTAGACAAAATCACGGTTGATTATTACGGACAGCAGTCGCCTATCAATCAGGTGGGCAATATCGCCGTTCCCGAATCGAGAATGATCACGATCACTCCGTGGGACGCAAGCATGGTAAGCAAGGTCGAAAAGGCAATTTTGGCTGCGAACATCGGACTTACGCCCTCTAACGACGGCAAAATCATTCGTCTCGTGTTCCCTCAGGTAACGGAGGAAAGAAGAAAAGAGCTCGTTAAGCAGTGTAAGTCTATGGCAGAAGATTCCAAAGTCGCGCTCAGAAACATAAGACGCGACACTCTCGACAAGATTAAGAAGATGAAAACTGCCAAGGAAATTACCGAAGACGAGGCGGCTGCTTGCGAGAAAGAGATGGAGAAAATCATCGCTAAGCATATCGAAAACATAGATAAGATCTATGCAGACAAAGAAAAAGAGGTAATGAGCGTCTGATGACCTTCATTGCAAGGAACGAGCGCGATGCGGACGAGCTTGCTTTGAAAGAGGGTAAAAAAATACAAAAGATATATTATACCGACAAGCGCGCCGAGGGAAACGAGTATTTCCTTTGCATAAGAGAACGGTACTTAAGCGACGATACGGTCGAGCTTGTATTTTCTAACTTCAAACTATGAATCAAAAAAAGCTTCAACACATTGCGATAATAATGGACGGCAACGGCAGGTGGGCGCAAAAGCGCGGGCTTGCAAGAGCCGCGGGACATAAAGCGGGAGAAAAGAGCGTTCTTTCCGTTATAGAAAGATGCCTCGAAAGAGGGATTCCGTATCTTTCGCTTTATGCGTTCTCGACAGAGAACAAAAACAGAGATAAAGAAGAGCTCGATTCTTTGGTGTCGATACTAAAAAGCTTTATGGTGCGCTATAAAGACGAAGCGATAAAACGCGACGCTAAAATACGCACGATGGGCGATTTGTCCTATTTTAACGACGACGTCAGGGAAAGTATCGAAGAAGCCGAAAAAAAGACGGCAAACGGTAAAACTCTTACCATAAACATCGGACTTAATTACGGCGGCAAAGACGAGATCGTCAGAGCGATAAGGCGAGCCGAAAATGCGGGAGTTAAGCTTACGGAAGAGAATTTCGGAGAATTTCTCGACACAAGCGGCTTACCCGATCCCGATCTTATCATAAGAACGAGCGGCGAAATGAGGCTTTCTAACTTCATGATATATCAAGGCGCGTATTCGGAGTTGTATTTTACTCCCGTGCTTTGGCCTGATTTTGACGGCGAAGAGTTAGATAAAGCCATAGAAGATTATTACGGGCGCGACAGGCGTTTCGGAAAGGTAACCAAGTGAGTAAAAAAGGCGGCGGCAACTTAAAAATCAGAACGGTCGGCGGAGCGATATTCGTTATTTTCGTCGGCGGAGCGTTGTTCTTAAGAGAGGCATCTTTATTGTGGTTCGACATTTTTGTTCTGCTATTGATGTCTATGGGCACTATCGAGATGTGCAGAGCGCTCAGAGATTATTTGACGAAAACAAATTATGCGATAATCGCGTTCTTTGTTTTTTTGACCTTGCCAAGCTACTATTTCTTGGGAGGAATGACCGCGCTATATACGCTGTTTTTCGTATATTTCTGGGCGACGGCGGTTGCCAGCATATATAACAAAGGGTACGGACTTCAAAACTTGGCGTCGGCGGTGCTTGTGGGGATTTATCCGATAATGCTCTTCTCGTTCCTTTTCGAGATAAACCATTGGGTGAATCAAGGAACAGCGGCATTGCTTCTCATATTCTTGACGGGGCCGTGTTGCGACGTAGGTGCATATCTTGTCGGCTCGACGGTGAAAGGTCCTAAACTTTGCCCGACAATAAGCCCGAATAAGACCATATCTGGTGCAATCGGCGGAATTATCGGCGGAATTATCGGCTCTATGGCGGTATATTTCGTGTCGAAATATGCAATAAAGCTCGACTTGGGCGGCAACGCGAATTGGCTGTTCTTCCTCGTATACGGAGTTATCGGCGCGGTTTTGACGGAATTCGGAGACCTTGTCGAGAGCAGTATCAAGCGAAGCGTCAATATCAAGGACATGGGGCGCGTTATCCCCGGTCACGGCGGAATACTCGACCGCTTCGACGGAGTGCTATTCGTCGTTTTCGCTACATATATATATTTCAAAGTATTCCTTGTATACGGTTAAGTCTATGAAAAAAATCGCAATAATCGGAAGCACGGGATCTATCGGCAGACAAACGCTTGACGTTATCAAAAATTACCCCGACCGTTTTAAGGCAATTGCCCTTGCTTCCAACAACAATAAAACACTTTTACAGTCTCAATCGTCCGAGTTTTCCGTAGGCGATCTGGGGCTGTTTTGCGAAGACGGCGAAAGCTGTTATAAGCTCGCTTCCTTGAAAGACGCCGACGTCGTCGTTATAGCTTCATCCGGGCTTTCTGCTTTTCCATATCTATTAGAGTCAATCAAAGCGGGCAAAAGAATCGCGCTTGCGAATAAAGAATGCGTGGTTGCCGCGTGGGAACTTCTTTTGCCGTTGATAAAAAAGCACGGCGCAACGGTGTTCCCCGTTGACAGCGAGCATAGCGCGGTTTGGCAGTCGCTTTTTTCGGGAAGAAAAGAGGATGTTAAGAGAATTATTCTCACCGCAAGCGGCGGTCCGTTTTTCGGAAAGAGTAAAGAAGAAATAAAGTGCGTAACGGTAAATGAGGCTCTTTCTCATCCGACGTGGAAAATGGGGAAGAAAATCACAGTCGATTCTGCGACGATGATGAATAAGGGCTTGGAGGTTATCGAAGCGTGCAAGCTTTTCGAGGTCCCCGAAAGCTCGGTTGACGTCGTCGTTCATAGGGAAAGCGTAGTGCATTCCTTGGTTGAATATAAAGACAACGCGGTGATTTGCGAGATGTCTTATCCGACAATGGAGATTCCTATTCAGCTTGCGCTTTCTTATCCCGAAAGGCTCGATACGAAAGTAAACGCTCTTGACCTTGCTAATTTAAGAAAGCTGTCCTTTTATTCGCTTGACGAAGAAGTATTCCCTTTCGTAAAATTAGCTCGAAAAGCATATAATAAAGGCGGGTTCTTTCCGCTTGCGTTTTCGTCTGCGGACGAAATAGCCGTCGAGGCGTTTTTGAAAGGGGAAATAGGGTTCTCGGATATATATGACGTAGTCGAAAAAACAGTCGATTCCGTCTCGCTTCCGAAATTTTCTCTTGAAAACGTGTTATTGGCCGACGAGATAGCAAGGAATGCGGCAAGAGAATTTATTTTGAAATGAAAATGATAAACAACTTAGCGACAATTTCATCTTTTTTCGGTTCTGTTCTTTACGCACTCGAAGCGTTGGCGGTTCTGCTTTTCATGGTAACCATTCACGAATTCGGGCATTACGTCGCCGGCAAAAAGCTCGGCTTTAAGATAAACGAATTTGCGATAGGCTTCGGCCCTGCGATTTTCAAGCGCCCGATGAAAAGCGGCGAACTTTTTTCGGTAAGGCTGTTGCCCTTAGGGGGCTATTGTGCGTTCGAGGGAGAGGACGAGGAATCGGCAAGCGAAAAATCTTTTGAAAAGCAAGCGCCGTGGAAGAGGATAATCGTGCTTTTGGCAGGTGCGTTTATGAACTTTTTCGTGACGGTTTTGATAGTCATCGTCACTTTTTCCGTTTCGGGACAGTATGTGTTTTCGGTAGGGCAAGTGCTTCCCGACGATGTGGGAGTAAATACGCCGCAAGAATACGTTTTGCAAGAAAACGATATTATTTTGGCTGTCAACGGATATGACATATATATGCCGACGGAGCTTACCAACGTTCTCAAAAAAGCCGCGGAAACTCCCGAAGCTTTGGTTGATATCGAGATCGTTCGAAACGGCGAAAGGATGAACGTTAAAGCGAAAATAAGAGACTACGTTCTTTCGTATAAAGATGCAGACGGCAATGCCGTCGAAACTCACGCGACGGGGCTTGGTATACTTCAAAGCTCGGCGTTATATAAATTCGGATTTTTCGAAAGTTTAGGAAGAGCAAACGTATATTGCTTCAAAATGGCGGGAGAAGTGCTTTCTGTTATCGGTCAGCTTTTCACGGGCAAAATCGCGCTCGATTCTTTGTCGGGACCCGTTTCGACGATAACGATAACGGCGGAGATTGCGTCCTATGGATTCAGACAGCTTTTGGAAATAATCACCCTTATCGGAGTAAATCTTGCGGTATTTAACCTTCTTCCCATACCTGCGCTTGACGGTTGCAAAGTGCTTTTCACCGTCATCGAATGGATAAGAGGCAAGGCGATTAACAAAAAAATCGAGGGAATAGTCAATTTCGCGGGCTTTGTGTTCTTGATAGGTTTTGCGATTTTGGTTGACCTTATTAAAGTTATATGAAAAAAGAGATTAAAGTCGGAAATAAAATTATCGGGAACGGCGAAATAACCGTTCAAACGATGCTTTCGACAAAAACGGAAGAGGTCGAAAGAAATATCGAAGAAATTGCAATGCTTGAAAAAGAGGGTTGTGATATCGTTCGTATTGCCGTTTCGACGGAAAAGGAAGTTGTCGCGCTGAAAAAAATATGCGATAAAGCAACTATTCCTATCGTTGCCGACATTCAGTTCGACCATAGGCTTGCGATTAAATCTATCGAAGCGGGCGCGGCGAAGATTAGAATCAATCCGTGCTATATAGGTGGCGAAGATAAAATTCAAGCCGTTTGCGACGCGGCAAAAGCAAGCGGAGTTCCTATTCGCGTCGGCGTTAATATGGGAAGCTTAGAAAAGAGCGCGGAGGAAAAATACGGAAGAACCGCAGAGGGACTTGCTCATTCTGCGATAAATTGTGCCGCGATATTGGAAAAATGCGGCTTTGACGACATTGTGCTTTCCGTCAAGTCGAGCAGTGTTCCCGAGATGGTTAAAGCGTGCAGAATCATAGACAAGCTGTCTTGCTATCCGCAGCATATCGGAGTTACTGAAGCGGGAACGAAAGCGTTTGGCGAAATCAAAAACGCAATCGGCATAGGAAGTTTGCTTCTTGACGACATAGGAGATACCTTACGCGTTTCTCTTTCCGCTCCGCCTGTCGAAGAAGTAAGAGCGGGAATAAGAATTCTTCGTGCGCTCGAAATGAGGGAGGGGGTGAAAGTGATTTCTTGCCCGACTTGCAGCCGTTGCGATTATGACTTATTCTCTCTTGCGAAAGAGATCGAAGAAAAAACCTTTGCGCTGAACGGTAATCTCAAAATTGCCGTGATGGGGTGCGTTGTCAACGGCATAGGAGAGGGCAAAGACGCGGACATAGGAATAGTCGGCGGCAAAGAGGGCTTTTTGGTTATCAAAAGAGGCGAAATATTTGCCAAACTTCCTAAAAACGGATATAAAGAAGCGTTTCTTAAGATGGTAAAGGAGGAGCTTGATGCAAAATCTCGAGCTTGAAAACTTCATACTTGAATGCTATCCGATGTTCGGAGACGTTCGTTTGCACGATTTTTCATATTCGAAATCGAGCAAACGCTTTTTCGTACATATTTTGGTGAGAGATCTTGCCGACGTCGAAGAGGGGTTGAAAGCGCTTTTGGAAATCGAGCTTGCAAGCGAGGTTGACGTCAAAATAACCAAAGCTTATTGCGACGAAGAGTATATCAGAACGAGAGTTTCGAGATTTTTTGCGCAGAACGGCGGATATTTGAGACCTGCGTTGTCAAGGCTCGATTACGACGTCGAAAAAACGACGGAGAACTCATATAAGCTTACCTTTTACGGCGGAAAGAACTTTTGCGGATATATGGACGGCGCGCTCAAAGAGAGCTTGCTGAAATATTTCCACCGCTGTTTTTTGCAGGAATTCGAGATCGAAACGGTTGAGATTGCCGAGGAGCGTAAGCATACGGAAGAGGCGAAAACCGAGCTTAGGGCGATAGAGGTCGCGGACAGACAAATGTTTGTCGGGAAGCCTTGCACCGAAAGACCGGGGTTCATAATGGATATAAACGGCGAATATTCCGAAGCCGTTTTGGCAGGGAAAATATCGGGACTTGTCGAAAGAAAAAAGAAAAATCCGCCTAAGGAAAACGCAAGGAATAAAAATCCCGTGTTCTTCACTTTTACGGTAACGGATCCGTCGGGAAGCTTCCCGTGCGTGATGTTCCCGTCGATAGGGAATACTCCGCTTATAAAGGAAGAGTTAAACGGCAGAGAGTGTGTTTTGACGGGCAAAATCGCAAGAGATATATTCGGCGAGCTGAAAATGACTGTCAATACGATTACGACGTGCACTATTCTGACTAAAGAACCGCCCAAAGACGATAAGATTAAGGAAGAACCGATATATTACACGAACGTATTGCCCGAGCCTTTGGTTGTATACGAGCAATCCGACCTTTTGGAAGAGAGAAAGAAAAGGGATATATCGAAACTTGTCGGCAAAACTATCGTTACGTTCGACCTTGAAACGACGGGGCTTAACGTATCGAAAGACAGAATTATCGAAATAGGCGCGGCAAAGCTCGTTGACGGAGAATTTACCGAAAAGTTCAAGACCTTCGTCAATCCCAAGATTCATATTCCCGAGGGCGCGACGAAAGTCAATAACATAACGGACGAAATGGTCAAAAACGCGCCCGCGATCGAAGACGTTATGGCGGATTTTTATAAGTTCTGCTACGGCGCGATTCTTTGCGGACACAACGTCAAGGACTTCGATTTTGTTTTTTTGAACAACGAAGCGAAAAGGTGCGGATATTATTTCGTGAATCCGTTGATAGATACCTTGCCGCTTTCGGTTAAGTATGTTAAGAACATTCAAAACAATAAGCTCGGCACATTGTGCACGAGATTCGGGGTTGTAAACGAAAACGCGCACAGAGCTTATGAAGACGCTATTTCGACGGCGAGAGTTCTTATAGGGATGCTCGACGAATATAAAGACATAGAGATCTGACGCAAAAAGCGGAACGTATTTTTCTAAATGCGTAAAAACGCTTGCAAAAGCGCAAAATATATGTTAAAATAACGATGCTTGAATAAGGAATTTGAAGAGCGGGCTTGCGTAAAGCCCGCTTCTTTGATGCAAAGGAGTAAAATGTCAAAAGTTTGCGACATCGCGATTAACGCGATCAAACCCACTCTCGACGCTATGGGCGTCGAAATCGTCGATGCGGAATATAAAAAAGGCGTCAAGGGAGAGCTCCCCACGCTTTGGATTTATATTTATCACGAAAACGGCGTAGATCTCGACCTTTTGGAAAAGGTTCACAGAACAATCGATCCGATTTTGGACGAAGCCGACCCGACGGATAATAATCCTTACAACCTCAACGTTTCGAGTCCCGGGCTTGACAGACCGTTCAAGACGGACAGAGATTTCGAACGCAATCTCGAAAAAGAAGTCGAAGTAAGACTTTATAAAAACGTTGACGGAAAGAAGTATTTCGAAGGCGTTTTGAAGGGCTTTTCGAAAGACTCTATCGACGTCGAAATAAACGGCAAGGCAGTTTCTTTTGAAAGACAAAATCTTGCGAAAGTATCGCAACTCATTAAATTCGAATAAAATGGAGGTATCCGACATTGGAAAATAAAGATTTCTTTTCTGCGCTCGACGCGTTGGAACTTGAAAAAGGCATAAGCAAGGAGATGTTTGTGAAAACACTCGAAACGGCTCTTGTTTCCGCATACAAAAAGCATACGGGAACTTCCGCCGCGATAGAAGTTAAGCTCAATCCCGAAAAGGCTACGATAAAGATTTATGCGACGAAGCTCGTTGTCGAAGAGGTCGGCGACGAGGAGAACGAGATTTCTCTCGAAGACGCATTGAAAGAAAAGAAAAATATCAAGGTCGGCGACGAACTCGTTACCGAGGTTAAACCTAAAGATTTCGGAAGAATCGCCGCACAGACGGCAAAGCAGGTTATCATTCAAAAGCTTCGCGAGTTCGAAAGAGACGCCGCAATGAACGAGTTTACTGAAAAGGAAAGCGAAATTTTGACTGCAATCGTCAGAAGAGTAGACGGACAGACCTATTATCTCGACCTTGGCAAAGGTACGGTCGAGGGTGTTTTGTTGCCGCAAGATCAGATTAAGACCGAGCATTTGAAGCTTAACGACAGAGTTAAGGTCTTCGTAAAGAAAGTTCGTTCCACGCCCAACGGTCCGCAGGTAATCGTTTCGAGAACGAGCACCGGTCTTGTAAGAAAGTTCTTCGAGAACGAAGTTCCCGAGATTAGACAAGGTCTTGTTCAGATCAAGGCTATTGCGAGAGAGGCAGGACAAAGAAGTAAGGTGGCGATTTATTCTCAGGACGAGAGCATCGATCCCGTAGGCGCATGCGTAGGAAGCAAGGGAGCGCGAGTAAACGCTATCGTAAACGAACTTAACGGCGAAAAACTCGACATTATTCCTTGGTGCGAAGATCCGTTGGAATTCATCGCAAGAAGCCTTTCTCCCGCTGAGGTTAAATACGTTGAGGGCAACGAAGAAGAAAAGAAAGCAAAGGTTGTCGTAGCGGACGACAAGCTTTCCCTCGCAATCGGGAAAGAGGGTCAGAACGCAAGACTTGCCGCAAGACTTACGGGTTGGAAGATCGACGTAAAATCGCAGTCGGCGTTTGAAAAGGAAAATAAAGAATCCGAATCCGACATCGACGAATTGATGGATTTGGACTTGAGCGGAATTACAGAAGAGAATGAAGAAAATTCCTGAGAGAACGTGCATAGCATGCCGCTCGGTTAAGCCTAAAAACGAGCTTATCCGAATAGTCAGAACCGCCGACGGAAAAGTTACGATTGACTTTACCGGAAAAGCCGCGGGAAGAGGCGCGTATATTTGCGACGACGAGGCGTGCATAAGAAAGTGCGTAAAACAAAAAGCGTTGAACAAGGTGTTTAAGACTGAGGTCGGCGCGGAAGTATACGATAATCTTTTGGAGGAATACGTTGCAAAGAAGCAAGGTTGAAACGTTTATCGGTTTTTCGATAAGGGCAAGGAAGGTCGTTTCGGGAACTAATTCCGTCGAGGCGACGAAGGATATAAAAAGCCTTTATCTATGCCACACGGCAAGCGATAATGCGAAAAAAGTCGCGTTGTCCAAAGCGAAAAAATGTAACGTGCCGCTCGTTCTTGTCAAAGGAAAGAGCGTGGAGGAAATATTGAATAAGGAAAATTGTAAAATGTTCGCGATAACGGACGAGGCATTGAGCAATGCCGTTATGTCGAATCTTGACGAAAACTACGAAATAATCTTCAGAGGTGAAAATTAAATGGCAGAAACAAAGAAAACAACATCAAATTTTGAAAACATCAAACAGTTGAGCCAGACCGTTTCGAGCGGAGATTTGATTGGCATCTCTAAGAAGGTCAAAGAGCTTCGTAAAATGAGCGCACAGCTTCTCGATAACGCCCGTTCGATAGCAAACGGAATCGCAACGAAAGTCGAAGACCCCGCTGTCGAAGCGGAAAAGACTGTAGTCGAAAAGGTTGCTTTTGAAAACACGGCGGAGAAAGAAGTTGCTGTCGAGGTGGTAGAAACGCCCGTTGCAAAAGAAGAGGTTGAAGTTTCAACCGACGAAACGCTCAAAAAGACCAATGCTCCCGAGAAAGTCGAAGTTACTCCCGAAAAGACTGTAACTATCGAAGAAAAGCCCGTTGTCAAAGATGTTAAGGAAGAGTCTGTCGTTGAAGCTAAGGTCGAAGTCAAAGCTCCCGAGAAAGTCGAAGAGCCGACTCCCGCTCCCAAGAAGAGAGAAATGTCTCAAGCCGAAAAGGATGCTATCGCAAGAGCAATCGAGAGAGACAGATTGTGGAAGCAGAAAAACGCCGAAGCGAAAGCCGCAGAGGGCGGAAACGTAAGACGTTTCGACAACAGAGGCAATAATAACCGTCCGCAAGGTACGAGAACATTCGGAGACAGACCTAGCGGGAAGAACGGACAAAAGCCTATGGGCGGTAAGTTCGACAAGGATGCGGATACGAACAACAACCGTACACAACAGAAAAAGCCGATAAAGCCGTCGGTTGCTCCGGCATTCGTTCCTCCTACGACAAACAAGAACTTCGGGAACAAAAAGAAAGATAAGCCTTCCGACGACAACAAGAAGGCTATGAATAAGCGCACCTTAATAAGAAAAGGTTTCATTACGGAGGGCGGAGAAGACTACGACGAGAGAATGGGTAGTCACAAGATTCGTCCCAGAAAGGCGAAAGAAACCGCAACCGTTCAAAAAGCCGCTCCCATCAAGATCGAGCATGCGGTAGTTACGACGGATATTATTCCTATTAAGGCATTGTCCGAGAAGATCGGAATAACGGCTACCGAAATAACGAAGAAGCTTTTCAGTGAAGGACAGCTCAAAACAATAAACGATTCGATAGACTTCACGACTGCGGAGTATATCGCTATGGAATACGGAGTAACGCTTGAGTATAAGCCCGAGGTTACGGCGGAAGAAGAATTGTTTAGCGATGCGCAGGACGACGAGGCTAAGCTCGTAACACGTCCTCCCGTCGTTACCGTTATGGGACACGTTGACCACGGTAAGACTTCTCTTCTCGACGCGATAAAAAATTCTCAGGTAACCGCAACGGAAGCGGGCGGAATCACTCAGCATATCGGTGCGTACTCCGTTGAAATCAACGGCAGAAAGATCACGTTTATCGATACGCCGGGACACGAAGCGTTCACGGCAATGAGAATGCGCGGCGCGCAGATCACAGATATTGCTATCCTTGTCGTCGCTGCAGACGACGGCGTTATGCCGCAGACCGCAGAGGCTATTAACCATATCAAAGCCGCAGGTGTTGAAATGATCGTTGCGATCAACAAGATGG
>CAZIPL010000037.1:0-14304 GCA_964541255.1 uncultured Clostridia bacterium | reverse complement strand
TTTCAACCCCTATGATTTTTTGAAAAATGAGGCTTATTGTCCTCCAACCGCAAAACAAAGGAGACGATTTTTCGTCTCCTTTGTTGTATATATATGGGGGTTTATTCATTACGAGGGAATAGAGATTATAAAAATTGAGTATAGTGTTAAGGAATAGAGTATTTTGTTATAATTATTATTCTATACGTTTATACTGCGCTTTATAAGAATTATTACAAGAAATAAATGGAGCTATAATAAAAAGGCTTGCGTGATTTTTGAAAGAAAAATATATACACAATAACATTGCATAGTCAAAAGTCTCAGAATAAAAAATCGTTTAAAGCAATAAAACCATAAGAGGGCAAATTCGCCCTCTTCGTTTTTTAATGTTCCGACTTAAATATAAATTGTCGTTTTGATTTTTTAGTTGATTTATAATATTCAAATGGTTCTTTATAAAATTAAAGACTTAGTTATTGTAGAATGCGTCGTAGGGAAGAACAAATCCATCGTAGCTGTTTTTGATATAGTCTGCGACTTTCTGTTGTTTCAAAGCTTCAACAAGAACTTTGATTTTTTCGCTGTTTTCATTGTCTTTACGACAAACTATAGCGTTTACATAATACTTTAAAGATACGGATTGAGGATCTTCTTTTGCAACAAGTTTATCTGTAATTCCGAAATCTACCGCATAGTTTCCGTTGATTACCGCAAATGCAAGCTCTGGAAGTCTTACCGCAATCGATTCGGCGCTCAAATCAATAATTTCAAGACCTTTGGAATCGATATCTTTAACGGTTGTTTTAAATCCGTTATCATTAACTATTTCGATAATTCCATAAGATTCGAGTAGCTGTAAGGCTCTTGCGCAGTTTGTTGGATCGTTGGGAACAGCGATTTTGTCGCCCTCTTTTAGAGAACTGAAGTTGGTCCCTTTTCCACCGAGATATATTCCTATAGGCTCAAAGTGAACTCTTGCAACGATTACCAAATCCGTATATCCCTGATCTTCACAAAACGTAGTAAGATACGGTTCGTGCTGGAAATAGTTTGCGTCCAAGCTCTTGTCTTCGAGTGCGATGTTCGGCTGCACATAGTCTGAATACTCTACGATTTTGAGCGTATATCCTTTCGAAGTGATATAATCTTCGCACTGTCTCAAAATCTCGGCATGCGGAGTAGAGGAAGCCCCTACAACGATAGTTTTTTCGTCGGTCGCGTTGCTGCAAGCGGTGAAAGCGAGAAGCGTAACTAAAACGAGAAGTATTGATATAACTTTTTTCATAATATATTTTCTCCTTAAAATTATTTCGAATTATTTTTTATCGATCTTTTTTGCAATAAGCTCGATAACAAGCTGAATTATTTCTACGATTGCGATAATGAGTATTACGCATAGCCACATGAGGTCTTTAATATTCCTTTCATAACCGTATTTGATTGCGATATATCCCAAGCCGCCTGCGCCCATTGCGCCACTCATTGCGGTGTAGCCCACAAGCGTAACTGCGGTTATCGCAAAACCTCTGATAAGGGAGGGGATGGTTTCGACAAGATATACTCTTGTAATAATCTGGAAATCCGTTGCGCCCATGCATTTAGCCGCGTCGATAACTCCCTTGTCAATTTCTTTAAGCGATTGCTCGGTTATTCTTGCGATGAAAGGAATGCAAGAAACCGTAAGCGGAACGCAAGCTGCGATTGCTCCTAAGCTTGTGCCGAGTAAGAATCTTGTGAACCCTACGAGTATACAAACCATGATAACGAAAGGAATGCTTCGTCCGAGGTTGATTATAACGTTAAGAATCTGATTTATCGTTGTGTTAGGTCTGATTCCGTTTTTGTCGGTAACAACGCAAAGAATTCCGAGAGGAAGTCCGATAACATATGCGATAACTACGGGGATAAACGTCATAAGAAGCGTTCTTCCGATTTCAAGCCATATGTCATAATAATCGAATAAGTAAATAAGTCTTTCCATTATGCACGCTCCTTTCCGAGCAAAAGCTTGGCTATAGCGGATTTCGGGTTTGATAGAACGTCTTTCGTTTTGCCTTGTTCTTCGATAACTCCGTAATTAAGCACCGCGACTTCGTCGCAAATGGTTGAAACAACGCCCATTTCGTGAGTTATGAAAACCATCGTAACGCCGCTTTTTTCGTTTATTGCTTTGAGAAGGTTCAAAATCTGTTTTGTGGTTAACGGGTCGAGCGCCGATGTAACTTCGTCAAGAAGAAGTACTTTCGGATCAGCCGCGATTGAACGGGCTATCGCAACTCTTTGCTTTTGTCCGCCTGAAAGCTCAGCGGGGTAAGATTTTTCTTTACCTTTAAGTCCCACAAGTTCGATAAGCTCGTTAACCTTTTCGTTGACTTGCGCTTTAGGCGTATTTACAAGACGAAGAGGGAATGCGATATTGTCGAAAACGTTCTTCTGCATAAGCAAATTAAAGCCTTGGAAAACAACGCCGATTTTGCTTCTGAAAAGCCTCAATTCGTTTCCTTTAAGGGAATTAATGTTAACGCCGTCAATAAAAATCTCGCCGTCGTCGATCTTTTCTAAGCCCGCGATAGAGCGTAGGAGCGTTGATTTCCCGGCTCCAGAAAGACCGATAATTCCGAAAATCTTTCCGTCGTTTATTGTGAGGCTCACGTCGTTAAGCGCGTGCAACGGTTCGCCTTGTTGTATGAAGCTTTTACTTACGTTTTTTAGCTCGAGCATGATTTCTTCCTTTGGTTGTATTTATCGATAAATGAATAACTTAAAAGTCTGTCGAAAGGGGAGGTTTTATTTTTTAGAGGTTTATAGACTTTGAAATCGAGTGGGTTATCTTTTTTGAAGATGTGTTTTCGGATTTTGTTTTAGATAAACAAAAATCCCGTCCTAATATAAGGACGGGATATATAATCCGTGGTACCACCTTATTTCGTTGCGTTTGACTGCAACCTCGACGTATTGCCATCACAATACTGTGCTGTAACGCGCACTCGCGTCGTGAACTAAACTATTTCGCCCACGCGGCTCCAAGACCATATTCGGTTTCACTTGAACCACCGATCTCTCAGCAAATAATCGGTTCTCTGTAAGGTCAGTAATAAACTTACTCTTCTTTTCGTTGCCTTTGTTATGGTTTTAAGTTATGACAAGATATTATCAAAATAAGCTTTCTTTGTCAAACATTTTTTGTATAAAAATAAAAATTCTTAAATAAATATTTCTTTATCGATTTGCTTTTCTTAAATAAAATGACATATTCTGCAATTGTTTTCAAGCTTGACTTAAATATAGATAGAAGCTTGTATGAATAAATCATTAGATATATAAAAAGCAATTAAACTATACAACAATCTATATAAGTAAAATTAACAATATAAGTATAAGTCAAATAAACCATATATATTAATTACAACTTTTTAATACTATATATAATATGAAAAATGTTGGGTAGAGGATTTTCATTTGGAAAAAATTGAAAATCAATTTTACTTATAGGTGATTGTATATTAAGCTTTAATTGTGTAGGAGGATATGTAAAAAACTACTTAACTATCAAACCCTATTTATTCTGATATTTATTATATTTTGCGAATAATTATGGGATTTTCTGAAAAGATAGATGCTAATTTGCGCAATTTCAAATACTTTTATTTGTCTTTTGAAGTAAGGTTTGGTAATATATATAGAAAACTAAACTATTCTTATTTCAATAATGCAAAACGATACTACAAGAAAAAAATCTATAATACTTGCGATAATCGGATATACGATATTCGGCTTTTCGCTTTTCTTTTCGCAAAGCGCGCTTTCGAAAACTACTCCCGTGGTTTTGCTTGCGATACGTTTTATAATAGCGTTCGTTATTTTGAATGTAATGTTGCTGTTTAAGCCCTTTAAGCTAAATTTCAAGGGGAAAGGCAAAAAGCTTATTCCGCTTATTCTTTTGGGACTTATGCAGCCCGTCGTATATTTTTTGTGCGAGACCTATTCCGTTGATTTCACGCCAACTTCGATTGTTGCGATAATAACGTCGATTTGTCCGGTCGCGTCAATACTTTTCGGTGCGATTTTACTTAAAGAAAAAGTTACCGCAAAAAAGATGGTTTTCGTTATTATTTCCGTTATTGGCGTAATTTTAACAACGCTTGGAGAGGAGATAAGTGGTGCCGTTACGGCGTTGGGACTTATTTTGTCTTTCGGTGCGGTTATTGCGGCAACTTCTTTTAACTTGATATCGAGATTCATAAAAGAAGAATTTACCGCTTTTGAAAAAACCTACGTAATGTTCTTGCTCGGAAGCGTAGTTTTTACCATGCTTTCGCTCATTACTTCGAAAGGGAATTATTACGATTTAATAATAAAGCCCTTTTCTGATTTTAGATTTTGGATAGACGTAATCTATCTTGCGGGCTTTTCGTCCGTCGGAGCGTTTTTTGCGATAAACTATTCTTATTCGAAACTAAAGATTCAGGAAGTAGTAGTTTTTAACAGCCTATCGACCGTGATTTCAATAATCGTCGGAGTTGTTTTTCTTTCGGAACCTTTCGGGATTTTCCAAATCGTAGGAAGTATACTTGTTGTTTTGGGCGTTGTTTTCGCGGGACTTACTAATTAAGTATTGAGAATAATATTAAAGAAGATAAATCAAATATACATAAAGGAGAAAATATTATGACTAAAATTGCGATTATTTGCGCATTGAAATCCGAACGTAAACTTTTCACCGAGCATATGGAGGATCGTAATGATTTTGAGATCAACGGATTGCCGTATTCCACGGGAAAGATATTCGGGAAAGATGTCGTTATTTGTAATTCGGGAGTCGGAAAAGTCAATGCTGCGATGTCTGCGCAAATCGTTATCGATAGATTCGAACCCGATTACGTGATAAATAGCGGTATCGCCGGAAGCTTGTCGGAACGAGCAAAACACCTTTCCGTTGTTGTTTCGGATTTGCTATATTATCACGATTTCGATCTTTCTATTTTAGAGACAAATTACCCCGGTATCGATCGTTTCCCTGCAGATAAAACATTGATAGAAAAGTTTTTTGCCGCAAACTCCGATATGAACGATTTGGTTTTAGGAAATATCGCAACAGGCGATGTTTTCGTTACGTCTTCTTCGAAAAAGCAAGAGATTCAACAAATGGGCGATGCGATTGCTTGCGAGATGGAAGGCTGTTCGATTGCGCATGTTGCTTATGCGAATAAAAAACCTTTTATTGTTCTTCGCTGCATCTCTGACTTGGCTGACGACGATGCAGGGCAGACTTATAACGATTTTGAAACAATCGCAGCCGATAAAGTCGCTAATTCCGTAATTAACTTGATAAAGGCAATATAATTTGTTTTAAGGATTATAGTCTTGATTCAAAAATCTCGACTTTTGCTATCGATTGTTTGATAATAAATTGCGCTTTATTTGTTCCTAATGAATTATATTTATAACGTAAAGAACGGCATGAAGCATATAAAGTTAGTGTTGTTTTGACTAAAAATCAAGCTTAATTAAATCAATAATCATAAAATAAGCACACTATTTTTCGTAGTGCGCTTATTTGTTTTTAGCATAGCTTTTATTATGAAAACTTTAAAAGGTGTTGCAATATTTGATTATTCGATAACGATATCCGCATTTTCTTTTGTCGAATATTTTTCAAAGAATAGGTTCTCTTTCGGGATAAACTCCTCGAAAAAGCGTTTTGAAAAATCGCCGTTACGATTTTTTATACGTTCTTTTTGTGTTTTCTCGTCAATATCGCAAAAAACCGAAATATCGTATTTATAGTTAAAATACGGGTGAGAAGAATAACTTCCCTCGATTACGGTAATTTTACTTAGATCGACTGTTTTAGGTGTAAGTAATTGTTGTGTTTGACAAGAAAACTGTCGATAGGATAGAACGCTTTTTGTTATATTGTCGAAGACCTCTTTTTTCATTCGCTTATAATCGATATTCCCGCCGATTTCGGATTCTCGCTCTTTTGTTTTTTGGCAAATAGGAACAAAGAAATCGTCGGCTTTAATGATACTTACTCCGTAAATATCGAAAAGAGTATTTGCAAGCGTAGTTTTTCCTGAGCCTGCTTTGCCGTCAATGCCTATAATAAGCCTACTTTTGTTTTTAAGCTCGCGATCGATTTTGCTTAAAAGCGGTAAGTACTTCAAATAAAAATTCGATATGACTCTGTAGTGTGGGCAGTACTTGCTTTTGTATTTTTCCGAATGGGAAATGGGACGAATGCCGTCAATAAGATACTTTTCGACATAATCTTTGTTTACGAGTTTTTTTATGTCTTTTTCAAACTCCTGCGTATTAGAAAAATCTTTTGCCGAAAGAACAAAAAGTTTAGAAACCGTATTCTCGGATAGTCCTAATTCTTTTGTTTTAATTAGATGTAGTCTCGAATAATCGTCCGATACTTTTTCGTATAAAGGATAATCGGAATATTCGCTTGGCGTTATGTTATTTATCTCGTTTTTAACAAAATCCAACGCTTTATCGTTGCTCGGAACAAAATGACCGCCGCCGAAATGTGCTTGAAAAAGTAGTTTTATTTCGTCTTGCGGCATCATTTCGTATTTATTTTTGTGTACTTTTAAGTATTCTTCTGTTTTCATAATTTTTTATATATATTTTTAATTATTAAAGCCGATATATTTATACTTGTTTTTTAATAAATACTATTGTTTATAGAAATAATTCGAAAGAGATTATATCTTTTCTTCTAAAATCATATCATAATTGTTTTTCGTTGTCAAAAGGGAAGTAAACACACTTAACTTTCCTTGCTTTTTTATTTTTATGTGATATAATATACGTATAATAATTATTTCGAAACCGATATATTCGGTTTTGTTTTTTGAAAAGGAGATAATAATGACAGAAGAATGCACTCACGATTGTTCGTCTTGCTCGGCTAATTGTGATTCGAGAAAAACGAGCTTCATCGAAAATCAAAATATGTATTCAAACATAAAAAAGGTTATTGCGGTAGTAAGCGGTAAGGGCGGAGTAGGTAAGTCTTTCGTTACTTCGATGCTTGCCGTTAAGGCTGCAAAGCAAGGCAAAAGAGTTGCTATTATGGACGCAGATATAACCGGTCCTTCGATTCCTAAGATTTTCGGCATCAGAAGTAAGGCACTATCCGACGGACAGTTTATGTATCCTGCCGAGACAGCGCTCGGAATAAAGATTATGTCGATAAATCTTTTGCTTGAAAACGATTCCGATCCCGTTGTATGGAGAGGTCCTGTTATCGCAGGCACCGTCAAGCAATTCTGGACTGACGTTGTTTGGGGTGATATCGACGAAATGTATATCGATTGTCCTCCCGGAACAGGCGATGTTCCGCTCACGATTTTCCAGTCTATTCCCATTAACGGCATAGTAGTAGTAACAACGCCGCAAAGCCTTGTTTCTATGGTTGTTGGAAAAGCAGAAAAAATGGCAAAGCTTATGAATGTCGATATTTTGGGGCTTGTCGAAAATATGTCCTATTACGCATGCCCCGATTGCGGCGCAAAGCATTATATTTTCGGTGAAAGCCACGTCGAAGAAACTGCAAAGAGCTACGGAATCGAAAACGTCTTGCGCGTTCCTATCGATCCCGACATAGCAAAGCTTTGCGACGACGGCACTTTTGAAACGCTTGATTTCAACGAAGCGTCGGAGTTTGTTTCGAAACTTTGATTTGACAATATAATAAATAAAAAATATTGATTAAAAAATGTGGCGATTGCCGCATTTTTTTTGATAATTAAGATTGCAATAGTTGAAAATATACTGTATAATTACTTTAAGGCTAAGGCTTTTTATAACAGCCCTTGTTGTTTTTCGCGCTTTGATAGGTTGCGTAGTCAAGCAAGGGAAAAATAACCGTTAAAGAGGAATATAATGCTTGAAATCAAGAATCTGACAAAAACATATAAAACCTCGGGCAAAGAAAGCGTAACGGCACTTAATGATATCAATCTCCGCTTCGGCGACAGCGGAATGGTATTTATTTTGGGTAAATCTGGTAGCGGTAAGTCTACGATGCTTAACGTCATCGGCGGCTTGGACTCTTTTGATGAAGGAGAAATAATTATCAACGGCAGATCGAGCAAAGACTTCTCGTCTGCCGATTTTGACAGTTATCGCAATACCTATTTAGGCTTTGTTTTCCAAGAGTTTTATATTCTCGATGAATATACCGTCGGGAAGAACATTGCGCTTGCGTTGCAGTTGCAGCAAAAGAAAGCTGATAGCGTTGAAATCAACGAGCTTTTAGATACCGTTGATTTAGGCGGCTATGCAGACAGAATGCCCTCCGAGCTTTCGGGCGGTCAAAAACAGAGAGTTGCAATCGCAAGAGCGTTAATAAAGAATCCGTCCGTTATTTTGGCGGACGAGCCTTCTGGAGCTCTTGACTCCGTTACGGGAGCTCAGGTTTTCGAGACTCTCAAAAAGCTGTCCCGCGATAAGCTTGTAATCGTAGTTTCTCACGACAGAGAGTTTGCCGAGCAATACGCCGACAGAATTGTCGAGCTTAAAGACGGAATAATAGTATCCGATAAGACGAGAGCCGTTTCTACAAGAAGCGGCAGAATGCCGTCTTCTAACGGAATATCTTTTATAAGCGATACGACGGTCAGAATTCCGAAAGGCAAAAAGCTCACGGAAAAAGAGCTTTCGGAAATCAACAATACGCTTAACGATATAGCAGGCGATAGATATATAACCGTTCTTGATAAAGAAGAGTTTAACGAAGTATATCCTAAGCTTGCAGAACTTAAGCCTACCGCAAGAGTAGGCGGTTTTGCCGTTACAAATCAAGAAAAAATCGACGGCAATACGGAATTTTTCGAGCTTATTCGTTCAAGACTTCCATTTGGCGATGTAATAAAAATGGCGTTCTCGAGCTTCAAATCGAAGAGCTTCAGACTTGTTATAACGCTTCTTCTTGCAGTCGTTTCGCTTATTGCGTTCGGCTTCTCGATGGTTCTTTCGGGTTACGACAAGACGGAATCGTACGTCAAAACGTATTACGAATCCGATGCGTATTTGATGAGCCTGACAAGCCGCGAAACGTTTGACGGTGCGTATGTGGATATTCCTATTTCTGACGACGATATAGAATTCTTCGAAGAATACTTTGCGGGCAACTACCTCAAATCCTATGAAATAGAGCAAGCCGAAACGACAAATCTCACAGGCAAGAAAAAGGTTCTCGATACGGCTTTTTACGAAGTATCTACTCATCCCGTATTTAGACCGTCTGAGTTTACAGGCATTCTCGAATGCGACGAAAGCGACATCGATATAGTATATGGAACATTCCCGAAGTCTTCCGACGAGTGCTGCATATCCGATCTATTTGCGGATTACTTCATTAAGCTCGGTATGCGTATGGGAATGGAGGACGGAACTATCGTTAAACTCGTCGTAAACGATTATAGCCAGATTCTCGGAAAAACCATTACGGTCGGCGGTGAACAATACGATATTTCGGGAATATATAAGACAAATTACTATATTTATAAAGACGTGTTTGAAGGATTGTCCGAAGACGACATAACAGCCGATTCTTCTATTTTGGCTAAATATACGAATTATAAGGAAGACGAAAGCATGTATATGTCGAAGATTCTCGTCAAAGACGGCTATACCGAAAGCTTTGCGTCTTCGAGATATAACTATAACGCAGATATTGTTTTGAAGTCCGACGGCGATAGCGGCGAAGGGGCGATTCTCGGAGCTAAAATCGAAAGAGATTCCAAATATAGCCTAAAGCAAGGCGAAGTATATATTTCCGCGCTTTATTATCGAAATATAAAGTACGGCTATTCTTCGACGAGAAGCTTCGAACAGCTCGAAGCTGAGTTTGTTACGCCAAGAAATATGACGCTTTATATTAAAGCATCCGACAGCGATAAATCTGAAACGTTGCTTTATGAGCAAAAGTATAAAGTCGTAGGTATATATGACGATATAGAGATTTTGGGCGAGCCGACAATTGTTATGAACTATCATGATTTCGTAAACGTTATCGAAGCTAAGTATAAACCCGAAAACGTTCTTGTCAATGCAAACCTTGCAACCGACGAAATGGAAACTCTAATATCCGATATGCACGAAAGCGGATATGTAACGAACGCTCGTTCGGACGACGCTCTTGAAAGAATTGAAAACATTATGACTAAAGCGTCCCTTGTTTTATATATTGTTTCCGGCGTTTCTGCTGTTTTCGTCATACTCTTGCTATATAACTTCATTTCCACGTCTATTGTATACAAGAAGAAAGAAATCGGTATTTTGCGTGCTCTCGGCGCAAGAAGCCTCGACGTTATGGGAATATTCATTACGGAGGGCATTTTGATTGCGTTGATTATAGTTGCCGTTTCTATGCCGCTCATGGTAATATCGGCAAATTATCTGACCACATATTTATATTCCGTACTTCCTATAACGCTTGTATCTTTCACTTTGTCGGACGTTATGCTAATGACGCTTTTGACAATCGCGATCATCGTTATATCGAGCTTTATCCCCGTATTCAATATTTCGAGGAAAAAGCCTATTGACGCAATTAGAAACTAAGGAGGCATTATGAAAAAGATTATCAGCATATTATTGGCGGCGGTAATGCTTCTCGTTATGTGCTCGTGCAGCGAAGAGCAAAAGATAATATATCCGAAAAAAGAGCTTCCCGATTATCCCGAAATATCCGAGGTGGAGGGAGGATATACGGTTTCCGGAATGGTAACTGATATGCAGAAAAACGGACTTAAAAACGCTAAAATCACCGTTAACGGCGAGGTTATGGCATTCACCGATGAGGACGGCAAGTTCTCTATAAAGTCTTTGGTAGGAACAAATAAAATCGGCGTAATATTCAACGATTACGTGTTTAGATCGACAGAATATACCGTTAACAACACAACTTCCGATATAATGTTCGAGGGCTCTGCGGATTTTACCGCTTCGGCATCTACCGTAACGGTTAACGGAGCACAGCTTTTCGGCGTAGTATATATGTTCGGCGACCAAAGAAAGAGCGAAAACTTGCAAGGGTACGCTTATGCAATGAATAATAAGGGTAAAACGACGATTACCCCTTATAAAGAGGGCTTCACGTTCTATCCGTCTTCCGCAACCGTTTATAACGCAGGTCATACGACCTTTACGGCTGTTCCAAATGAAGATACTTATTCGATCTCCGGCGTTTTGAATTTCCCTACAAGCGGCAATCTACCCACGGTATTCTTGTATGTCAACGGAATAAAGTATACACAATCTACGATTTCAGTTTCGGGTAACGACAGAAAAGCAACTTATACGATCTCTGGCTTGAAAAACGACGGAACTGAATACGTTATTTGGGCGGGCTCCGGAATGGAAACATATAAGTCGAAAAACAGCTTGATTATTTCAAGCGAAAGAACCGATGCGAATATGGAAATGATTAAGTGCGCAAATCTCACGGTCAACCTTGTTTTCGACCCCGGTGAAGCGCCTACGTCGTCATATTCGTATTATATAAAGATTGTAGACGAAAAGGGTAACGAGATTGAAAAGCAAAAGGTTTCGAACAGAATGTCTGACGATAACTATGACGTTTGGGCGGGATGCAGAATTATCGTCGAATCGGATTCTTTCTATGGAAGCGAGAAGATTACCGAAAGCTTTTTAGATTATAATAATACCGAAATCGATATAAAGGTAAGACGCACTGCCTAAAGCGAGGCTATGTATGAAATCCACTCCGTCAAAAATCGTTATAAGCGACAAAACAAACCGCAATAAGGTAACAATACTTTATTGCGGCAAGATAGTCGTGTCAACCGATGGCGGATTATATGTCGTCGATATAGATATGTTTTGCGGTATGAGACTAAATATATGCAATCTATACGACGTAAGACTAGAGCGAAACGGAGCGGTTTTCTATTATCATATCGAGGGTAAAAACGTAGAAGTCGAGATTAAATATTTTAGACGCCTTGAAATATCCGTAACGGTTTTGTCGGCGGTAGTCGGTGAATTTGACGTAAACCTTTCTATATCGACACATATCGGAAATATTCCGAAAATCGTAACGGATTTTGACGGAAAAACCGAACTGTGCGAAAAAGCGAGCTTATCGAAAGTATTTTTAAGAGGAGAAACAAAAAACGTTATAAAGTTTATTTAACGTTTTGGAGGGAATAATGATAGAGATAAAAATATTGCGAAACGGAAAAGAACAGGTTATAACTTCGGTTTGTGATAATTTCTCGTTGACTGAAACGCAAATCGACGGCGGAAGAAGATATACCGGCGTATTTACTCCGAACGGCGAAGTGACAGTTCTTTCTGCAAGATTGTCATTTGAACAAAGTTATTCTAATTCCGATAGGATTCTTTGCAACGGTTATCAATCGTGGACGCAAACAAGGGAAATGAAGCCTACCGAAAAAGAAAAGCATATTTCTCGTTTTGCTAATATGGTTGACAAAAAAATGCATATTACTTTGTCGGGCGATAAAACGATATACGACTATCCCGAGAAGAAAGGGGTCATTCACAGCCACAAGTATATCTATGTAAGAAACGGTCGCAACTATCGTTTCTACGGCGCGCTTAACGAGAAAGAATGCTTTACTATGTTCGAAACCGATTGCGTTGCAGGAAAGATGAATGTTATTGCAGACGTCAACGGTCTTACAACGGATAAACAAAGAACAATCTTCGATTTCATTGTTATCGACGGTGAAAGAGAATACGTATACGATAGATTCTTCGAACTTATGGAGATTGCTCCGCCGAGAGTTAAAAAGGCAAAAGGCTGGACGAGCTGGTATAATTATTATCAAAATATCGACGAAGAAATAATTTTGCGTAATTGCGAGAATTTCAGAAAATTCAAAGAAGAGGGACATGACGTCGATGTATTCCAAATTGATGACGGCTTCGAAGAGTATGTCGGCGACTGGCTTTTGGTCGATAAGAAAAAATTCCCGAGAGGACTTAAGCCTATTGCGGAAGAAA
This sequence comes from uncultured Clostridia bacterium, assembly GCA_964541255.1. Lineage (GTDB taxonomy): Bacteria > Bacillota > Clostridia > Christensenellales > CAMQZB01 > CAYOSU01. The sequence goes on along the minus strand of CAZIPL010000037.1, from coordinate 1,311 downwards.
TCAATAAGCATTTCACTGCAGGTCTTTGGCTTGCTCCGTTTGCTGCAGAAACTAAATCCACGCTTTATAGAGAGCATAGGGATTGGATATTGAAAGATAACGACGGAAACGACGTTATGGCAGGCGGAAACTGGAGTGGTTTTTATGCGCTTGATTTTTATAACGAAGAGGTTCGCGACTATCTTAGAAAGGTATTCAAAACCGTATTCGAAGATTGGGGATTCAAAATGGTTAAGCTTGACTTCTTGTATGCCGCTTGTATGAATCCTCCTAAAGGTAAAACAAGAGGCGAAGTAATGCGCGAAGCAATGGAATTCATTCGCGAATTGTGCGGAGAAAACATTGTTTTGGGCTGCGGAGTACCGCTTTCGTCTGCATACGGGCTTGTAGATTATTGCCGAGTCGGTTGCGACGTATCGCTTGACTGGAACTATTACGGAGCGGACACCTTTGTTCATAAAGAATGCATAAGCACTCGTTGTGCTATCACCGATTCTATTGTTCGTTTCCCGCTTTCGGGAAGAGCGTTTATGAACGACCCCGACGTATTCTTGCTTCGTACCGACAACATCAAGATGCCGAGAAGCGAAAAGCTTGCGCTTTCGATAACTAACGCGATTTTCGGAAGAGTACTTTTTACTTCCGACGATTTCTCGAAGTATCCGAATAAATCGATTTTCGAAGATCTTGAATATGTTTGGAGATTAAACGACTGCGAACTTTTGGATTATGACTATATCGAAAGCGATTTGTTTAAGGCGAAAGTTAAGTTGGGCGGAGAAGAAGTGACATATTATATCAATACTTCTAATCATTCTTATACCTTTGACGGAGTCAAAATTCCGAGAAGATCCGCAACAAAAGTGTAATATATAATAACGTGAAATATATAAAGCTATCGCGGCGAAATTGCTTAAAAAGTAAGTGCGATAGCTTTTTTATTTATATAAATAACTATAATCTCGTATCTTGATTTTCATAAACTAAGTTTTTTGTTTATAGAAATCAAATCATTTAATATTAGCCATATATATTGGGCTGCTATCACGCTGATTTCTTTTGATATGAAGCATTTGGAAAGACTCTAAGATTGCGGTAATGGCTGTTAAAATGTCTTATTATTCAGTAATATTGAGTAGAATTAAAAACTGTATAAAAAGGTCTGACGTTTTGTTGTCAGACCTTTTAAGCTTGGCAGAGAATCGGTAACCTAAAACGATTTTTAATAACCGTATCGTTTCTTTTGCGTAAATAAAGAAATAAGCGATACAATCAAACATACTATTTCCGAAAACATAACCGTTAACCAAA
>CAZIPL010000036.1:0-14719 GCA_964541255.1 uncultured Clostridia bacterium | reverse complement strand
TTTGGCGGCTTCGCCGATTTTCTGACCGTGCTCGTCCGTTCCTGTCAAAAAGAATACGTCTTTGCCGTCGAGACGATTAAACCTTGCGATTGCGTCGCACGAAACGGTGGTGTAGCAATGACCCAAGTGCCATTTGCCGCTCGGGTAATATATGGGAGTAGTGATATAAAACTTTTCTTTTTCCATGGCATATTCCTCAAAATGCTTATTCACGAAAAAATTATAAAACATTTTGCGACCTTTTTCAAGCGAAAAGCGACCTTTTGACAAAATAAAGAGCAAACCCCGTGTTTTTCGGGCATATATATTGGTATGAATTGGTTGTTTGCAATACTTTTTATCCTATCGTCGTTGCTTTTTCTTATCTTTTCTCCCGAGAGTTTCATCGAAGCGATAACAAAAGGAAGTAACGAGGCGATAACGATTATGCTAAAAACAATGGCTATATACGGGTTCTGGACGGGACTTATGAAAATTACGGAAGAAACGGGAATGACTTCGCTTTTGTCGAAAGCATTGCGACCTTTGACGAGACTTTTGATAGGAAAAACGGATGAAGAAAGCGAAAAATATATCACGCTCAATCTTTCGTGCAATATGCTCGGGCTTGGCAATATGGCAACGCCGCTCGGAATAAAGGGTATGCAAAAGCTTTGCGAGGAGAAAAGCAAAGTCCCGAAGGCGGCGATCGCCTTTTTCGCGCTTAACGCTTCGAGCATTCAGATTGTTCCGACGACTGTAATTACTCTACGGTCTTTGAGCGGCTCGAAAGCGCCTTACGATATATTGCTTCCGTCTCTACTTGTCGGACTTATCACGACAATTCTCAGCGTCGTCGCGGTGAAGGTTTTTGTCAAAGAATGAAATACGTTATACCTGTTGTAGTGATATTGATTTTAGTCGCGGGAATTGTCAAAAAGCTCCCCGTATATGACTTGTTTGTCGGCGGTGCGAAAGAAGCGATAGATCTTTCTCTTTCGCTTTTTCCGTATATTTTAGCAATGTGTGTTCTCGTGCAAGTGATGACTATGTCGGGCGTTACGGAGCTTTTGTCGAAGATTCTTTCTCCCGTCATGAGCTTTTTGCGTGTTCCCGAAGGGCTTTTGCCGCTAATAGTTTTTCGCCCTTTTTCGGGAAGCGGATCGGTGGCGCTTCTTGAAAACGTATATAATACTTTCGGCGCGGACTCGTACGAAAGCCGCGTTGCGTCCGTTATTGCTGCATCGTCCGAAACGATATTTTATATGGGTGGGATATATTTTTCCGCCGTCAAGGCAAAGGGCGGGTGGAAAGGCGTCTTTATTGCTCTTTGCGTAAGTTTTGTGGGCGTTGTTTTGTCTTCGCTTTTTTGCAGAATAATGTGATGCTGTCTCTCAATCTATTTTTCGAATAAAAAAAAGAAAGCATAAGAGATGAGGAGAACTCTAAAGGGTTAGACAAAAAATCAAATTAAATATATTGATGATAAGCTTTGTACTTTGCCGAGCTTATTCTCAATTTTGTTATGATACTTTCATTGTTGTAATGGTCGAATCGTATTATGAGAAGTTACTTGCCGATTTTATAAATTGATTGTCGCTAAAACTCAATCGGTTCGGTTCTCCAAAGGATAATGTATTCGTTCTTTTTTTTGTAAGTATATTTCGAATAAGAACAGCTGCCGAAAAACAAAAATGCGAAAAAATATCATAAATGTCAAAATATTACAATAATATGGCTTTTTGCCTTAGACTTTAGTATTGACATTTATTTTTGCGTGGATTAAAATAAATATTAAGAAATTATCAAGGAGAATTTTTATGAGAATATTCGCTCACAGGGGGCTTAGTTCTATTTATCCCGAGAATACGCTTCTTGCGTTTTCCAAGGCTATGGAATATAAAATCGACGGTATCGAGACCGACGTTCAGATGACAAAGGACGGAGAGCTTGTTATTTTCCACGACGAAATGCTTGCAAGAACGACTAACGGCAAAGGCTTTTTGAGAGATTATACTTTAGAGGAACTCAAAAAACTCAATGCCAATAACAAAATGGATTACGAAGTCGAAATCCCCACTCTCGACGAGTTTTTGGCTCTTGTCGAGGGAAGCGGACTTACAATCAACTTGGAGCTTAAAACGAGCATTTTCGAATATGACGGAATCGAGGAAAAGACGTTGGAGCTTATCAAAAAGCACAATTTGGAAGATAACGTTATAATATCTTCTTTCAATCATCAATCCCTTGTCAGAATGAAGAAAATCGATCCGAACATCAAGTGCGGCGTTTTGACGGGCGACGTTCTTATCGACGGTGAGAAGTATGTCAAGGAGCACGGCTTCGAGGCGTTCCACCCGTTGTTCGTATATTGCACGAAAGAGAGAGTGGAGCTTGCTCATTCTTTGGGAATTGCGATGAACGTTTGGACTGTTGACTGGAAAGAGCAGTTCGATATGATGAAAGATGTCGGCGTTGACGTTGTTATGACAAATCGCTGTCAGGACTTTTGTGAGAAGAAATAAATGAAAAAAATAGTAGTTTCAGCCGATTCGTATAAAGGTACGATTTCTGCGACAAGCGTTTGCGAAATAATCGGCGATAAGGCAAGAGAGGCTTTCCCCGATTGCGAGATAATAAAAATTCCGATCGCCGACGGCGGAGAGGGAACGCTTGACGTTTTTGCCGAAATAGAGGGATATAAAAAGATCGAAAAGCTCTTTTCGAACCTAAACGGAGAGAAATCTTCGGCGGTATATCTATATAACGAAAAAGAAAGAACCGCCGTAATCGAAACGGCTCAAACCGCGGGACTTCCTATGTCGAAGTCGAAAAATCCGATGTTGACAACGACGGTAGGTGTAGGCGAGCAAATATTAGATGCCGTGAATAGCGGCGCAAAAACGGTTATCGTAACGTTAGGCGGAAGCGGCACTAACGACGGCGGCGCGGGAATGCTTCATGCTCTTGGGACGAAGTTTTTCGATTGTTTCGGCAATGAGTTTTTGCCAATCGGCGGAGCGCTTAATAATATTAAAAGCATAGATATTTCTGCTCTTGAAAAATATAACGACGTAAAGTTTCTTGCGATGTGCGACGTCGAAAATCCCCCTTACGGAGAGCTCGGTGCGACATATGTCTATGGCAGACAAAAGGGCGCAAAGGAAGAAGACCTTCCGATACTTGACGAGGGGATAAAGAATTTGACCTTGCTTTTATCTAAGGAAAGAGGACAAGATTATTCTTGCGTCAAAGGCGGCGGAGCTGCGGGGGCTTTGGGACTTGCGATAACGGCAGGCTTAAAGGGCGAACTTAAAAAAGGTATTTCCGTTGCGATTGAAATTACAAAGCTCGAAAAATCTCTTGAAAACGCAGATCTATTGATTACGGGCGAGGGTAAGCTCGACGAGCAAAGCTTTATGGGAAAGGTCATCGACGGCGTGTCGGCGGTAGCGAAAAAGCAAAACGTTCCCGTTGTCGTGATAGCGGGCGCAGTCGATGTTTTCGACAAAAGAATTTTGGACGAAAACGGCATAGTCGCGGCTTTCCCGACGGTTAATAAGGCTGAACCGTTCGAAAAGATTAGTGTTAAATCTAAAGAAAACCTTGCAAGAACGGCGGAGAACGTTTTTGCGCTTATAAAAACGTTTGAAAAATAGCGTTACGATAGTGTCGCTTTTCCCGAGGAATTGATAACATCGGCGTAAGAAAACATCGATCTTATGTTACGGCGATTAAGTGTCGTGAACTTATCTTGGTGAAGCGGGTGAATTTTTACAAGGCTCAATTTAAGGAAATTGTTGTTGCTTTTTGCAATGCTAAAGGAATTGATTAAAAAGTTTTATATCGGAGGAAGAATTATGAAAGCACCTTTTTCTGCGAAGATTATGAGAAACATTCAAAGAAAAATGATGAAAGAAAGAGAAAAGGGAAGAGAAAATCTCTACTTTGAGGTTCTCGGAACGACGGACATTCAATATATAAAGGGCGGAACGAAACGTCAAAGGCTCGACGTATACTATCTCGAAAAAGAAAAGCTCTCGCCGGTTATCATCGTTGTTCACGGCGGCGCGTATATTTCGTGCGAGAAAGAGATCAACAGATTGCAATCGAAGTATTTGGCGACGAAAGGCTTCAAGGTAGTCAACGTAGATTACACTTTGCAACCCGAGGCGGGCTTTGGTGATGAAATGAAAGAGCTTGCTGCCGCGATAGATTGGATTTACGACAACAAAGAAGAATACGCTTTTGACGTTTCAAAGCTATATTTGACGGGCGATTCTGCCGGCGGACATTTGGTTTTGCTTTACGGAACGGTTTGCGGCAACGAAAGAGTTGCGAAGTATTTCGGTTTCGAAAAACCTAAGCTTTCGCTCAACGCAATTTGTGCAACTTGCCCCTGCGTCGATATCGAGGATATGAAAAAAGGCGGAAAGCCGAGCCGCGAAAACACTATGGCGCTTTTTGCAAAGATTATGTTCCCGAAAGGCGTCGATTTCGAGCTTTGCGATTATGTCAATATTCCCAAGCTTCTCCCCGAAACGGAGCTTCCTCCCGTTATGGCGATAACAACGCCGACAGACGTAGGCTTATATAAATATTCCGTTGCGCTCAACGAAGCCATGGTTCAAAACGGAAAGGACTTTACATTCAAGGTCTATGAGGGAAGAACCAATAAGCTCGATCACGTATTCAACGTTTTGTTTCCAGAATACGAAGAAAGCGTCGATGCTAATAACGATATGATAGACTTTTTCTTGAAGCACTGAAAAAGTAGGTATTAAAAAGGCTTAATACTTATCTTAATAATAGTATTTGTGATAATCGTCCGAACGTTTTTTTTCGGGCGGTTTTATGTTTTTTATAAAAACGCTTGACAATGCGAAAAGGCTTGTATATACTGTATATATACGACATACACAGTTAAAGGAGCGGTTATGTTAAAGGTAAAACACTTATGCAAAAACTACGAGAATTTTTCGCTGAAAGACATATCGTTTGAAATGGAAAGCGGATATATCACGGGTTTTATCGGCAAAAACGGCGCGGGGAAGACCACGACGATAAAGAGTATTTTGAACTTCGTATCTATTGACGGCGGAGAGATAGAGATATTCGGAAAAGATTCGAGATCTTATGAGTCGGAGCTTAAAAAAGAGATAGGTTTTTCGCTTGAACCGATAAGCTATTACGAAAGAACGAAGATAAAGAAGCTTGCAAGCGTATATAAGAAGTTTTTCGATAACTTCGACGAAGATATGTATAGGAAGCTTTTGGGTAAGTTCGGTCTTGACGAGAATAAAAAGATATGCGAGCTTTCGCAAGGTATGAAGACCAAGCTTTCGCTTGCTCTTTGTCTGTCGCACGGAGCAAAGCTTATTATTTTAGACGAGCCTACGAGCGGACTCGATCCCGTTTCGAGGAGCGAGCTTACCGATCTATTCAAAGAAATTGTCGCAAGCGGCGAGAGAAGCATACTTTTCTCGACGCACATAACATCCGACCTTGACAAATGCGCGGATTATATCATATATATTCACGACGGCGAAATTGTTTTATACGGAACAAAGGACGATATAATCAATTCTCACCGCGTTGTAGGCGGAAGCAAGGACGACTTAAATAAATATTCGGATAAACTTATCGGATATAAAGAAAACCCCTTTGGTTTTATGGGGCTTGCCAAAACAAAGGACGTTTTGGATTCGGGACTTTCCGTCGAGGTGCCTACCATTGAAGATATTATGATCTATTACGAGGAGGAGTTGAAATGAAAAACCTTATTTATAAAGAGCTTAAACTCGTCGTCGCGCCGTTTATCTATCTGTTTCCCGCACTTTCTGTGCTTTTGCTTGTGCCGAACTATCCTTATGCTGTGTCGATGTCCTATTGCGTATACGGAATTTTCGTTATGTTCAACTTAACTCAAGTTAACAAAGACATAGAATTCACTGCAAATCTTCCCGTGCCGAGACGGTATATCGTCTATTCGAGATGCTTTTCCGTCATATATCTCGAGCTTTTACAAATTCTTTTGGCTGTGCCTTTCGCGATTATTTCAAGTAAGGTTTTGTATCCGAGCGGCAACACCGTCGGAATGGACGCAAACCTTGCGTTTTTCGGATTGACTCTTTGCGCGTACGGAGAATTTAATGCGATATTCTTGCCCGCGTTTTTCAAAACGGGATATAAAATGCACGGTGCGTTGATAAAATCATTGACGGTATACGTGCTTTTGGTTATCGCGGCGGAAGTTTCGATCGCAATTATTCCCGCTCTTAATTCGACCGTAGACGGGCTTTCTCCAGAAAAAATGCCGATAAGACTTGCAATTTTGCTTTGCGGCATAGTAATATATGTATTGCTGAACATCTTTTCGATGAAAAAATCGGCGAAAAACTTTGAAAAGGTAAGTATTTGATTTGAAAGTCGTCATATCGACAAAATCGGACGTTCCGATATATATCCAGATTTACGAGCAAATTTCTTTGCAAATAATCTCGGGCGAAATCGCAAGCGGAACGCTTTTGCCGTCGATAAGGCAAATCGCGTCGGATTTGGGTATTTCCGTAATCACGATAAAAAGTGCGTATGAGCTTTTGGAAAAAGAGGGCTTTATCGCGACCTATCAAGGGAAAGGAAGCTTCGTAATCGAAAAGCGGGACGGCGAGAAAGAAAAGGAAGAGATAATAAAAGAAAGGCTGCGTACCGACGTTGCGTATTTGAAGTCCTTAGGGATAACGAAAGAAGAAATAATCAAAACAATCGAAAAAATGTAAGAATAACTTCCCCGATAGCGTGGCTGTCGGGGAAGTTTTTTATGCAAAACCAGTTTGAATGTTATCGAAAAGCCGTCGAATTTTTCTAATGTTTTGCTAGGTGTCGTTGTTATTGGACAACAAATGCAAATAAAATCTTGAAATCGACAAAATCGTGTGTTATAATCTATAAGAAGTAAATCTTTTGTCTAACGACAAAATCTTTGCAAAGCAAGGTGCTTTGCCACAAAACTAATGTTTTGTGCTTCTTAGTTTGAAATACTGCGGCGTTTCTATTCTTTGCAAGCAAAATAGAAACTTCTTGTATTATATGTAATATCGTTATCGCATTGGAGGGAAGATATGCCTAAAGGAAAGAACCAAAAGGTCAAGCTGATAAAAATTCTTGAAATACTAAAGAACGAAAGCGACGAGAATCATCCTATGTCAACGAACGCACTCATAAAAAGACTTCGCGACGAGGAAATCGACGTAGAGCGCAAAACGCTTTATGACGATATCGTCTGTCTAAACGAATGCGGATATGAAATAATGACGGTGAAGACCAACTCAAATAACTATTACATCGACGACAGGGCGTTCAGTGCGGCTGAGCTTAAAATACTTCTCGACACGGTAAGCGCGTCACATTTTTTGACTGAGAAAAAAACAAGAGAGCTTTCCGAAAAAATTGCGGCGCTCGGCGGTAAGCATAGGGCGGAGATGTTGAAAAGGCATATCGTGTCGCTTGATCCGAAGCATTCGAACGAAAAGATATATTATAATATCGACTGTCTCAACGAGTGTATTGAAAACGGCAAAATGGCTACTTTCAAATATTTTAAGTATAATTTGAGCGGCAAGCACGAATATAAGCGCGAGGGAGAGGAATATCTCGTTTCTCCGATAAATCTTGTAAGCTCCGAGGATAATTATTATCTCGTTGCATACAGCGACAAATACGACGACGTGGTGCATTATAGGGTTGATCGTATGGACTGCGTTGAGGCGAGCGATATCGACGTTTCGGAAAAATGCAAAAAAAGAGCGGCGCAAACGAAAACCAACAAGAAAATATTTTCTATGTTTAAGGGTGCTGATTATAGGGTTACGCTTTTATGCGACGAATCGCTCGTTAATGCCGTCGTCGATAGGTTCGGCGAAAATGCGATTATGACAAAAACCGAAGACGGAAAGTTCACGGTGAGCGCAAACATACTCGTCGCGCCGACCTTTTATTCGTGGGTGTTTACGTTCGGCGATAAGATGAAGATTTTGTCTCCGCAGAAAGTTGTTGACGAAATGAAAGCAATGGTCGAATCGGTTAAAAGTATTTATTGATTGTTTTTAGGATAAACACATATTTAGAAAACTCTATTAAGCGTGTAAGCGAAAGCTTATGCGCTTTTTGATTTTATGGCAAAACCAAAAAGTTTTGTTTTGGTTATCCATTGAAGGGTTGAACAAATTGAGCCTGAAAGTCGTCTTTTTTGCCTATTTCGACAAATCTTTGCTTGTAGTATATCTAATACAACTTCGCAAAGCTTCGCCAAAATTACCTAAAAAATACGACTTTGAGGTGCCTTGCATTTTAACGACAATAAATTTAGTAAAATCAAGGCAAACGAACGAAATAATACCGAATCGTATTATGAGTGAGTTTAACACCGATTTTGCAAATTTATTGCTGTTAAAACTCAATGATTTCGACTCTTCAATGGATAAGAGCGTTTGTCTTGAAAATAGAGCAAAAACCAAAAATGTCGAAATTACTTTTGTGTTTGTTGTGGGGCGAAAGCGTTTTTGTGTGAAAGTCAAAGCTTTTAATGCGACATTAATAAATATGTTTTTACGAAAATTTGCCTTAAAAACGATAGAATTTTTGGATAAATAATAAATATTTATGCATAAATATTAAAAAATATTTGAAAAATACCTAAAATCGCTTGCATAATTATGTAAATATATGTATAATCATACCATAATCAATTGGGACAAAATTTTTTTAGGAAAGGTAAATAGATATGAAAAAAACAATCGCAATCGTTTTATGTTTGGTATTATCGCTTTGTTGCTTCGTAGCTTGCAACAATAGCTCCGAAGACACTTTGGTGGTATATCTCGAAGCGGGCTTCCCTCCGTTTGAATATGCAAATGGCGACAAGGTCGTCGGCGTTGACGTTGATATAGCGAACGCTATCGGCGAAAAGCTCGGAATGAAAGTCGTCATCAAAGACGTTTCTTTCGATTCCATTTGCGCCGGTATTTCCGAAGACAATGCTTGCGGCATTTCGGGAATTACGATCAACGACGAGAGAAAGCAAAACGTAGATTTCACTTCGCCGTATTATTATTCTCAGCAAGCGGTAATTTATAAAAAAGGCGAATTGACTCCTGTGAACGGTTTCGTTTCGACGGACGTACTTAAAGGCAAGGTTGTCGGCGTTCAAACGGGAACGACGGGAGATTCTCTTGTTCAAGAAATTAGCGGAGAAAGCAACGCTAAGCAATATTACAACGCGCTTTTCGCTACTCAAGATTTGGGGACGGGTTGCGACTATGTCGTTATCGATAGCGTCGTTGCGGCAAACCTTGTTGCGAATAACGACGGAATCGAATACGCAGATCTCGACGTAGAAAAAGAGCCTTACGGAATTGCCGTCAAGAAAGGCAATACGGAGCTTTTGAATAAGATTGAAAAGGCTTTGCAAGAGCTTATTGCGGATGGAAAGATTGAAGAGTCCTTGATCGCACACTCTTAAAATAAAGAAAAATCGACGTACTACATTTTTAATACTTCCTTATTATATAATCGCGGAAAGAACGAAAAATCGTTCTTTCCGTTTGGTCTGTAAAAAAGAATATGCGTTAAATGCTTGAATAAGCAAATATATTTTTTTATTTATAACGATTTATTTGCGATTAAAAACATATAAAAAAGAAAAAGGAAATGACATGAATAATTTGATTTTATCGACGTTTTGGGAAAAGCTTTGGCAAGGGTTTTTGAAGAGCATCGTAATGCCGTTCTACAACGCTTTTATAAACAAAGACTTATATTTGATGTATCTTAAAGGCTTAGGCAGAACGCTTATCATCGCGGCGTTTGCAGTTGCGATAGGAATAATCATCGGCTTTGCAGTTGCGATAGTTCGAATCTCGCCAAAAAACAATGTATTTATAAAAATATTGGACAAAATATGCACGGTTTACGTCACCGTAATTCGAGGAACGCCCGTTGTCGTACAGCTTCTTTTGATGTACTTCGTATTCTTGGCGTCTATGAAAACGTTCTTGAACGGAATGCCTATCGCGATACTTACTTTCGGAATAAACTCGGGCGCATACGTTTCTGAAATTATTAGAGGCGGAATCGCCGCGGTTGACAAAGGACAAATGGAAGCGGGAAGATCGCTTGGTTTGAGCTGGCTTCAAACCATGAACGGAATTATTTTGCCTCAGGGAATAAAATCCGTCATACCGTCCCTTTTCAACGAGTTTATTTCGCTCGTCAAAGAAACGTCGGTTGCGGGATATATCGCAATAATCGACCTCACGAAAGCGGCGCAAATGGTAATTTCTCAAACAATGGTATCTTTCCCTCCGTATATAATCATTGCGGTTATGTATTTAATCGTAGTTCTTGGCTTGCAGCAAGTTCAAAAACTGCTTGAAAGGAGATTCGCATGAGCATGATTAAAGTTACGAACTTAAAGAAAAACTTCGAGGGGCTCGACGTATTGAACGGAATAAACTGCACTATCGAAAAAGGCGAAAAGGTTGTCGTCATCGGATCGTCGGGAAGCGGTAAATCGACTTTTTTGAGGTGCTTGAATATGTTGGAACAGCCGACTTCCGGCGATATTTATCTTGACGGCGAAAAGCTCGACGTAAATTCGAAGAAGATTAACGAGCATAGGCAAAAAATGGGAATGGTTTTCCAAAGCTTCAATCTTTTCCCGAATATGACGGTTCTGCAAAATATCACATACGCCCCCGTCAAGCTCAAAAAAATGAGTAAAGCAGAGGCTGAGAAGAAAGCGGAAGAGCTTTTGAAAAGAATCAATCTTCTCGACAAAAAGAACGAATATCCGCAGAGTTTGTCGGGCGGTCAAAAGCAAAGAATAGCAATCGTACGCGCGCTTTGCATGGAGCCCGAGATTATGCTTTTCGACGAGCCTACTAGCGCACTTGACCCAGAAATGGTAGGGGAAGTGCTCGATCTTGTGAAAGAGCTTGCCGACCAAGGTATGACAATGGTTTTGGTTACGCACGAAATGAGCTTTGCCAAAGACGTCGCGACGAGAGTCCTTTTCATGGACGGCGGAGTTATCGCCGAAGAGGGCACGCCCGAAAAGATTTTCGGGAATCCCGAAACGGAAAGGCTTAAAGCTTTTTTGAAAAACATAAGAGATTGATAGAAAATGCCCTGATAGGTACCTAACAAGTATTTGTCGGGGCTTTTTGTCATTACGGCGAAAGATTCTGAATAAACTTTTAATAAAAGGCATTCGGAGGGAATATGGAAGAGCTTGTTCTTATAATAGGCGGAAAAAGAAAAGCGGTGGCGAGGTTAATAAGAAAAAGCGGAAAAGCCGAGCTTAACGTCAAAGTAATCAAGCGTTTCGACGGCGACAAAATAGCCGTTAGGAGTAATGACGGCGAAACGATAGAGCTTAGCAACACTTATAACGTAAAAATCTCTAAGTTTTCGCCATTTGCGCTTTTTATCGGAAACGAAAATGAATGCTCTTTCGGCGCAAGCAAAGGTTTTTGCGGCGATACGTCGAATCCGTTTTTGGAAATGAAAGACAACTGCGGCGGCGTTATCGAAGAAAGAAATTCCGAAAAGGAAGATTGCGATATAATATTCGGCGAAAACGAAAATATTGAAGAAAAGCATAATGCAATAATCGATAACGAAAACGATGTTGATGTAACAAAAGAAAGCGTTGCGGGGGAATACTCCGAAAACACGGTGAACGAACAGTCGGTTTTTGAGAATGAGCCAAAGGATTTTGATAGTAATTCGAGAGATGACTTAAACTTAAGTGAAAGCGAAGAACAAAAATCCGACGAAGAAACCTTTAATGAAAGCATAGAGTCGGAAGAAAGCGTAGGGGAAAGAGTCGATGATGCTCAAAAGGAAACGGAAAACATAGAAAACTCTTTTGACGACTCGAATAAAGATACGGAAGAAACGGGAAACGAGCCGATAGGCTTCGAGGGAGAAGTTGCGAGCTTTAATTATTATAAAAACGAAATACCGAGTTGCGAGACTGCAAAAGACGTAATCGAATACATAAGCGGCGAAAAGAACGACAAAGAAACCGATAACGAAAAAATCGCGTATTATCTTGAAATCAAGGATAGTCTTGACGACCTTTTCGAAAGATTTCCGAAAGACGAATATCTTTCTGAAACGATTCCGTCGTCGCGTTGGGTGAAAATAGATTACGACGGCAGCGGAAAGAGCTATTCGGTCGGTGTTTTGACGGACGGTGAAGAGGTGGTCTATATCGGCTACGGCATAAGAGCGCATTTTTCAAAAACATTGCCCTCGTCTATAAAGTCGGTCGCGCAATGGGTTCCGCTCGATTTCACATACCCGAAAGGCGAGGGATATTTTATGATTTATCAAAAGGCGTCTGACGGAAGCAATGCGATTTAAGAAAAAAGCAACAGTCGGATTTTTGGCGGTAGTATCGAGCATTATTCTTTTCGCGACGTGTGCGGTTTTTCTAAGGCAAGAGGATAAAACCGCATTTTATTTCATAGCAAAAGAGTGCGAAAAAAACGACGATGCGGGAAAGCTTGCCGCGATTGCAAAGCAAAGGAACGGCGCGGGATATATATACGAAGCGTGCGGAAAGAGATATATTCTTTTGATGGGGTATGAAGACAGCTCCGTTGCGGAAAAAATCGCGGCAAATATGAGCGAAGAATATATCGTTTTCTCGATTTTCGTCAACGAAGATAATATCGAACTTTCGAATTGTCTTTTGAAAGGTATGCTCGCGTTGGAAAAGGAGCTTGACGAAAACGGCGCGAGAAAATGCGTTCTTGACGTGGCAAAAAGCCTTAACAAAAACAACAACGTGCTATATAATCACGCGATGAAGACTTATTCTTCATCGCGTGAAAGGTTGTCGTATTCGATGAAATATCTATATGTTTCGTTGCTTTTGCAAAAATAATAAGAAATAGCTCTTGAAAGAGGGCTTTTTTTATGCTAAAATTATTCTAAGGTATGCGTTGTTTTTGAAAAACGCTCGATTATCCGAAAGGAAAAACATTTTCAAGAGGTGTTTTTATGAACATAAAAGAAATGATCGATATTTTGGACGGCAAACTCGTTTGCGGCGAAGACAAGCTCGACACGGAGCTTAGATCTGCGTGCGGTTCCGATATGATGAGCGACGTTTTGGCGTTCGTCAAAGACCAATCGGTGCTTTTGACGGGGCTTGTCAATCCGCAGGTAATAAGAACCGCCGTTATGATGGATATGAAATGCGTCGTTTTCGTTCGCGGCAAGGTTCCCGATTCGGGCGTTATTACCATTGCTAAGAACAACGGAATAGTCGTCGTTTGCTCCGATTTGAGATTATACGAAGCGTGCGGCAGACTTTATTCTAAAGGTTTGGGAGTGTCGAAAGATGTATGAACCGATAAAGCTTGAATATATCGTTGACGGAGACGATTTTTCTTCCGCAGGAATCGCGAGCGAGCAGGTGAAAACTCACCTCAAAAAACTCGGAATACCGAGCGATACCATAAGAAGAGTTGCGATCTCTATGTACGAAGCGGAGATCAATCTCGTAATTCACGGCGGCGGCGGTGAGGCTTTTGTAGATATCTATCCCGACAAGATCGTTATGAAGCTCGTCGATCACGGCAAAGGCATCGAGGATATCGAGCTTGCCATGCAAGAGGGGTATACCACCGCTCCCGACAACATAAGAGCGCTGGGGTTTGGCGCGGGTATGGGACTTCCCAATATGAAGAAATACTCCGACGAGATAGACGTTCAATCGAAAGTTGGTGAGGGTACGACCGTCACTATGACGATTTATATTAAGGATTGACATTGTTTCGGATAAGTTTTTATCCGTATTTCGCCTTATAAGGGGAATCATGGAAGATTTTAAAGGAATGACGATCGAGGAGATAAAAAGAAACTCTTCGGTCAAACTCGACAAAGAAAAATGTAAAGGTTGCGTAACATGTATGAAGCGTTGCCCTACCGAAGCCATAAGGGTGAGGGACGGCAAGGCGCATATACTATACGATAAATGTATTGCGTGTGGCGAATGCGTGAGGGTATGCAAAAGTAGGGCAAAACGCCCTGTTTTCGACAGCTTCGATTCGATATTCGATTATAAATATAAAATCGCAATGCCCGCTCCCTCGCTTTACGGGCAGTTCAATAATCTTTACGACATAAACATAGTTTTGACCGCGCTCAAAAAGCTGGGATTCGACGACGTTGCGGAAGTGTCGGGAGGAGCGGAGCTTGTCAGCGAAAAAACAAGAAAGCTTTTGAAAAACGGACAGCTCAAAAAACCCGCTATTTCATCGGCATGCCCTGCGATAGTGGAGCTTATCGAAATGCGTTTCCATTCGCTTTCGGACAACTTGGTGCCTATTTTGGCTCCCGTTGACGTAACTGCAAAGATTGCTCGCAAAAAAGCTATGGAAAAGACGGGGTTGAAGTCTGAAGAAATAGGCGTATTTTTCATATCGCCATGCCCTGCCAAGGTGTTTGCCGTGAGAAACAAGCTCGGCGTGAAAGAGCGTCTTATCGACGGCGTTTTGGCTATTTCCGACGTTTATATGAGGCTTCTTCCCGTAATGAAAAATCTCGACGAAATCGAGGATCTTTCGACAAGCGGAATAGTCGGAATCGGTTGGGCTACAACAGGCGGCGAAGCAGCCGGGTCGCTACACGAAAAATATCTTGCCGCAGACAATATGGAAAACTG
>CAZIPL010000035.1:0-14723 GCA_964541255.1 uncultured Clostridia bacterium | reverse complement strand
TCGTACAAAGACGGCTTTTATTTCTTAATCGGGGGAGACCATCGATGGATAATCTAAATATAATTTAAAACACGATAAAAAACTAAAATGAATAAAGCTTTTTCTTGGTTATTGAAAATACGGGGAAAATATATATTCGATTTTTAGAAAGGCTTTCTTTTGTTGAAAAATATAATATTTTGTATTATAATATCAAAAAAGCTTGCGGAGAAATATATGCAAAAATACGTGTCGTTTTCAAACGGGAAATATAATATAACAACCTCGAAAAAAGAGTGGTCTTTTGAAATCGACGACGAAGAAAAGCTTGCTTTTTGCGATGTTACGTTATGCGAAAAGCTTATTCAAGCGTCAAAAACCACGGAGAATCAAAGGTATAAACTTTCTTATATCGAAGCATTGACTTCGCACCTAAAAGAAATCGGTGCGATAAAATCGTACGACGCAATTTTCGAAGTAAAAAACTATATCGACGAAAACTTAGGCGAAAAGCTCACCGACGATATTTTGTCCGAGAAGTTTTTTTTGAGTAAATACTATCTCATTCGAAGCTTCAAAAAAGCTTTCGGTGTAACGCCGATAAAGTACCACGAAAACAAAAGAATGGAAAGGGCAAAGGAGCTTTTGTCGTCAACCGATATGCCGACAAAAAAGATAGGGGAATTGCTCGGGTATTTCGACGATATATATTTCGCTCGGGTATTCAAGAAAAACTGCGGAATGTCCCTTTCGGAATATAGAAAAGAGAGTAAGAATAAATCGGATATAATAAAGGAGAGTAGATGAAATACGTTCTTGTAACAGGCGCATACGGCGGTATGGGAAAAGCCACGGTAAAGGAGCTTAAAAACAAAGGCTATTTTGTTTTTGCGCTCGATAAATTCGTGGAAGACGAAGAAGAAAACGTCATGCCGATAAAAGCCGATTTGACGGACGAAAACAGCGTGAAAGAGGCGTTTATAAAGGTAAATAGCGCTACAAACGAGCTTTATGCGATAATTCATTACGCAGGGATATATAAGTTAAATTCCTTGATAGAAATGGAAAAAGATGCTTTCGAAAATATCTTTCGTATAAACGTTTTCGGAGCTTACTTAATAAACAAAACCTTTTTCCCGCTTTTGAAAAATGGGAGCAGAATTCTTATGACGACAAGCGAGCTTGCGCCCCTTGATCCGTTGCCTTTCACGGGGATATACGGCATAACGAAATCGACGCTTGATAAATACGCATATTCCCTAAGAATGGAACTTCAGCTTCTCGGGGTTTACGTTTCCGTTCTAAGGGCAGGTGCTGTCAAAACGGATATGCTCGTGGCGTCGACTAAGGAGCTTAAAAACTTCACCGAAAACACCGAACTTTATTCTTGCAATGCAAAGCGATTCGAAAAGATAGTCGATAGCGTTGAAGCAAAGAACATTCCGACGGAAAAGCTTGCGAAAAAGTCCATAAAGATAATCGAAAAGAAATCGCCGAAGTTTTCTTATACGATAAACAGAAACCCTTTGCTTCTTCTTTTGAACGTTCTTCCTGTGTCTTTTCAGCTATCGATAATCAAAGCGGTCTTAAAAAAATAAACATAAATAAATGCAAAAAACGTTTCGATTTTTCGAAACGTTTTTCTAATGGAAAGGAAAAAATATAAATGAATTAAAGTTATTTGCAATTATTTGACTCTCGAAACCGACGTGTCATCGGCAAAGTTGGGAGCGTTATATAGGAAAAGCACTTCCGTAATGCCGTTTTCCTCAATATAATCCGAGACGTTTCCAGTGAAATATCTCATATCGATGAGGTGAGTTTCTTGATAATCGTCGATAACAAATTGCGCGAAGCAGTTTGCGTAAGAGTCTTTAATGATAAGAATTTTACCTTCGCCATCGCCCGAAACCACAGTTGTAGCTTGGTTGGAGTTGAGGAAGGTCGCGTATTGGTCTTTGCCGCTGAGATACTTTTCTTCGTAAATCGTGTCGGTAACGTAACTTCCGCCGTTATAGCTTACGTTGTGTTTTTCGTTTTTATAATAAGCCGTAATGGTGTCGTAATCGGCAAAGGGATAATTGACTTTCGAATATGTCGTGCCGCGGAAGTTGTCGCAAAGAACCTTGCTTTGCCACGCGTCGATGGGGTCGGCTGTTTTTCCGATTGCGTTCATATATTCTTGATAAACGTAGTATGCGCCGAGCGACGTGAAGTGGTGGTCGTTTTTATAGAAGATGTATTCGTCGTTTTTTTCTAAGAGCGCGTCGGTAACGTCGATAACGTCAAGACCTTGGTTTTTCGCATATTCTATAAGCTCGGTCTGGCCTTTTTTTGGCGCAAACGCGGGGAGCTTATCGGAAAGAATTTCAACCGCCGTCGGAACGAGAATGACCTTGACAGGTATTCCGTCTTTAGTTAGTTTATCGGATAGCTCTTTGACGGCTTCGATGTTTTTCTTGAAGTTTTCTTCGTTATAAGAATCGAACTTTTGAATGATGTATCCGTCAGAGGCGAAATACACGCCGTTCATATCTTTTTTGCCCGATATTAGCTCCGTAAGTGTTTTTACGGTGATCCAACCATCTCTTGCCGGGAATTGGTCTTGAAGATAGTCCTCGATCTCCTCGCCGTATTTACCCGAAACGAGCGACTTAAACGTAAATGTAGGGAGTTGCTGCAAAAGGCGTTTTTCGCTTTCGGAATAGTATTTGTCGGGAAGTATCGCCGAAATTGTTATTCCGAGTGCCAAAACTACGCAAAATAGTATTGATATGATTTTATTACGCATTTTGAACCTCCGTTAGAATCTGAAATATAAGAACGGGTTATAAGAACCGCTTATAAGGTATGCAATCGATAAGAACATCGCAACGCTTGCCGTAACGATTTCCGTCGTTCCGAGAACGCCCTCGCTTGCCTTTGTCGTGAACTTCGTGTATAAGTTTTTGACAAGCGGCGTCGATGCGACCGCGCAAACAAGAATAAGGGGTAGGAAAGAGAGCAGCATATAAACGCTTTGATTGTTAAGTAATCCCGCTCCGCCTCCGAAAAGAACGCCCAAGAAAGCAATGCCTTTCGAAATATCCTCGAAGCCGAAGAGTACCCAGCCTATAACGACCGCAAGTAGAGTGTATATATGTCCGACAAACGCGGGTGCTTTTTTAAGAAACTTAAGCAAGAAGAATTTTTCGATAATGAGAAGCACTCCGTAGAAAACTCCCCACAAGACGTAATTCCAGCTTGCGCCATGCCAAAAACCGGTCAATAGCCAAACAATTGCGATATTGAGAATCTGCCTTGCAAGACCTTTTCTGTTTCCGCCCAAGGGTATGTAAACGTAATCTCTGAACCACGTTCCGAGGGACATATGCCAACGTCTCCAAAACTCCGTAACGCTTTTCGACGTATAGGGGTGGTCGAAGTTTTCCAAGAACTCGAAGCCGAACATCTTTCCAAGGCCTATCGCCATATCGGAATAGCCAGAGAAGTCGAAATAGATTTGGAAAGAATAAGCTATAATTCCAAGCCATGCCGAAAGTGTCGTTAGAGACGAAATCTCCGCGCTCGAAATAGTGTTCCAAAGAAGTCCTATGTTGTTTGCAAGAAGAACCTTTTTTGCCAAGCCCACGATAAATCTCTTAACGCCGTCGCCGAATTTGTCGAACGAGTGCGCTCTTTCGTCGATTTGGTCGGCAATCGTCTGATAACGAACGATGGGACCTGCGATAAGCTGCGGAAAGAGTGCGACGTATGCGCCGAACGAAATAATGTTTTTCTGAACCTTAGCGTCGTTGCGATAAACGTCGATTGTATAGCTCATCGTCTGGAACGTATAGAACGAAATACCGATAGGGAGGGGAAGATTCAAAAGCGCAAGGTTAGAACCGAAAACGTTGTTGATTGTCGATATGACGAAATCGGTGTACTTGAAGAAGAACAATAACCCCAAGTTAACGAAAATCGAAACCATAAGTCCCGCCGTAGCCTTTTTCGTTCCGCGATATTTGTCTACCACCATTCCGCAGGTGTAGTCCAAAATCGTCGAGAACAGCATAAGCCCTACGTAAATAGGCTCGCCCCACGCGTAAAATATTAAGCTGAAAACGAATAAGATAGCGTTTTTAAACTTCTTCGGCACTGCGAAATAGCATAGTAGCACCGCAGGGAGGAAGAGCATAAAAAACGTCATGCTGGAAAATACCATAATATATTCCTCGAATGTCTTTTGTTGCGTGTCTATGAAAGAATCGATATGTTTTTGTTATGTTGGCTTTTTAATTCTAAGAATGCTTGTTACGGGTTGTTTTTTACTCGTAAGAGATAACTTAATTCCAATCGATTCGAACTTTTTGCATAAAAATAGTGGGGCTTAAATTAAGCCCCACAAAATTGCGAGCCTATTAGCCTAAATAGATGCCGTCGGTTTTGTTGCTGTCGGGAACGATAGCAAGATTTTCAGGCGCCTTTCCGAAGATAGAAGCGATTGCGTCGTCGATCTTCTTATATTCGTTGATTGTGAACTGCGCAGCTTCTTCTTCGCTTTCGCCGTCATAATATCCGCCTGCGATGAGATACATAACATAATCGTCGCACTTGAAGATTCTTGCCGCGAGAAGCTTAGGAAGATTCATAGGATAATCTCTTCCGTTGGTAACTCTGTTAGCGTAATATGCATTGAAATAGTTGACCGCTTCGTCTGCGTATCCGTCTTTCGTTTTCAAAATAACGACGATGTCGTTGTGCATAGACATCATAGCGATTTTAGCCGTGAAAGAATCGATCTTGTCTCCGTCAAGTCCGTCGAAGTACGTAAGAAGAGTTTCTCTGTCGAACGGTTCCGTTGCCAAATAGTTCTCTCCGAGAGCATTGGCAATAGCCTGTTCGATTTCGTCTGTGCTTGTGTTAACTTCTTTGTTGTTGTCGTTTGCGCAAGCGGCAAGCGTGAGAAGCATAAGTACGGATAAAGCGATGCAAATAATTTTTTTCATAATAACTCCTGATTGTTTTTGTTTAGTTTATCGTTAATAGTGCTTTTCGACTAAGAATACTTAACAAATTTTTCCATATATGTCAAATGTTTTTGTTTCCTAAAGTCTGAAAGCTTTATAAACATCTAAATTTTGTTATTGTTTTGACGCGACTTTGTTTTTATTGAATGCCGCTAATAAAGAAAGAAGTGTTGCGACAAGAAATATTATAGCCGATGATACGAGTTTTTTCATTGCGTTGCTCCTTTGTTGTGTTTTTTCGATACTTGAAAGAGTTACTTTCTTTCGTCTTTCGTAATAGTAACGAACGAGAAAGTGAAATTGTCGGAAAAATTTGAAAATATTTTTAATAATTTTTTGCAGATTATTAAAAATGATTTATCTGTTGAAAAGCAAAAGCAATTGAGCCTGAAACCGTCTTTTTGCGGAGTTTTTAAATCTATGTTTTAGGTGTTATCTAATACGACTTGCGACTTTGCAAAGCTTTGCCTAAATTACCAAAAAAATCCGACTTTAAGCAGTCTCGCATTTTAACTCGATATTTCCCGAAAATCAAGGCAAACGAACGAAATAATACGTAAATCGGTAGAAGAAAAAACACACCGCAAAGTTTTTGGACTTAGCGGTGTGTTTTTCGCTTTTGGTATATAAGTATTTGTTATTTGCGATTGTTATTTTGTTATTATGCTTGTTGCAACGTCGATAAGGCAATCGACAGAAACGTCGTCGTAGCTATAAAGATAAAAGTTTACCGTTCCGTTCGTCCAATAAGCCTTAATGGCTTTTATATCATATATATCGGGTGAGGAAACAGTGGAAATAACCCCGTTGTTTTTTGGCAAAAACGATTCGGTAATGGTTTCTTCTCCTGTAATGCCCGAAAAATCGCCGCTTATTTTCGATGCTTTCAAAAAGAAAGTTTTTCCGTCGATATCGAAAACTATCGAGGCGATGTTTTTGTCGATAATCTCAAACGTCGGATTTTCAACGTTGCTCGGAAGAGTAAGCGAAACGCCGATTTTTTCGAAATCCTTTTCGCTTTCCACAACCTCGAAGTCGCTCATACGGTGAGAGATGGGGGATACGTCGTTGCTCCCGCCGAAAATAAACACCGCGCTTAAAAGCATAATGCAAAAGCACGCCGCCGCAGGAAGCGCAAAGCGATACGCCTTTTTGAAAAAGTTTGTTTTTTTACGCTTTTTTTCTTCCAAAGCTTTGTTTTTCGCCAAAACCGTAGAGTATATTTTGTTTTTCGTTTCGTCGCTTGCAGATATGCAATCGATCGAGCGTTTGATGTTGTCTTCTTGCATAGTTATTTTTCCAAATCTTTTTTAAGTATTTCCCTTGCTTCTTTGAGGTTGTTTCTGACGGTGGAGGAGGGTTTTTTGAGAATACTCGCTATCTCGTCCGTTTTATATCCCATATAGTAATGAAGTATCACAACGTCTTTATATTTTGTCGGAAGAGCTAAAATAAGCTCCAGCGTTTCGTCTCGCGAGTCGTTTTTGCCCATTTCGAAAACGTCGTCGTCAATAGCAGTCGTTTTCTTTTTCCACCAAGCTTTTAATCTGTCTTTGCATAGGTTTATGGAAACTGCGACCAGCCACTTTTTCTCGTGCGCTTCGTCGTTAAAGGAAAAATGCCCCGAGAGTGCTTTTACGAAAACGTCCGAGCAAACGTCCTCCGCGTCGGCTTTGTTTTTCATATAAGTATAGCACGTGCGGTAAACAAGGTCGAAGTTGCGCCTATAAAAGCCGTCGAAATTTTCAGTTGTAAGCTCATGCTGTGGCATAAGCGGCAGCTCCTCCTTTCATGATAGTAACGATTCACTCGTCAATTTTGTCGGAAATTTCGAGAAAAAAATTTTCGAACCTAAAATATAACACCCGACAAGCGAAAAAGGTATCAATATATTTCAAAGTTATTATAAGCAACGAGCAAAGATTTTTCAAAACAAAAGCGTGCCGATAAAATCAATAAAAACTCTTGCCTATGTATTGCGAAAGATTGAACGTGTATGTTTATGTATACTAAAAAAGAACGGTTATCGTAAAAATTCCGACTTATTGCGACTTTTAACGGATAATACGCTTCGAAATCAAAAACAGTCATTATAATCCGTTGGTAGTCTTTTTTTGATTTTCCTTCGGTTAATTTGTTTTTTTTGGTAAATGATTCTTATTTTGTCAATTAAACTTTCGATTATAACGAAAAAGAAAGAGTAGAAAAGACAAACAAAAAGGCGGAGTTTAGCTCCGCCTAAAAAACTAGCAAAACGTTATTTGATTACGGAATCGATGAAGGTGACGAGGTCGCCGACGGTCTTGATTTCGTTGACTTTTTCGTCGGGAATCGTGATGTTGAATTCCTCTTCGAGCCCCATAAGGATTTCGAAAACGTCGAGAGAATCCGCGCCAAGGTCTGTAGCGATGTTGGACTCCAACGTAACCTTAGCTTCTTCGATGTTAAGCTGGTTGGATAACAAATCTTTTACTTTATCGAATGTTGACATAAACAAACACTCCTTTTTTCATTTCATGATATAGTTTATTTTATATCGCTTATTCATATTTGTCAATCAAAATGTGAAAATTTCGGCTGCTGAAAAGAAGTTCACCGAAAATGACGGTTTTTGATATGTTGCGAGAACTTGCTTAAAATCTTTTTGAATCTATTAGGATTTCTCGATTTTTTAATATCTTGTAACTCCTTTTGCGTCCACGTATGCCGCGGTGATAGGGGGAACGGGACGTTTGTCGGATGTCAAGGTGAAAGCCGTTTCAAGATATGGCATTGCGCCGTCCCAGCCTTTGTCGCCGAAATATATATCTACGAGTGGATCGCCTGCTTTGACGTAATCGCCGAGCGATACTTTCATACAAACGCCGACAGAGTTGTCGATCGAGTCCGTCTTTTTGATTCGACCTCCGCCGAGCATAACGACTGCTGTTCCGATTTTTTCCGTATCGATAACGGAAACAAAACCGTCGCGCTTAGCTTTGACTGTTTTGATTTTGCCCAAAACGAATTTTTCGGGGTGGTCTATATAAGAAACGTCGCCCCCTTGAAGCTCGACCATTTTCTTAAACGTAGCAAACGCTTGACCGCTTTCTATTGCGTAATCGACCATTTTCTCGGCTGTTTTCTCGCTGTTTGCGTATTTGGAAAGAAGCAACAATCTTACGCAGACTTCCTTAACTTCTTCGTAAAGCCTTGATTTTTCGCCGTGCAAAAGCTTGATGATATTGACAATCTCGAGAGAATTTCCCGCCATAACGCCGAGAGGCTGCTCCATAGAGGTTATGCACGCGCCGACTTTTTTGCCTGCGTTTTCGCCTATTTTAACCATTGTTTTGGCAAGCTCTATAGCGTCGTCCACGTTTTTCATAAACGCACCGCTTCCGAACTTGACGTCGAGAAGAATAACGTCCGCGCCGCTTGCGAGCTTTTTGCTCATGATAGAGGAGGCAATAAGCGGAATTTTGTCTATTGTCGCCGTAACGTCGCGAAGGGCGTAAATCTTTTTATCGGCAGGCGCGACCTCCGTCGTTTGACCGATAATCGCACAACCACATTCGTTGACGGTATCGACGAATTTGTCCTCGGAGATTGTGATGTCAAAATGCGGAATACTCTCTAATTTGTCGAGCGTGCCGCCCGAAAAGCCCAAACCGCGCCCCGACATTTTCGCTACTTTAAGCCCGAGTGATCCTAAAATAGGCGCAAGCGCAAGTGACGTCGAATCGCCTACGCCGCCCGTCGAGTGCTTGTCAACCTTGACGCCCTTAATAGCCGAAAGGTCGATAATATCGCCCGAGCGAAGCATTGCGTCCGTCAAAGTAAAGGTTTCTCTTTCGTTCATTCCGTTTATGCAAATAGCCATCAAAAGCGCAGACGCCTGATAATCGGGGATCTCGCCTTTGGTGAAGCCGTCAACGAAAAAATAAATTTCTTCGTTTGAAAGCTCTTCGTTCATTCTTTTTTTATAGATTATGTCATACATTCTCATAAAAAATCACCTCTTTATAATTCGTAAACATCTTGTTGTTTTGATTTTTGGCTTCGTATTGGTTTTCGTAATTAGCTAACGCAAAGATTATGCAATTTAATCTGGTTGCAATTCATTTTTGTACGGTTTTCAACGGATAGCAATATCGAAACTAATATGCGAATGAAAACTCTAAAACCACATTAGCCTATATATTTTATCATACTTTTTGATTATTATCAATATCATTTATGAAAAATACTTTTTATATTAAAGCGTTTTTACTTGTTTAATAAAACAAAAAGCGGTAAAATCATTATAAATACGGCTATCCGTTGAAAGTGTGAAATGGCGATAACCGCAATCGGTTCGAAAAACCCTTAAGGGATTTTTGTTAATACGCTGTTCGTTTTTTGACTTTCTATGGATATTCATTGATAGTCTTGTGGTTGAGCCTAAAAGTCGTCTTTTTTGACCATTTCGACTAAGTTTTGCTTGTGGTATATAAGGAGAAATAAATGCTTTGTAATTTATGCGGAAACAAATGCAATATAGATAGAAGTGTTGCGCTTGGCAAGTGCGGAATAGGTGAGGAGATGAAGATCGCAAGATACGGTCTTCATATGTATGAAGAGCCTTGCATTTCGGGGAAAGAGGGGAGCGGTACGGTGTTTTTTTGCGGCTGTTCGCTGAAATGCCCGTTTTGCCAAAACTATCCCGTTAGCAGAAACCAAACGGGCAAGGAGATAACGCCACAAGATCTTGCCGATATATTCAAACGCTTAGAGGATATGGGTGCGAATAACATAAATCTTGTCAGTCCCACGCATTTTGTTCCGAAGATTATCGAAGCTGTCGAGATCTATAAGCCGCGTGTTCCGATAGTATATAACTCTCACGGCTACGATTCCGTCGAAACGATTGAAAGCTTAAACGGCATTGTCGATATATATCTTCCCGACTTCAAATATTTCGACGATAGTTTGGCAAAAAGCATTTCGGGAATAGAAAACTACCGTGAGACCGCACTTTTGGCGATAGGAAAAATGCGTTCCCGGCAAAAAGACGTTTTCGACGAAAGGGGAATGATGAAATCGGGCGTAATCATAAGGCACCTTGTTTTGCCAAAGCATTATCAAGACAGCATAAAGCTTTTGGAACTAATATCTAATCGCTTCCCGAAAACGCTTGTTTCAGTCATGAGCCAATATACTCCGTTCGGCGACTTATCGAATTTCAAAGAGCTAAACAGAAAACTTTTTTCCGCCGAGATAGAAAAAGTGCAGCAAAAAGCGCTGGAACTTAATATCGACGGCTTTTTCCAAGATAGAGAAGCAGTCGGTGAGAGCTTTATTCCTAAATGGGATTTTTGAAACTATTCGAGAAATTATTGACGTTTAATAAAAAATAAAGTTGTTTTTTAAGTTTTGAAAAATTCGATTTCGAAAGCATAAAGTTAAACAGTCCCGTTTCAAAACAGAAAAAATTAAGGACTACTCTAAAAAGTGGTCCTTATTTAGTTATGCTTCATAAAACTCAAACAAATCGACGTCGTTTAAAAGTGCAAGCTCTTTTGCGTTTTTCGTGAACTGCGAGTTTGTATAAACCGCCGCTTTCGTGCAGCAATACTTTGCTTTTGCGGTTACGATTTCTTGTATTGCGGATAATCCGACGGGCGAAGAATAGTATTTGCATTGAATGCAAACACGGTTGCCTTGCGGATCTGTTGCTACTATATCTGCCCCGAAATCTCCGCTTTTAGAAGTTACCTCTACGTTGCGATAACCTTTTCTTTTAAGTGATTTTGCGACTTTTTCTTCGTACTCATAACCGTTTTTCGGCGCTTTTTCGGGCATAGGCGTTTTGAAAACGAGATGTAAAAGGAGACGGATTAGATAATATATTCCGTAAAACACTCCGCCGATAAGGAACAGCCCCGATACTCCGAGCCAAAGAACAAGAAGAAAGAAACCGACAATAAATCCCAATGAATTGCTTTTGATTTTGAGATTGTCTATTGTTTTAGATATCCAATTGTTAAATCGTTTATAATACTTAAGCATAGTTTCTTGCTTTGATTGATAATACGTAAAATGTCTTTTTTATAGGTTATTTGTATGTATACGCGTGTTCTGTTTAGCTAAAAAAGTTTTTTGCAATACAATCTAAACGTGTTAGTAAAGTTTGCAAATTCTATCTTTTCGGCTTTTTGATTTTGTTGAAAGCCTCGTTGATTTTGATGATTTCGTCTTTCGGCATATCGGGCCAGCCCATTTTGATGAATTGCAGGGGAGAGAATTCGAGCATTGTTTTCAAGCTGTCTTCTTCGCTCATGCCTTCGCCGCCGACAACCGCTTTCTTTCCCGTCAAAGCCTCTTTTTTACGCAACTCTTCCGCTCGGTGTTCTTTGATTTTATTGCCAAACTCGACTGCTATGTCATAAGCCTTGGTTCCTTGCATGTCTTTCATAAGATCTCTGACCGAAAAATATCCCTCTGGCGTTTCTATGTCAAACCAATTTAGGATTGTCGCACCGCCGAAAGTATAGCTTTCGTCGAACTTATCGACGTGGCAAAAGCGTGCGCTTTCAGATAAATTATCCGCTTTGACTTCGACTTGATATTCGTTTTTCGGTTGCGTTATTTTGAAGTGGAAAAAGCAATCTTCATTTGCTTTTTCTTCGATAAGAACGTCGTTTATATAAAGCGATACTTTTTTCAAATTCGAGTAAACGACAAATTCCGTTTCATCTCCGTCGCGGTTTACGAATTCTTTGCTACAAAGGTGCAAAACGGGTTCTTTCGAAAGACGCGCTTTATATGCGAAAAAGGTGTCTTTTTTGCTTTTGCGGTCAAATGTAACAAGTCCCTTGTTGTTTCTTCCGTGAGTGCCGCCCTCGTCTCTCATATCGGCTCCGAAATCGAACATATTCCAAACGTGGGTAGCGAAAAGATATTCCCTTGAAAAGAGCTGATTTATCATGTTTTCGTGATATTTCATCTGATACTCGTTGGAATAATCTCCGGGCTCGGGGTGAGAGGAGTGCCACAACGCATTTTCGCAGCCGTATTCCGACATTCCGATAGGAACGTCGGGGTGAGTTTTGTGGAATTCGTCGAACCATTTGCCGTTGTCGGAAATGTTTCCGCCGTACCAACCAAAATAGTGGTTATATGACGTTACGTCTGTTAGATTCACAAGCGGAGAGCTTGTCGGAAGGCTCGATATGCAGGCAAGCGCCGTAAGGCGAGTTTTGTCTAAGGTATGGCAAAGCTCGTTGAGCTTTTGATGAAGCGGCAAAATAGCGGGATTGTCGCCGTGCGCCATAGTAATTTCGTTGGAAAGTCCCCAAAAGAAAATCGACGGATGATTGTAGTTTTGGAAAATAAGCTCCGTCATTTGCGATATGGCGTTTTCTTCGGCGTTATTAAGATGCTCCGAGATATATGGAATCTCCGTCCAAACGACAAGCCCCTTTTCGTCGCATAGCTCGTATGTCTTTTGCGCGTGTTGATAGTGCGAGAGTCTCACCGTCGTTGCGCCCATTTCCGATATGAGGGAGATATCCTCTTCGATGTCGCTATTATTTATTGCATTGCCTTTATTGAGCCTATCTTGGTGCATTGCAACGCCGCGCAAGGGATAGCTTTTGTCGTTAAGGAAAAAGCCCTTGTCTTTATCTACAAAAAAGCTTCTTATTCCAAAATTTGTCGAAATCTCGTCTTGCTTTTCGCTGCCTAAAAACAGCGTTGCGGTTGCGGTATAAAGATAGGGGTTGACGTTGCTCTCCCAAAGCGTAGGATTTTCGATGATAAAATCTACGTCGGTTCCTCTTTTTATCATAGAGCCTATCGTAACTTCGACCTCGCCGCTTCCGATAAGACGCGTTTTGACGTTGACGTTCCAAGTGTTGTCGCATAACTTTGTCGGCGTAACGAAAATGCCGTTTGAACCGTGATACAAAAGGTCGAAGTGGTTTTCGTTTACTTCGATAACAAAAACGTCTCGATATATTCCGCCGTAGAAAGTGAAGTCTGCGTTTTGCGGATAAACTCTGTCGTTTTTGCTGTTGTCTACGATAACTTCAAGCTCCGCGCCGTCGTAAATATAATTTGTAACGTCAAACCTAAATGTCGAATATCCGCCGTCGTGAGAACCTATCTTTTTGCCGTCGATAAAAACAATTGCCGATGCCGAAACGCCTTGAAATTCGAGAAAATACTTTTTGCCCTTTTTCGGCGTAATCGAAAGAGTTTTCTTATAAACGCACGTCCCTTTGAAATAATCCCCGCCGCCGTCCTGACCGTCAACGGCGTTATAAGTATGTGGAAGAGAAATCGCTTCGCCGTCGGTTCTTTTTATATCGTTTGTATCGAAGAAAAACTCCCAATTATCGTTTAAGCTAAAAATTTGTCTCATTGTTAAGTCCTTATTTTTTTCTTTTTATTATAGCAAAATAATACTATTATTGCAATGGCAAAAAAACGTAAAGTAAGTATATCTCCAAAAACAACATTTTTTTGAAATAAAAAATGCACCCAAAAAATGGCTAACTTTTGGGATGCATTTCAAGCCTTGCTCTAAATAATAATTTTGAAATTAAGAAACGCTTTTTGCTATATCGTTGAAAACCACGCTTTCAAAGTTCGCTCTTTTCGATAGCTCGCCCGCGTTTTCCATAATGTCTTGAAGTCTTTCGAATGATTCTTTCGAAAGCACGAAATCGTCCGACCAAGCGTCTATTTCAAGATAGCTTTCCACCGCGTTTTGAAGCTGTTCTTTCGTCGTGCCCTCAAACTGCGGCAAGAGAATTTCCGCTACTTCCATAGACGTATGCGTATCCATAAAGGCTTTTGCTTTCTTTAACGCTCTGACAAACCCTTTCAAAGTATCGGGGTTTTCATCGATAAAGCTTTTCGTTGCGACAAAGCAAGTGTACGGCACGTCGCCCGAGTCTTTTCCTATGCTTGCGACGCAATAGCCCTTTTTTGCCAAGCAAAAGTCAGACGCGGTTGGTTCGAATAGGGTAGTGTAATCTCCCGTACCGCTTTCAAAAGCTCCCGCTTGAAGATTGAATGCGATGTCATAGTTTAGCTTAACGTTTTTGCCGTCATAAAGCCCGTTTTGGTTAAGAACGTATTCTAAAGTCATCGCGGGGAGTCCGCCTTTTCGCCCTGCGATAATCTCTTTTCCTTCAAGATCGGAATATGAAAAGTTCGGTTCGTCTTTTCGGGAGATTAGAAACGATCCGTCCCTTTGCGTAAGCTTAGCAAAAACTATCGGATAATCGTCTTTTCCCTCGTTAAAAATATAAACAACCGTCTCGGGGCCTACTAAGCCTATATCCGCTTGCCCTGAAATTACCGCCGTCATCGAAACGTTGGAGCCTCCGCCGTTTGTAAGCTCAATTGCAATGCCTTCCTCTTCGAAATATTTCAGCTCGATCGCAAGGTAAAAGGGAGAATAAAAAACCGAATGCGTAACCTCGTTGACGGAAAGAGTGGTTTTGTCGTTGCTTTCGCAAGCAGAAAATGTCAAAAGAAGTATAACGAAAAGTACGATAGAAAGAATTTTTCTCAAATGTTTTTCCTCCGTTTAATAACTAATTACAGTCTATGAATAGCTTTAACTAAACGTGATTGCGTTTGTTTGTAATAATGCCGAAAACGTCGTTCTCGAAATATTTTGCCTAAAAAATCGAAAAATTCTTAACTTTTGTCTTAAAGTTATGAAAATTAGTCTTTATTTTATGTTTGTTTTGTTTT
>CAZIPL010000034.1:0-14730 GCA_964541255.1 uncultured Clostridia bacterium | reverse complement strand
GAAAAGTTTCCCCTAAACCCTTTCAAAACCTTTTTGATAACAGCAATCCTTATTATAGGTTCCTTTTTTCGGTAAGAGAGCCTCGTTTTCCGTTGTTAACAAACAAAAACTCTGGCGATTGGTTCGACAGAGTTTTCTATTATTATTTGTTCTTCGTGTTTAATTCTATTACACTTTTTGTGTTGATTCTGATACACACTTTGTGTTTTAACCTATTACACACTTTATGCTTTATTTTTCCCCGTTTAGCGTTCAATTTCTTTTATTGACACTTTACGTGATTTTTATTCGTACTTTGCGATAGACTGCAAAATAACAGCCATTTTCTGCTCGTTTGCGGCAAGTTTACCTCTAATCTCGTCTTTGAGTTTATCGGGAGCTTTTGCCATAAAGCCGACGTTATTGAGTTTATTCGAAGCAAAGTCGATTTCTTTTTGAATCTTCTCTTTTTCGGCGTAAAGTCTTGCAAGTTCCTTTTCTTTATCGACAAGCTCGCCCGCGTCCATGAATACTCTGCCGACAACGCCAGTTGCGACGAAAGAATCCTTAGGAGCTTCCGACTCATTTGAGATAAGCTCTATTCCGTTGCCAAAGCCGAGTTTTTCAAGATATACGCTTGCCGCCAAGACGGTGTTTTTCATATCTTCGTCAACGGGCAAAACGTAAAGCTTCGAACGTTTCGACATGGGGATTCCCATTTCTTTTCTAACCGTTCTTATAGCTCGTATCAAGTCCATGACGTTTTCCATCTCTTTGGCTTCTTTTTCAAACTTCACACCGCCGACGGGATATTCTTCGAGCATAATCGTTTCGGCATGTCCCGGGAATTCCTGATAGAGCTTTTCCGTTACGAACGGTACGATCGGATGAAGAAGCTTCAAGGTCGATTGCAAAACGTGATTTAGAACGGCAAGAGTGTTATTCTTCGCTTTCTCGTCGTCGCCGTACAAAACGGGCTTGATAAGTTCGATATACCAGTCGCAAAGCTCGCCCCAAGCAAAGTCGTAAAGCTTTGCTACGGCAACCCCCAAGTCGTAGTTATCGAAATTCGCGGCAACCTCTTCGGATACTTCTGAAAGTCGCGTAAGCATCCACTTATCGCCCAAAGAAAGATTGTCGTAATCTATTTCGCCGATCTCCTTGCCCTCGAAGTTCATAAGCGCAAATCTCGACGCGTTCCAAATCTTGTTCATGAAGTTCTTCGACGAATCGAGTTTTTCTTCCAAAAATCTCGAATCGGAACCCATTGCTACGCCGTTTACCAAGCAGAATCTCAACGCGTCTGCGCCGTATTTTTCTATTACTTCGATAGGATCTATTCCGTTGCCGAGAGACTTACTCATCTTTCTGCCCTGAGAGTCTCTGATAAGTCCGTGAATGAGTACATGCTTAAATGGCGGCTCTTTCATCGTATAAAGTCCGTCGAACATCATTCTCGCAACCCAGAAGAAGATTATGTCATAACCCGTAACCAAAACGTCGGTGGGATAGAAATATTCAAGATCTTCGGTCTTTAGCGGCCAGCCGAGCGTTGACATAGGCCAAAGCGCCGACGAGAACCACGTGTCGAGAACGTCTTCGTCTTGCTTCATATGAGTGCATCCGCACTTAGGGCATTTCGTCGGAGCGTCGGCAGAAACGACCATTTCGCCGCACTCTTCGCAAGTATACGCGGGAATTCTGTGTCCCCACCAAAGCTGTCTCGAGATGCACCAGTCTTTGATATTGTTAAGCCACGAGAAATATACGTTTTCGAAACGCTTCGGAATGAAGCTTGTATCGCCGTTCTTGACAGCTTCGAGTGCGGGTTTTGCAAGCTCTTCCATTTTTACGAACCATTGCTTGCTGACGATAGGCTCTACCGTCGTATGGCAACGATAGCACGTGCCGACGTTATGCGCATGCGGCTCTTCCTTTTCCAAAAGTCCGAGTTCTTTCAAGTCCGCGATAACAGCCTTTCTTCCCTCTTCTCTCGAAAGTCCCTCATATTTTTCGCCGCAGTTTTCGTTCAACGAAGCGTCGTCGTTCAAAACTCTCAAAACGGGAAGATTGTGTCTTAATCCTACGTTGAAGTCGTTGGGATCGTGAGCGGGGGTAATCTTTACGCAGCCCGTACCGAATTCCAAATCGACGTATTCGTCCGCTATAACGGGGATTTCTCTATCAGTCAAGGGAAGTTTGAGTGTTTTCCCGATAAGATCTTTATATCTTTCGTCATTCGGATTGACGGCAACCGCAGTATCGCCGAAAAGCGTTTCGGGACGTGTCGTAGCAACCGTCAAATAGCCACTTCCGTCGGCAAAAGGATATCTGATATGCCACAAATACGACGGCTGTTCTTCGTATTCGACTTCCGCGTCGGAAAGCGCCGTTTTGCATTCGGGACACCAGTTTATTATTCTCGAGCCTTGATAGATAAGCCCGTCGTTATACATCTTGACGAACACTTCCTTGACGGCGCGAGAAAGATTCTCGTCCATGGTGAACGCAAGTCTCGACCAGTCGCAGGAAGAACCCAACGTTTTGAGCTGTTCGACTATTCTTCCGCCGAATTTTTCTTTCCACGCAAACGCGCGTTTCATAAATTCGTCTCTGCCGATCATCTCTTTGGTGAGTCCCTCTTTTGCCATCTGTTCGACGATCTTAACCTCCGTTGCGATAGACGCATGGTCGGTTCCCGGAACCCAAAGAGTGCAAAAACCTCTCATTCTCTTATAACGAATGATGGTATCTTGCAAGGTTTCGTCGTAAGCGTGCCCCAAGTGAAGCTGCCCCGTGATGTTCGGAGGGGGCATCATCGTCGTGAAGGGCTTTTTGCTCTTGTCGATTTTGGGGGTGAAATAGCCTTTCTGCTCCCAGTTTTGATATAATTCCTTTTCAAACCCTTGCGGGTTGTAGCTTTGTTCGAGATTCATACTGTTTTCCTTAAAGCTTTTGTTTTATATTTAATAGATATTTTATCACATCGCCTTTCGTTTTTGCAAATAAATGCAAGCCGCTTTATATATTTATCGGTTATTAGTTGCCATAAATGCAGGCATATGCTTTTATCGTTGCCTTTCAAAACAATCAAAGCGCATTATTGCGTTTTTTCGCCATATTCATAGAAAGTCTGCGTTTTCCATTGAAAGCGTCGTAATTAAGTACTAACCCAATCAATTTGCAAAATCGGCGAATAACTTCTCATAATACGTCTAAAACCAAAACGCAGCTTGTTTTTTTACATTATTACGAAAACCGACGTAAACGAACAAGCAAAAACTCGTTATAAGAAACTCAAAGATTTTGTGGGTTTTGAGTGCGGTTATTTTCAGTTTTTTATAACAACAATTTTTCTTTTTAGATTATCTATGAGCGCAAACTTTGTGTTTTGGGAAATATATTCGTCGCATTCGACTAAAACTTCTTTATTATTAAACTTAGCTTTGATCTCGTGCTTTTCTGTCGTTCCTTGCGGCGTTTCGACGTAATAGCAAAAGGACGTTTCTCCATTAGCTTTGCCGTATATATTCATAGTTACGTCAAATGGTTTTTCTGAAAAAGAATAGTTTTTTGTTTCCGCTATCGGAAGAATACTCCCGCCTTTCACGAAATACACGGCTTTGTCTTTCGGCGTGTTCTCGATTTCGACATATTTTCCGCCGCCGCAACAGATATCGCCATAATACCAGTCGCTGTTTTTCGGAAGATAAACTTTTCGTTTGGTTTTCCCCTCGTCGAAAATATTCGCCGCCAAGACGCTTTCTCCCAACATAAAATCGTCGCTTTCGACATCGATTTTTTCGTCATCGAACATATAAAACATCGGAGAGATTATCGGCGTATTATTTTCAAAAGACGCCGCCGCGACGGAGTATATATACGGCAAAAAGGAATATCTTTGCTTGAAAAGCTCTTTGACGCAGTTTTCTATATCTTCATACATCCACGGAAGCGTAGGCTCGTTGTCATCGTTCCAAGAATGTATGCAAAACCTCGGCGTAAACACTCCGTTTTGAAGCCACCTTAAAAATAGTTCTTTTGAGGGTTTTCCGCCCGCAAAACCGCCTATATCGTGACCGAAATTGAAAATTCCGGACAAACTCATTCCCATTGCGGCTTTATGATTGGCTCGCAGCGTCGAAAAATCCGTTTTGTTATCTCCCGTCCAAGTAGCAGCATATCGCGACGCGCCCAAGCCGCAAGACCTCACCGACATAAATTGCGTTTTTCTTCCGTTTCCCTCTTGTGCTTTTTGCGACGCCATTAGCATTAAATAGGAAAATACGGGCTTTATTAAATATGCTCGAACCTCTTCACCGAAGCCGTGGCAATAGACCTCTTCGTCCCAAATCTCATATTCGTTGTTGTCGTTCCAAGTATAATAAATGCCGTTGTCTATAAGCTGCTCTTTGATGTTTTTAACCCAAAAGTCAAAGGCTTCGGGGTTTGTGAAATCTATATAAGAGCCTAAGCCGTCCCAGAATTGACTTAGAGCTGGCGTGCCGTCTTTATAATGCAAAAAATAGCCTTTTCCCGCCATTTCGTTATATAGCGGATGAGTCGTCAAAAAGCACGGCTTAACGTTCGCAATAAAATACGTTCCGTTATCATTATATTTTTTTGTAAGCGACTTTACATCGGGGAACTTTTCCCCATCCCAATTGAAGACATACCGACGGTTTTCTATCGAAGTATATCCGCTCGACAGATAAAAAGATCTGCACGAAAAGCCCTTTTCTTTCGCAATATCCAAAAAGCCGTCCAAAAGCTCTTGCGCATTTTGGCTATCGGTATAAGTCATCGTGCTTCCCGCATAATCGAATGAGAAAAGCGGCATAAGCGCGGTTTTGCCGAATAATTTCGACGTGTCGCAAGCAACCGTCTTTATATCTCCGAAAACAAGATAATAACATAGTGCGTTGTCGTCCGTCGAAAAATATTTATACTTTCCGTGGTAGTTATCTATCTCGTTGCCTAAGTCTATTTCGCAATCTGCGTGGGTGTCGTAATATATCCCGTAGCAATAATCCTCGCCTTTTGTGATATAAAAAGGCACGTGGTGATATAAAACGTCGGTAGTTTCGCCGTCATACCCCATCGCGTCGAGGCACTTTATGCGAAAACGTCTATTCGTTTTGTCAACGCTTCCGCCTTTATCCCCTAAGCCGAAGTGCTTTTCGCCGCGCTTTTTCTCTATGTAATGGTAAGTCTTCCCGCCAAGCTCGCCGTAGAAATTGTAGCTTTGCGTTTTTCTGTCGGAATAAATCTCTTTGCCGTCCTTTTCAACGCTTATGCGGAAAGGCTTATCGAAAATATTCAAAGTAAAATCTGAGAACTTAGCTTGAATTATGCCGTTGCCGTTTTCTATCTTATCAAAAGGCATATTCGAAAAGCCGTCAATTGAGAGTCTGTCGCGACCGTTTCGCGGCATTTCGCCTTTAGGGCAAATCGCAAAGGTCGGAAGCATTTTTTCGCTTTTGTTTTTAAGCGTTACTCTCAAAACCCGTTCTTCGAGCCTTTGAATTATCGCTTCGACGCCACCGAAAAAAGACAGCGTTATCTCGCTTTTTTCTATATCTATATTTTCAATTTCGTGAGTGTATTTATTCATAAAATCATTGTAGCACAAGAGCAATCAAAAATAAAGAGTTTCGAAAAAATATAGCGACGTAATGGTTTTATATTCACGCTGTTTATATAGAAAATCCCCAAAATAAAAAGCGGAAAAGTTTTTCTTTCCGCTTAAATATTCATATTAAAAGTTTTTTTATAAATTGGCTGCAAACTCAATCGTTTCGACGCTTGCAATAAATAAAATCTCTATTAAAAGTTTTTTAATTTCCCTTTTTCGGTTTTCCTTTTTATATACCAAATACTTTGAAATGCTATTCCCCTTTAATGTTTTTGACGGAATCTCTTGCCACCATATCGGCTGTCATAACGATTGTCTTTGTTTCTTTCGAAACGGCGCCCTCGTCGATTCTGTCGAAAAGCAATCTCGCGGCTTTCTCGCCCATTTCGCAAAGGTCTTCTTCGACGTTCGTGATCTTCGGATAATAATATTCGTTGAGATCAAACTTCGAAAAGCTCGCGACCGATACGTCTTCGGGGATTCTTAAGCCCAAATCTCTCGCAGCTTTCATAATGGCTTTCGTGCAATAAAAGCAAAGCCCTATATAAGCTGTCGGCGGATCGTCGCTTTCCATAAGCGTTCTTGCCGTTTCATACGCCTCGTCGATAGAAAAATTCGTGTTGTCGTATAGCTCTTTTTGAGGCTCGATTCCGTTTGCTTTAAGCTCGTCTAAGTATCCTCGTTTTCTGTCAAACCCGACGGAGAACCTATTTTGCGCGCAAATGAGAGCTATTTTCTCGTGCCCGTTTTCTATAAGGTGCTTCGTAAGCTTTCGTGCCGTTTCGTAGTTTTTCCAGATTATGCGGTCTGTATTAACATATTCGCCAACATCTCTATCGACGACAACGACGTTTATATTGCTCTTCTTAATATCTTTCAATGCCTTGGGCTTGGGTGACGCGGGCGCAATGATAAGTCCGTTTATTTGCCAAGTAAGCAAATTGTCGAGAACCTTTTGCTCCTTTTCATCGTCTTCGCCCGTATCCACAACGACAAGCGTGTAGTTCCTCTCGTCGGCGACCTTTTGAACGCCTCGAACTATCTCCATATATAACGTATTGGCAACGCCCGGGATAGCAATTGCGATAAGCTTCGAAGTCTTCGTTCTAAGTCCGCCTGCCAACGCATTTGTCTTATACCCCGTCTTTTCTATCGCTCGTTCGACCTTTTCCCTTACTTCGTCGCTGACGGGATAGTTACGATTCATTACTCGCGAGACGGTTGAAATCGACACCTCCGCACATCTTGCCACGTCTTTTATTGTTGCTGCCATTGCCGCTTCCCCCCCCCTATGAAATTTCCGTAAGCTATAAAATATTCTATAGTCGGTTAATTTTTTCAATTATAACACGACATTTCCCCGTTGTCAATACGGTTTTTACCCACTTATTACGCAAACGTTTTATAAAACAAATATCTTACAAAAATAAAAATCACCGAAAAGCAACTGTTTCTCAGTGATTTTAACCTTTTTTATTATATTGTTTTGCAAATAAATCTATTTACGCCAAATATGCTTTTATGAGGTTCAAGGTATTCTCGACGCCCTCTTTATGCGAACGCTCGTAGCCGTGGCTTGCATAAACGCCTGCGCCAATAAGAGCATGCTTCATATCCGCGCCTGCCGAAAGCGCCGCGTCGGCATCGGAGCCGTAGAAAGGATATACGTCGGCGGCATACGATATGCCGTTTTCTTTTGCCTTTTCGATAAGCTTTGTCGTTACTTCGTAATTATACGGTCCGCTTGAGTCTTTGAGGCATATGCTTACGTCTTTTTCCGTACACTTCAAACCGCTTCCGACGCACCCCATATCGACGGACATTATCTCCGTAGCGTCGGTCGGATAGCCCGCGCACGCTCCGTGTCCGACTTCTTCGTATACCGTGACGAAAATATAAGTCTTTCTCGAAAGGGTAACTTCATTTTCCGCAACCTCTTTTGCCAAGCCCAAAAGTATCGCAACGGAGAGCTTATCGTCCAAGAATCTCGACTTGATATATCCGCTTTCCGTAACGACCGTCCTCGGATCGAAACATACGAAATCGCCGTTTGAAATCCCGAGCTTTTCTACATCTTCGGCGTTCTTGACGTCTTCGTCGATGACAACCTCCATATTAGCAAAGGTTCGTTTCGTGTCGTCATATTCGCCGTTGACGTGTACCGACGGGTTGTTAAGCATATACGTTCCGCTGAAAACTTTGCCCAAGCGCGTTCTTATCTCGCAATTCTCTCCCTCGCAGTTTTCCGCCTTGAGTCCGCCGAGTCTTGTTATTTTGAGTCTGCCGTTAGGCTTAATCTCTTCTACCATTCCGCCCAAAGTATCGATATGCGCAGAAAGTATTATCGGATTCCCCTCTCCGCCAAGCTCGCACACAACGCAGCCTTTATTCGTAAGTTTTGGCGAAAAACCGAGATTTTGAAGCTCTTTCATAACATAATCCGCCGCCAAGAAAGTATATCCCGTGGGGCTTGGAATCGACGTCAGCTCTTTGAGTTTTTCGATGATATATTCGGTCATTTTTATATTCTCCTTATATTCTCCTTTCAATTTGGTTATATGCTTATAATATCTACTTTATATATTACAACGCTTTTTCAGTTTTGTCAAAATAAAAAAGTTTGACGTATTTTAAGCCATATTTACTATCAATATATATTATCAAAGAAGACTCGAAACAAAGGTCTGAATGACTGCAAAATATATGAACATCGACGTGATATCGACAAGTGTCGTTATTATCGGCGACGCCATGATTGCGGGGTCTAATTTGCAAAGCTTTGCCAAAATAGGAAGCGTGCAACCGAGAAGCTTTGCGATTATGACGACCAAGAACAGAGTTATTCCAAACGCCAAGCACAAACTCCAAACGACGTCTGCGGGATATTCGCCTCCGTACATAACCCAAACGATTCCGACATTTGCGATCGCCAAAGTAGCGCCCGCCATAGAAGCTATTCCAAGCTCTTTCAGCATACATTTCCCTATATCTTTCGGGCGAATTTCGTCAAGCGCGAGACCGCGGATTATCATCGTCGAGCTTTGCGATCCGCAGTTACCGCCCGCGTCCATAAGGCGCGGAATGAACGCTACCAAAAGAGGCAAACTTGCTATCAAGCCCTCATAATGGTCTATGATAAGTCCCGTCGCGACGCCCGAAATCATGAGGAACAAAAGCCAAACTATTCTCTTCGACCAATGCTTCACAATCGACGTATCGAAATACGTTTCTTCGATAGGTACGACGGCGGACATGATTTGCATATCTTCGGTAGCTTCTTCGACAAGTACGTCAACGGCGTCGTCTACCGTGATAATACCGACTATTCTATCCTCTCCGTCAACGACGGGCATAACGCTTAAGTCGTATTTCGAGAACATATTCGCTACGGCTTCTTTATCTTCCAAAGTCGTTACGAAAATGACGTTGTCGTCCATAAGCTCTGCGATCTTTTGGTTCCTTTCGGCAAATATGAGTTGTCTTATCGACACCATACCCAAAAGCTTTCTTTGCGCGTCGGTGACATACATATTATAAATCGTCTCGGAATCGATACCCGTTTTTTTGATGTATAAAAGCGCTTCGTCAACCGTCATTCCCTCTTTTAGCGAGACAAACTCCGTCGTCATCAAACCGCCTGCGGAATCGTCGGGATATTTCAAAAGCTCGTTGAGTTCCTTTCTCATCTCGGGCGATGAATTGCGCAACATTCTCTGAACGACGTTTGCAGGCATTTCCTCCAAGATATCGACGGTATCGTCGGCGAAAAGCTCGTTCAGCATGTCCTTTAACTCATAGTCCGAAAAGCCCTTTATGAGCGCTTCCTGATGCTCGCTGTCAAGCTCGACAAATGTTTCTGCGGCGGTTTCTTTCGGCAATAATCGGAATACTACGGGCAAGACCTTGTGGTCAATTTCGGAAAATACTTCCGCAATGTCAACGGGGTGAAGCTCGTCGAGCTCTCGTCTTACGGCGGCGTATTTGCGTTCTTCTACCAATTCCATTATCTTTTCATAATCGATTCTATCCATAGAAAACCCTCCTTTCCGTATTGCTTTAAGCGTTATCGCATTTTTTCAATAAAAAACCTGTCGAAAAATTACTATACCGACAGGAAAAAGGCTTTTTGCGACCGTACTGGCTTTAGTATCGTAGGGCGATGAAATTGCATTAAGGAACGCCTTGTTTTTCGACATTCCCTGCTGACCAACAAACGCAAGTCTCCTTGTTTTTGCGGCAGCAACCCGTATCCCTATGGTAACCTTACCTACCGGATTATATTCGATTCTTGAAAGCTCTCGCTCTCACGTTTTCATTGTATTCCAATTTTTATCCGTTGTCAACACTATTTGAAAAAAAATTTGCCGACAAACGAATTCTTTACACACTCTATTATACTTTAATAACGAGTTTTAGGTTTGACCTTTCATTTTACGACTTTAAGAGTATTTACTCCGTAATACTCAAACGCCGAAACGGCTTCGTCCGAGATTATTTCGCCGCAGCAAAGAATCGGCACCGCGGGCGGACAGGAAACGCAAAGCTCGGCTAAAACTCTGCCTTTAGCAATATCCGTTCGAACTTCTTCGGTCTTTGAAAAAACAGCCTCTCTAATGCTCAAAGCGCGCTTACCGACTACCACCTTAGGCGGAGCTATCGAAACGGCAGTCTTTTTGGGTATACTTTTTAGCACTTTGAGCGTTTTTTGTATCGCGGACTTTTTATTATACGGAGAAATCATAAGCGTTACGTAATCTTTATCGAAAAACTCGACGATTATGCCTTGTTTTTCTAAAACGTCCGCAATCTCGTCCCCCGTATATCCGTAGCTTTTCGGTTTCAACGTGATTTTCAAAGGTTCGTCTCCGCAAAGCTCATAGCCTGCTTCAGATAAAGATTTCTTAACTTCCGAAATGACCGAAGAGGTACTAATAATCATTTCGGCGTAGCTTTCTGCTAAACCGTTAAACCTATCGAGCGACGCTATCAACAAATATGACGGGCTTGTCGAAGCGAAAAGTCTTATCGCGTCGTTGGCGTTTTGGACAAAATAATCGGGACAGCTTTCTCCAAAATGAAGATACGCCGTACCTGTTAAGCACGGCAAGGTCTTATGCGCGGATTCGATGCAAATATCGGCGCCGCAATCGAGCGGATGAGTGTTTTTGCCGATAAATTTTAGGTATGCTCCGTGCGCGTTATCGACAATCAAAAGAACACCGTTTTTATGGCAAACGTCGGCAATTTTTTTTATATCCGCCATACAGCCCAAGTAATCGGGCGAAGTGATATATAAACAATCCGGTTTTTCTTCACGCAAAAAAGCATCGAGACTGCTTCCTAAAATTTTACACGACATCAAGCTCTCGCTTTCGCCGTAAATCCAAACGGGATTGACATCGGAAAGAGCGCACGCGGAAACGAACGACGAATGAACGTTTCTTGCCGCCGCAATTTTGACACATTTTTTCTCATCGCTTTTATATTTTTTTACAAGATATACCGCCGCTCTTATTAAAAGCGAGGAACCCTCCGTAGAAAAAAACGTTGCTTTCGAACCGAAAATCTCGCTTGCGATTTTTTCGCTTTGCAAAATTATGCCGCTCGGCGAATACAAAACGTCGGCACCGCGAATTTCGGTGATATCGTCTCTTTCGACACTGCCTACGCCCTTATGCCCCGGCATATGAAACCGCGTTTTATTCGAGCGGTATTTTTCTATGAAATCACAAACGGGAGTTCTTATCATAACAAAAATAGATATACTTTTTATGTCTTTTGTCTTATCGTCCGATTATTCGTCCTCTTTTGAAACCTCGAGCATAATCGCGCATTCGATACGCTTTTTGAAAAGCTCGCAGCCGCTTTTATACACGCCGTTTACGCTTCCCGTTGCGTGGTAAGCGTTCGCCGCGCAACCGCCTGCGCAATATAGCTTAGCCCAGCAGTCGGCACATTCCTTGCGAGTATAAACATTGCAATCGGCAAATTCGCTTTGGACTTCTTTATTGGTAACGCCGTCGAAAACGTTGCCCAATTTGAACCTTTCTTCGCCGACAAATTGGTGGCAAGGATATAGATCGCCCCAAGGAGTAACAGCCATATATTCAGTGCCGCTTCCGCAGCCCGAAACGCGCTTATATATGCAAGGACCGCCCTTTAAGTCTATCATATAATGATAAAACGTAAACG
This sequence comes from uncultured Clostridia bacterium, assembly GCA_964541255.1. Lineage (GTDB taxonomy): Bacteria > Bacillota > Clostridia > Christensenellales > CAMQZB01 > CAYOSU01. Next base: position 2,924 of record CAZIPL010000034.1, on the reverse strand, counting down.
GTTTTCCTTGTTTCCTACGCTCTATCATAAGCAAAGCAAGCTCTTCATATTGCTTTTTGACAAGCTCTCTATCTGCTTCCGTAAGAGCCGACGGATCGTCGTCCTTGCAGACAACGGGTTCCATACTGAGCTCCGTGAACCCGAGATCGAGCATTTCTTTTATGTCGTTCACGAAATCGGGATTGTAATGAGTAAAGGTACCGCGCATATAGTAGTTTTTCCCACCGCGTTTTTCAACGAATTTTTGGAACAGCGGAACAATGCGGTCAAAGCTTCCTTTGCCCGCCATATCTACTCTAAAACGATCGTGAACTTCTTTTCTTCCGTCTAACGACAAAACGACGTTGCTCATTTCTTTGTTCGCAAACTCGATGACGTCATCGTCTATAAGCACACCGTTCGTCGTGAGCGTAAACCTAAAGTTTTTGTTCTTATCTTTTTCGATAGACCTTGCGTAAGCCACAAGACGCTTGACGACGTCGAAATTCATAAGAGGTTCTCCGCCGAAAAAGTCTACTTCAAGATTACGTCTCGTACCGGAATTTTCGACGAGAAAATCAAGAGCGCGTTTGCCCACCTCATAACTCATAACGGCACGGTCGCCGTGATATTTACCTTGGCTTGCGAAACAATACGAACAATTCAGATTGCAAGTATGCGCAACGTGCAAGCAAAGCGCCTTGACGATGCCGCTGCTTTTTTGCTTTAATTTGCCTGCTAACGGCGCAAAGGTATCTTCGGCAAAAAGCTTTCCGTTTTCTTTCAAAGACGTTATTTCGTCATAGCATACTTCTAAATCTTCGATGTTTTCGCTTGGATATCTTTCCGAAATTAAAGATATAAGCTCGTTTTTTGGCAAGTTTTCATATTCCGCTATCATATCGTACGCAACGTCGTCGACAACGTGCACAGAACCCGAAGCGCAATCCAAAACTATATCGTAGCCGTTTAATTTATATTGATGTACCATACTTATCCATAAAGAAAAAGTCGCACGAATTCCGCCTCTGTCGAAACGAATCTTCTTTCCGACAAACCCGACGCAACGCACGACGACCCATTCTTTTAAAAAAATATCCTTTTATTATTTGCTCTCTTTGGAATTCTCACACTTTTGGTTAGCAATACCGCAGCTCGTCTTGCAAGCAGACTGACAAGAAGTCTGGCATTCGCCGCAACCGCCGTTCTTAGTGCTCTCGCAAATATTACGCGTTTCAATAGTCTTTATATGTTTCATTTTAAACACTCCTTTCCATACTTTTTATGCGCTAATTGTATCACACGACAAAGTAAAAGTCAACAAAATATATTCGCCTTGCACTATTATTATTGTATTATTGTTTTTAGGCAAGAAAAACGCCCGACTCTTTCACTATCATAAATGAATCAAGTTGGGGGTTAAGTGCGTACTACTACCGATTCTGGTACAATGTGAGTACACCTATAAATTGAAGAATTTAACATTAAAACTCATATCAAAATATCCGGGAATTCTAGGCGATATTTATGCAAAATACCAAGCAAATCTTTTAAGGCTGTTTTATTGAGTTCTCCCCCGTTGCACACTACCTCGAAGCGTTCGTCTCGAAGCATTGTGTAATTGCCCGTTTCGTGAAATCCATTCCGAAGATAAAAGTTTTTTCTACGGAGCCTTTGTTCGTTGTTTTCTGCGTTTTCATCAATGATTTCAAAATCCAACACAAGTTGCAATTCGGGATATGCTTTCATTATCTTTTGTATTGCAGCACCGCCATAACCTTTGGAACGCATACTCTGATCAATGGCTATAAAATAAATATATCCGCACTCTGCGTTTTTCAAAAGAACGGCAAATCCTATCGGTTTATCCCCAACATATATTCCGAGAACATCCGTATTTGTGTTTGATGCAAAATCAAATATTTCATCAAAACTCATTCGTTCAAAAAGTGGAAATGCTTCTTCGTTTATCCGTTCAAAATATTTTCTATCTGAATTATCCGATTTTAATTTCACTAACTCTAAATTCAATTTGACTTTTGCCGTCTTACAACCTTGCTCGTCGATAATAACTTTCATCGCTTCTTTGACATTGAGCCATCCAGCCGTTCTGTCATTCGACGAAATAGTCAAATCTACGCCGTAATCGTGAAATATCTCCGACGTTGACCGACCCGTCTCTCGATGCCTATTAAGCATATCTGGCGGCGCAAATGTCGCTCGAACCGACTCGCCGTCGCTATACGCTATCATTTTTTTTGCCGCTTCCGATACGAGAAGATTGCCCTCGTGTAGCTCTCGGTAGAAATATGCGTTTTCGTCGTAATCGACGGCTACCCAATAACAAGCGAAACAGTCAAGACCGTAGTCAAACACACGGTATCGCTTCCACTCGTCGGGAATGACGAAAGGCTCTACAACGTGTATATCTCGGCTAAATTCGGGGAAAAAACGCCCCTCGAATATGTCCCAATCGCCATATAGCCACGCTTGTTTAAGCCCCTCTGGCAAGCTCTCAAGCGTTTTGACATACTCGCTGTTCGACGACATCAACGCCTCGTTATCGAAAACCAATGCTTTTATGAATGTATAATCGTTCGGGTTTTCCGTCGGCAAAAACTCTTTGTCGATAAAAAGCCTCTTCACCCACGCATGCCCAACTCCTCCAGGATTGCAAGTCAAATACATTCGCTTCGGAAAATCATTCGTGCCTCGAATCGTCGCATTTATTGTTTGGAATTGGAACTCCGTCAACTGCGTCGCCTCGTCGATAAAGATAACGTCATATTCGACTCCTTGATATTGCGTAACGTCGCTTTCATTTGCACAATAGCCGAATTTTAATCGACTCCCGTTGACAAACTGAAACGCTTTATCGTTATCGTTATACGTCGCAAGTCCTCGAAGCATTGCTTGCAAAGGAATGATGTGGTTCTCCTTAAGCT
>CAZIPL010000033.1:0-15966 GCA_964541255.1 uncultured Clostridia bacterium | reverse complement strand
TCTTGTCTGCCGATGCATTCGGAGTTTTGCCTCCCGTATCAATTCTTACTCCCGAACAGACTCAATATTACTTCCTGTCCGGATTTACCGCTAAGCTTGCGGGAACCGAGCGCGGAATAACCGAGCCGACGCCTACGTTCTCGGCTTGCTTCGGTCAGGCGTTCTTGGAGCTTCATCCTACGAAATATGCAGAAGAGCTCGTTAAGAAAATGGAAGCTTCCGGTGCAAAGGCTTACCTTGTAAATACAGGTTGGAACGGAACAGGCAAGAGAATTTCCATAAAAGATACGCGCGGAATTATCGACGCGATTTTGAATGGAGATATCAATAACGCTCCCACAAAGAAGATTCCTTATTTCGATTTCGAAGTACCTACCGAGTTGAACGGCGTTGACAGCGCAATTCTCGACCCGAGAGATACTTACGCAAATTCCGAAGAGTGGGAAGTTAAGGCTAAAGACCTTGCTTCGAGATTTGTTAAGAACTTCGAAAAGTATACGACAAATGAAGCAGGAAAGGCTCTTGTAAAAGCAGGCCCTAAGGCGTAATTAAAAATATCGATAAATTTAAAAACGGCGTTCAACTAAAACGAACGTCGTTTTTCTATTCAAATATTGTAGCTGATATTATTTCTTTGTGATATAATATCAAAAAGATTTGATTTATCTTCTTGTGTTAAGCAAAAAAATTTTGTAAATCCAATGATAATGGTTTAGATAAATTCAATCGGCAATGTAAGTATTATTGACTTAATTGCAAGTATTCGTTTATACTACAAACAAAGATTTTTCGGAATAAACAAAAAAGACGCCTTTTAAGCTCTATTGATTCGGCTTTCAATGGATAATCATTTAAATTCAATATATAGTGGTGAAATATGGGAATTGCGTATAGGCAAATGAAAAAAGATGATATAGAAAGGATTATTCCGCTTTATATGGAATACTGGAACGGTCTTGGCGGAACATTTACTTGTGAATTAACTTATAAAAGAGTATGGCAAGTTCTCGGCTCTCCCGATGCATTTTGCTTACTTGCGGAAGAGGACGGTGTGCCGATTGGGTTTGCGATGGGAAGATTTCAAACATACGACGACCTTACTTCATATGATCTTGCGGAAATTATTATATCGTCGAGTCATCAAAACAGCGGCATTGGTACAAGTATGATGGCAGAGCTTGAAAACATAGTTTCATCTATGGGCGCTTCGATGGTTCAACTTATCGCCGTTAACGACGAGTTGCACGAGCATTTCTACGGAAAGCTCGGATATCGAGACGCGACAAATCTAAAACTAAAAACAAAGATTTTGAATAATATACGTTGAAAAGCATCTTTTAGGATCAAGCGATATTGTCAATGCATAACGAATAAAATCCTGAGACAAAGAATTATTGTGAAATATAACTTATTATTATAGAAAAAGCGTCCGTTTTTGCGGACGCTTAAGTTTTATTAATAGCTATTATTTCTCGTAAACAGACGGTTGAAGAACGCCGATTTCGGGAAGATTTCTGTATTTTTGATCATAATCGAGACCGTATCCGACTACAAATTGGTTTTCGACTTCGAAGCATACGTAATCGGGTTGAATGTCGACTTCACGTCTTGACGGCTTGTCGAGCAAACAGCAGATTTTAATTGAATTGGGCATACGGCTTGCAAGTACTTTTTTAAGGTACGTAAGGGTATATCCGCTGTCCATAATGTCTTCAACGATAATAACGTCTCTGCCTTCGATTTTGCTGTCCAAATCCTTAATCATCTTAACTTCGCCGGACGATCTCGTGCCGGAACCGTATGAGGAGAGAGACATAAAGTCTATTGCAAGAGGAATTGTCATGGCTCTCGTAAGGTCGGAGAAGAACATTACAGCGCCTTTCAAAATGCAAACCATCAAGGGGTTTTTATCTTTATACTCTTCGTCGAGCTGTTTAGCGATTTCATTTATGCGGTTTTGAAGATCTTCTTTAGATATGAGTATTGTTTCTAAATCCTGATACATTCCTTTGTTTTCCATGGGGGTTTAATTACTCCTTAATTTTAATGGTAAAAATATTTTTAGAATACTCGTCGATAAATAAATCAACACCGCATTCGCTGCAAAGAACGGCTAAAACGTTGTTGCCCGACGCGATAAAAAGCATTTTATCTCTTTTAGATATCGGGATCTTTTTGTCGATTAGATATTCCTTAAGCTTTACGCTCCCGGATTTTCTTTTGAAAACGTCACCGTTTAGGCGTGTTCTTATTATAGCATCTTTCGGTAATTTGTCAAAGTCAAATGACAGTGTATTTGGCGCGATTTCACGTTTTTCGCTTTTTTTAAGTAAATACTCGACTCCTTGGAACTCGAAAGCATGCTCTAATATCTCAGTTTGAAAATAGGGGATATCGGTTTTTCTTGAAAATACAATGCCGTCATATTCTTTTGTCGCGACTATGCCTTGAGTCAAATGCACGCTTTTGCCGCCTTGTTTCGATATAAGCTCCCACAAGTCGTCGTAATTGACTTTATATACTTCGTGCGTAATTCCAAAATGTCTCATACACATATTAACCGCTTTAACGAAAATCGGTTTTTTAATGTCATCAACGTCGATTATGCATTTTTCTTCGCAAAACAAAATAAATTCGGAAGCAATATCCTCAATAAAAGCTTCTTGTTCGGATATATTGTCAGAAAAACGGGCGATAGAGTCAATAGCATGGGGGAATTTCTCTGTGATTGTCGGAACTAAAACGTTTCTTATGTAGTTTCTGCTATAATCTGTATTTGCGTTAGTAGAGTCTTCAACATATTTCAAGTTATGATTCTTGACGTAATCGTCTATTTCCTGGCGCGAAACGTTCAATAACGGTCTGATATATTTGCCTCTTGACTTTTTCATTCCGCTTACGCCGTTTGCGCCTGAGCCTCTAAAAAGATTAAACAGAATTGTTTCGACGTTGTCGTTTTTATGATGACCGAGTGCGATTTTTGTTACGATGTTTTCGTTCAAAATTTTATCGAAATACTCATATCGCTTGATTCTGGCAGCTTCTTCGAGAGTTAAGCCTGTGCTATTTGCGTATGCTACGCAGTTTATTTTTTCAAAATAACACGGGATATTTAGTTTTTTACAAAGTTCGATGCAAAACAAGCTGTCGCTATGTGATTCTTCGCCGCGAATTAAGTGATCGACGTTTATTCCTGCAATCGAAAAATCTAGCTTTTGTTGATAATCTATCAAATTATATAGCAAAGCGACGGAATCTCTTCCGCCTGATAACGCAACTCCGATAACGTCGCCTTTTTCAATTAAAGAATAATCGAATTTTTCCATATCACATATAAACCGAAACTATACAATAAAGTAATGCAATGGAGAGAATTATATTCGCAATAACCTTATGCTTGTCGAAAAAGTTTTTGAGGAAGTGCCCGAAAAGCCCCCAAATATTAATTTCGATAAAAGCAGACGTGGCGTGAAAAGTTGCAAATAACAAATGCGTCGTGAAATTCGGGTAATAGGGCAATACGTATAAAGACATACTTGAAATTGCGAACAGCCATACTTTTGCATTTACGAATTGAAACAAAAGCCCTTGCAAAAAACCGTTTATCGATTTTTTATCTCCGCTTGCTTTTTTAGGCAACCATAGTTTTATTATAAGCCAAAGTAGGTATGCCGAGCAAAGTATTTTAAGATAAACCGTTATTTCGGGTAAAACCGTGCTTAAAGTATTTGATAATAATGCAGAAAGGGACGCGACGATAAAAATTCCGATACTCATTCCGAGAGTTAGCGGAATATTCTTTTTGAAGCCGTTTTTAGAAGAATTCGTCAATGAATTGAAGTTGTTAGGCCCCGGCGTTATACCGGCAGTCAATATCATTGTTACGTATGCGATTACATTTTCCATTTATTTTGCATTGCCTTATAAAATCTTTGTTAGTATCTTTAGATAAAGTATACATAAGATTATCGAAAAAAGCAATAAATTTTGTTTGACTAAAAACTTTGAATATAATAAAATCAAAATAGTACTTTTGGAGGATAAAGCAATGACTGTTGACGAGATTTTAGCTATAGCCGAAAGAGAACAAATCGAATTCGTGCGACTTCAATTTACCGATATTTTCGGCATGCTTAAAAGCGTCGCGATAACAAGAAGTCAGCTTAAAAACGTCTTAGAAAAAGGTTGTATGTTTGACGGTTCTTCTATAGAGGGTTTTGCTCGAATCGAAGAATCGGACATGAGGCTTGTTCCCGATCTTAATACTTTCTGCGTACTTCCTTTTTCCGAAGAACCCGGGAAAGTTGCTCGCTTAATCTGCGATATATATAAAACCGACGGAACGCCTTTTGAGGGTGATCCGAGATATGTTCTTAAACGCGCGATAAAAAAAGCCGCCGATATGGGTTATTCTTGCAAAGTCGGACCCGAATGCGAGTTTTTTCTTTTCAATCTCGATGAAAAAGGTAATCCTACAGTCGATTCTGCAGACACTTGCGGATATTTCGAGATTGCGCCAAAAGACAGCGGTTCGATTATTAGAAGAAAAATTTGTCTTGCTCTCGAAAAGATGGGATACGATATAGAAGCGTCACATCACGAGAATGCATTCGCTCAGCACGAGATAGATTTCAAATACTGCGACTGCCTCGAGGCTGCCGATAAGATAATCACCTTTAAGCTTGCCGTAAAATCAATTGCAAGAGAAAACGATATGTTTGCCTCTTTTATGCCTAAGCCTAAATTCGGCGAAGCCGGAAGCGGAATGCATGTTAATATTTCCCTTCATAAAGACGGTAAAAACGTATTTTTCGGAGATTCCGAAGAGCATTTGTCTGAAGTAGCGAAAATGTTCGTAGGGGGATTATTGACTCACGCAAAAGGCTTCACGGCGATAACAAACCCCCTTGTCAATTCCTATAAGCGTCTTGTTTCGGGATATGAAGCTCCGACGAATATCGCTTGGAGCTTGAGGAACAGATCTCCTTTAATAAGAATTCCGTCATTTGACGCCAAATCTGCAAGAGTAGAGGTCAGAAGCCCCGATCCGTCTTGCAATCCATATTTAGCGTTAGCTCTTCTTTTGACTGCAGGTCTTGACGGAATAGAGAACAATATCGTTGCTCCCGAAAGAACAAAAGGTAATATATTTGCGTTGAGCGATGACGAAAAAGAAAAACTCGGAGTCGAATCCTTGCCCGATTCGTTGCATTCCGCTCTTCGCGAGCTTCGTCGCGACGAAGTTATGATGAATGCACTCGGTGAGACCGTTACGGGAATTTATCTTCCCGCGAAAGAAGCCGAATGGAAATCGTATAGAACCGTTGTATCGCGCTGGGAAATCGAAAACTATTTGCCGAAATATTGATATGGAAATAATTAAATTCACAAAAATGCAAGGACTTGGCAACGATTACGTCTATGTCGACGGAACGAAATCCGTTCCGAGCGATTTGCCTAACCTTGCTATAAAAATATCCGATAGACATTTTGGTGTCGGAAGCGACGGATTGGTCGTTATCGCAAGCTCCGATGTTGCGGATTTTCGCATGATAATGCTTAATGCCGACGGCTCTTACGGCGAGATGTGCGGAAATGCTTCCCGTTGTATCGGAAAATACGTTTACGAAAAAGGTCTTACCGATAAAACTCATATTACGCTTGAAACTTTGGCGGGGATAAAGACCTTGGATTTATCGGTCTTTGACGGAATAGTTAAATCGGTGACCGTAAATATGGAAAAAGCTATTTTAACTCCGTCGTTGATTCCCGTTAATTCCGACAGCAATTATGTTTCGATAAAAGCTTTAGGAAAAAGCTTTGACGGAACGTGCGTTTCTATGGGTAATCCTCATGTCTGTATTTTTGTAGACGACGTTTTCTTTGATGGTTTTGAATCGATCGGCAGAGAAATAGAGTGCCACGAGCTTTTCCCGAACAAGGTCAATGTCGAATTTATCGAAGTTGTCGATCGAAACGTAATCAAAATGCGCGTTTGGGAAAGAGGTAGCGGAGAAACTCTTGCTTGCGGAACGGGCGCGTGCGCGTCGGCAGTCGCAGCTTGCTTAAACGGTTATGCCGATAAAGACATTCCTATAAAAGTAATTCTTCGCGGCGGAGAGCTTAACATAAAGTATTTGTCAAGCGGCGAAGTGCATATGGAAGGTCCTGCCGAATTTGTTTTTGAAGGAGAGTATATTTATGCTTAAAATAAACGAGAACTATAATAATCTTCAAGGAAGCTATCTTTTTTCTGAGATTGCGAAAAGAGTTGCTGCTTATTCAAAAGAAAATCCTAATGCCGATATAATAAAGCTCGGTATCGGAGACGTTTCGTTGTCGCTTCCTCAATCGTCTGTAGACGCAATGAAAAAGGCTTGCGACGAGCTTTCCGATATAAAGACCTTTAAGGGGTATCCGCCCGATAGAGGATATAGCTTTTTGATAGATAAAATTATCGAAAACGATTTTAAGGGACTTAACATATCGCCCGACGAAGTTTTTGTTTCCGACGGAGCTAAGTCCGATACCGGAAACATTTCCGATATTTTCGGTGCAGATTGCAAAGTTGCCGTATGCGATCCTGTTTATCCCGTATATGTCGATTCCAACGTTATGGCAGGACGTTCGGGAAAAGTCAATAGCGACGGAAGATACGAGAATCTCATTTATCTTCCTTGTGTTCCCGAAAATAATTTCTGCCCTGTCCCTGAAAAAGACTTTAATGCCGATATTATTTATTTATGCTATCCTAATAACCCTACGGGTGCGACGATAACCAAAGACCAGCTTAAACTTTGGGTTGATTATGCGATAAACAATAAGGCTATTATTTTATACGACGCAGCTTATGAAGCGTTTATAAGAGAAGGAAACGTTCCTCATTCCATATACGAAATCGAAGGTGCGAAAAAATGCGCGATAGAGTTTAGGTCGTTTAGCAAAACAGCAGGCTTTACGGGCGTTCGTTGCGCTTATGCCGTTGTTCCGAAAGAGCTTGTCGTTGACGGCGTTTCTTTGAATTTCCTTTGGGGAAGACGTCAGGCTACCAAATTCAACGGCGTATCATACGTAACTCAAAGAGGTGCGGAGGCTTTGTATACAGAACAAGGAAAGGCTGAAATCAAAGAAAGAATAGATTATTATCTCAAAAACGCCGCAACCATCTATGACGGCTTAAAAACAGCAGGGCTAACAGTTTACGGCGCGAAATCAAGTCCGTATATTTGGCTTAAAACTCCCGACGGATTTACTTCTTGGGAATACTTCGATTATTTGTTGAAAGAAAAACATATCGTCGGAACTCCTGGAGTTGGCTTTGGAATGAACGGAGAAGGCTTCTTGAGATTAACCGCATTTAATACTTACGAAAACACTTTAAGAGCTATCGACAGAATAATCAAATAACGTATAAATCATTCGTCTTCGAAAATCTTCTTCGGCAAGACGAATTTTTTATATTTTTATCGTCAAATTAAGAAATTATTCTTTATTTTACTATTGAAAATTTCAAAATCATAATGTATAATATTGTTGTTAAGCAAGCTTATCTTTGCTTAATAGCGATTTTGAGAAAACTTCTGCTTAAAATCGCAATGTGATTTCGGGGAGGACATATATGGCAAAAAAGGAAACAATAGCAATGCTTCTCGCCGGCGGTCAAGGTAGCAGATTGTATGCGTTAACGCGCGACATCGCTAAACCCGCTGTTCCGTTTGGCAGCAAATATAGGATAATCGACTTCGTATTGTCGAACTGTATCAATTCCGACATCGATACCGTCGGCGTTCTTACGCAGTATCAGCCCTTGTTGTTGAACGATTATATCGGAACGGGCGAACCGTGGGACTTAGACAGAGCGTTCGGCGGAATTCACGTATTGCCGCCTTATCAGGCAAAGGAAAGAAGCGATTGGTATAAAAACACGGCAAACGCGATTTTCCAGAATCTTCATTTTATAAACAGATACGATCCCGATTATGTTCTTATTTTGTCTGGCGACCATATCTATAAAATGAATTACGATTTGATGATTCGTCAACATAAGAAAACAAACGCCGATTGTACTATAGCGGTAATTCCCGTACCGATGGAAGAAGCTTCTCGTTTCGGTATTATGAGCTGCGACGACAACGGTGCTATCACGAAGTTTGAAGAAAAACCCAAAGTTCCTACAAGCAACCTTGCTTCCATGGGTATATACGTTTTCTCTAAGAATGTACTTGAAAAATTCTTGGTCGAAGACGATAAAGACGAAACTTCCGCGCATGACTTCGGTAAAAATATAATTCCGAAAATGCTCGCAAGCGGTTGCAAGATGATGGCATATCGTTTTGAAGATTATTGGAAAGACGTCGGAACTATAAAATCGCTTTGGGAAGCAAATATGGAGCTTTTGGGCGACGCGAAGTTTGATTTATACGATCCTCAATTCGTAATCAGATCTCGTAACCCTATGGAGCCGCCTCAGTATTTCGGTGAGAATTCCAGCGTTAAGAATTCTTTGGTTGGCGGAGGTGCCGAGATCGAGGGTGAAATCGTGAACTCCGTTTTGTCTTCAGGCGTAAAGCTTGGAAAGAACAGTAAAATTATCGACAGTGTAGTATTCTCGAACGTTGAGATCGGAGATAACTGTACAATCGAATACAGTATCATCGACGAAAACGTTAAGATAGAGGATAATTGCGTAATCGGAAGACCTAAAGACAGCGGCGAAGATATTGCCGTAATCGGAAGAGATTGCGTAATTCAAAAAGGAACCGATATTCTCGGCGGAAGTATGATAGAGAGGGAGGTAAAATAATATGAAAGCAATGGCGTTAGTATTTTCTAATATAAACGACGGCAATCTTCCCGAATTGACATTTAACCGCACAATGGGAAGCGTTCCTTTCGGCGGAAGATATAGACTTATCGACTTTGTTCTTTCGAACCTCGTTAATTCCGACGTACATAAAATCGGAGTTATCACAAAAACCAACTATCAATCCTTGATGGATCACGTAGGAACAGGTAAATCTTGGGATCTTGACAGAAAGACGGGCGGTTTGAGACTTTTGCCGCCGTTCGGTTCAAAAGGAAGCGATTTATATATTTCGAGAATCGATGCTTTGAAAGGAGCGCTTAATTATCTTTCGAAATCGACTGAAGAATACGTATTCCTTTCCGACTGCGACGTAGTTATGAATCTTGACTATAAGGAGCTTTTGCGTTATCATATCGATAAAAACGCTGATATTACGCTTGTTTATAAGCAGCTTGATTTAACGAAAGACGAAGCTAAGCATACAATCGATATCGACGTAAACGACAACGGCAAAGTTACGGGAATTCAGACTAATACCTATATAGAGGGAACTGCAAACAAATATTTGAAAGTTCTCGTTATGAAGCGCGGTGCTTTGCAATATTTGATCGGCGATGCGCTTTCTCGCGGAAAACAAAGCTTTGAATTCGACGTATTGGGTGCTGCAATCAACGATTTCAATGTGTATGCTTATGAATATAACGGATATTACGCATGCCTCGATTCGTTGCAAAACTACTTTAAGTATTCCATGGAGCTTTTGGATAAAGAAAATAGAGACTTATTGTTCAACACTCCCGAAAGACAGATATACACAAAGGTCAAAGATTCTCCGCCGACAAAATACGGCAATGATTGCAAGGTGGTAAATTCTCTTGTCGCAGACGGATGTGTAATCGAGGGCGAAGTTGAAAATTGCATTCTTTTCCGTGGAACAAAGGTAGGGAAAGGAGCAAAACTTAAGAATTGCATTATCATGCAGGATACGATTATCGGTGAAAAGTCTGATCTTAATGCGGTAATAACCGATAAGAACGTAATTGTCAGAGATAAAATAATTTTATCGGGACACCCCTTACTTCCGTTTTACATTGGCAAGGGAAAAGTGCTATAATGCTTAAGTAAATATATTGTACGATAAATCGTGCGGTTTTTACGCCGCACGATTTAATTGAGTTTTATAAGGAAATAGTATGGCAACAAAAACAACAAAACCAAAAACGAAAATTTTATTTGTAACAAGTGAAGCGCAGCCTTTTGCCGCAAGCGGCGGTCTTGGCGACGTAGCAGGTTCTTTGCCTAAAGCTCTTGCTAAAAATAGGTCACTAGACGTAAGAGTCGTTATGCCTCTTTACGGTACGATTTCGGATGAACTTAGAAGTCAATTCAAGTATATCGGCTATACGTTTGTCAGAATGAGTTGGAGAAATCAATACCTTGGCTTATTTGAGTATAAAAAAGACAACGTCACGTGGTATTTCCTTGACAACGATTATTATTTCAAGCGTCCGAGTATTTACGGCTATTTGGACGAAGCCGAAAGATATACATTCTTGTCAAGAGGTGCGCTTGATATTATCCCGATGATAGACTTTATTCCGTCTATTATCCATTGCCACGATTGGGAAACGGCACTAATTCCCGTATATCTCAAAACCATATACAGCGGCAGCGATACTTATAAAAATATCAGAACGGTATTTACCATTCATAATATGGAATATCAGGGAAGATACGGAAAAGACATTTTATATGATCTTTTTGAATTACCTAACAGCGCGTTCTCGCTTGTTGAGTATGACGACGATATCAACCTTATGAAAGGTGCGATCCAGTGCGCTGATATCGTATCGACGGTAAGTCCGACTTACTCTAAAGAGATTTTAACGCCGTCTGCGTCGCACGGACTTGATTATATCAACAGAGCAAACGAATATAAAATGCGCGGAATTCTTAACGGAATCGGCTATGATTTCTATAATCCCGAGACCGATTCGAAGATTGCCGCAAATTATTCCAAAAAAGACATCGCAGGTAAAGCTATTTGCAAGAGCGAACTTCAAAAGATTTTAGGGCTTCCCGAAAAAGACGTTCCGATTATTTCCATGATTTCTAGACTTGTCGAGCATAAAGGCTTGGATTTAGTTGCGGGCGGTATGGAAAGATTGCTCCAAAACGATGTTCAGGTCGTAATTTTGGGAACGGGCGAAGAAAGATACGAAAACTACTTCAAGTCTTTGGCTGAGCGCTATCCCGATAAAGTAAGAGCCTTGATTCAGTTTAACGGCGTTTTGTCTCGTCAGATTTATTCTGGTAGCGACATCTTCCTCATGCCGAGCAAAAACGAACCTTGTGGTCTTTCGCAAATGATTTCTTGCAGATACGGAACATTGCCAGTCGTAAGAAAAGTCGGAGGACTTGCCGATTCCATAATCGATGTCGGCGATAAGGGCTTTGGATTTACGTTTGTGGATTTTAGCTCCGAAAGTATGCTTGAAGCGATTTTCAGAGCGCTTGAAATGTATAAAGATAAGGCATTGTGGGAAAAAACCGTATGTAAAGCTATGAGAAAAGACTTCTCGTGGAATGCATCGGCAAAGAAATACCTTGAAATGTATGATGAGCTTTTGAAGGATAATATTTAACTAAAAGGATAAAGCTAAATGAGAACAATCGAAGAAAGCGAAATTAGACAACGCGTAGAGGAGAACCTCGAGAGAAACTTCGGAATTGCTCCCGCACAAGCAACCGAAAAACAAATGTACGATGCACTTGCAACTTCCGTAAAGAATATTTTGCAAGCGCAAAGAAAAGTTTTCAACGCAAAACAGCGTGAGCAAGGCAAGAAAAAAGTATATTATCTTTGCATGGAATTTTTGATGGGAAGAACCCTCAAAAGCTCTCTTTGCAATCTCGGAATAGAGCAAAAAGCCAAAAAGGTTATGACCGATTACGGCTTTGACCTTTCGTCTATATACGAAAACGAACCCGATGCGGGGCTTGGTAACGGCGGACTTGGCAGACTTGCCGCTTGTTACCTTGATTCTCTTGCGTCGTTGGATTATCCCGCTATGGGATTTTCGATTAGATATGAATACGGTTTGTTTAAGCAAAAAATCGTAGACGGATGGCAGACGGAACTTCCGGACGTTTGGCTCCCTGGCGGTGAAGTATGGTTAACTCCGAGACCCGACAAAAACACCGTAGTAAGATTCGGCGGTCATATCGAGCAAATCGACAAGGGAAACGGTAGATTGGAGTTTGAAGCCGTTGATGCGAAAGAAGTCGAAGCAATGGCTTATGATATGATGGTCAGCGGCGGAAATTCCGATGACGTAACCGTTTTGAGGCTTTGGAGAGCAAGAAATATTTCTAAGTTCAATATGGGTTCATTTTCTCAGGGCGATTATATGCTAGCGATGCAAGAGGATAACGAAGCCGAACTTATAAGCAAAGTACTTTATCCGTCCGATAATCATTCCGAGGGTAAGTCTTTAAGACTCAAACAGCAATATTTCCTTGTTGCCGCGTCTCTTAATTCGATTATTCGCGACGTTCTTAAACAAACTGACGATATAAGAAATCTCCCCGAATATGCGATTATTCACATAAATGATACTCATCCTACTCTCGTGATTCCAGAGCTTATGCGCGTTCTTATGGATGTGTACGAATTGGGCTGGGACGAAGCATGGGATATCGTAACGAAATGCACGGCTTACACTAACCACACCGTTTTGGCTGAAGCGCTCGAATGCTGGAGTATGGATTTATTCAAAGAGCTTTTGCCGAGAATCTGGCAGATTGTTTGCGAGATAGACAGACGTTATCGTCAAAAAGCTGCGGAGAGAGGACTTCCTCAGGATAAAATCAATCATACTGCGGTCATAGATTACGGTGCGGTAAAAATGGCAAACCTTTGCTGTATCGCGTCCAAAAAGGTAAACGGCGTATCCGCTCTTCATACCGAGATTTTGAAAAACAGCGTTTTTTCTGATTTCTATAAGCAAACGCCCGATAAATTTATTAACGTAACGAACGGTATTGCGCATAGACGTTGGCTTTGTTATTCAAACCCGAGGCTTTCCGATTATATCAAAGAATTGATAGGCGATGGGTTCGTCAAAAATGCCGTCGAACTGAAGAAATTGGAAAATTATTCCGATAATTCAAGTGTTTTGCGCAATCTTGCTTCGATTAAGCACGATAATAAGGTCGATTTTTCGAATTATCTTAACAAAACGCAAGGTGTTTTGGTTAACCCCGATTCGAGATTCGACTGCCAAGTAAAGAGACTTCACGAGTATAAGCGTCAGCTTATGAACGCAATGAAGGTTATCGATCTTATTATTAAAATTCGTGATAATCCGAATCTTGACATAACTCCTGTAACCTTTATTTTCGGAGCTAAAGCCGCTCCGTCATATTACAGAGCGAAAGAAATCATCAAGCTTTTGTGCTATATAAAGAAAGAGATAGATTCCGATCCGCTTTTGAAGTCAAAAATCAACCTTGTTTTCATAGAGAACTATTGCGTAACGATGGCTGAAACATTAATGCCTGCTGCCGAGGTCTCCGAGCAAATATCAACTGCCGGGAAAGAAGCTTCGGGAACGAGTAATATGAAGTTTATGATAAACGGTGCGTTGACACTCGGCACGTTAGACGGCGCTAACGTCGAAATAGCAGAAGCCGTCGGGAAAGAAAACATCTTCATTTTTGGTAAAACAACGAAAGAAATTAATTATATTTGGGCTGACGGCTATAATTCTTATGATTATTACAACCGTTCCGTCGATATAAGAAGAGTTATCGAGATGATGAACGCAGGGATCGGCGGCGAGAGCTTCAATTCGCTTTCGCAATATTTGCTTAACGGCGGTGGAATCGCAGATCCTTATATGTGTCTTGTCGATTTCGAAAGCTATTGTCAAGCTTCCATGAAGGTTGACGAGGCTTATAGAGACGAGCTCAAGTGGAACAAAATGTCTCTTCTCAATATTGCCAACGCAGGCCGTTTCGCTGCCGACAGAGCGATAAAAGAATACGCGAAAAACATCTGGGAAATCGAAAAAGTAAAAATCTGATATGTCAATAGCGTTATACGATCCGACAAGTAAAAAACACAGAAATAATGTCGGGGGAGCATTGCTTTGTGCTCCCCAGACTTTTATTGTGTATATAAATAAAAACGAGCATGTCGAGGGCTTGCATTTTTCCGTACGCCCCGAATGCCATAATTCGTATAACATATTGGCTGAAAAGGTTGGCGAAGACGGGGAGTACGATATATATTCCGCTTCGTTTACTTTTATTTCTTCGGGACTTTATTGGTACTGTTTTTCTTATTGGAACGGAAATCGAACCAAATACATAAGCAAAAGTTTGACGGGGCTTGCGGAAATAACCGACGAACCGCAATATTGGCAAATGACCGTATATAAAGACGGCGAAACACCGTCTTGGTATAAAGGCAAGGTTATGTATCAGACTTTCCCCGATAGGTTCAATCGAAGCGGAGAGATCAAAGTTCGAAATGGCGGAGTTTATCACGAAAATTGGAATGATACTCCAAACTATTTGCCCGTCAACGGAAAAGTTCTCAACAACGACTTTTTCGGCGGGAATTTTCAAGGAATTATCGATCGACTCGATTATCTAAAAAGTCTTAATGTTTCGATAATATATCTCAATCCGATTTTTGAAGCTGAAAGCAATCACAAATACGACACATGTGATTTCGAGAAAATCGACGATGCTTTCGGCGGAGAGGAAAAGTTTAAGGAACTTATCGCAGAGTGTAACAAACGAGACATAAAAATCATTTTAGACGGCGTTTTCAATCACGTTGGGGAAAACAGTAAGTACTTTAACAAAAGCGGCAAATACGACGAAATCGGGGCTTATAACTCAAAAGAGTCGAAGTATTACGATTGGTTCACGTTCCTTGATTACCCCGACAAGTACTTGTGTTGGTGGGATATTGCCCTTTTGCCTGCCGTCAACGAAGAAGTCAAGTCTTACGAAGAATATATCACGGGCGAAAACGGTATTGTTGAAAAATATATGAAAATGGGTGTTTGGGGCTTTAGAATCGACGTTGCCGACGAACTTCCCGACGCATTTTTGCAAAAGATTCGTTCTGCGATAAAAAGAATCAATCCCGAAGGCGTGATTATCGGCGAGGTGTGGGAAGACGCTTCCAATAAGATTTCGTACGATAAACGCAGAAAATATTTCGTAGATAACATTCTCGACGGAGTAATGAACTATCCTTGGAAGAATGCTATAATCGATTTTTTGAGAAGTGGTGATTCCTTGTGGCTTTACAGCGAGATAAACGAACTTATAAATAACTATCCGAAAAAGAATCTCGATATGTCGATGAATATTTTATCGACTCACGACACAAAACGTCTAATCACGGCATTGGTAGGAGCTCCGTCGGAAGGCAAAACCAAATCGGAACTTGCCGATATTAAGCTTTCTGACGAAGCATATAGAATAGGAATCGAGCTTGTTAAAGCCGCCGCGATATTGAGCTTTACGCTTCCCGGCACTCCGTGTATATACTATGGCGACGAAATCGGTATGCAGGGTTATTCCGACCCTTTCAATAGACGCGGTTATGATTACGATAATTTCAACGAATGCTTGCTTGATTTTTATCGAAATCTTTCGAAGATTCGAAACGACAGTGCGTTTATAGACGGGAATATCGAGCTATTGCCGTATAAAAATGGAGTAATAGCATATGTTCGCGATAATAAATTCTTGGTTGTCGTAAACCGAAGCGACGAAAACTTTGAACTACAAGGTTGCTACAAGGATTTACTGACCAAAAAGGAAAAGTTTTTTGTCGAACCGCACTCTTACGGTATATTCAGAATAAAATAACAGATAAAGTTTATTGTTTTGAAATGAAGATACGAATGTATTTACGCATTCGTATTTTTTTTGTTTTCACGGTGCTTCTGCGTTCTTGACCGAAGCGACGAATACGCCCGAAAACATCAACGCAATCGAAGCGTACGTCAACAACGGCGGAAGCTTGGATAATCTCGAAGTAGCTTCGAGAATCGCTTCTAAGCGTGGCAATACGGTCAACTACGTGTATAACCCTAACGGCGTTGAGGGTAAGACTGCTGACGGCGGCACGG
>CAZIPL010000032.1:0-16160 GCA_964541255.1 uncultured Clostridia bacterium | reverse complement strand
GTTTTCAATGTCCTCTTCGCTACCCGCTTCAACGGACAGCTTCATTATATTAACAAATCTGAAACTTTTTGTCAACGGTTTTTTCAATGTTTTTTAAACTTTTTTTAAGTTTTTTCAAATAAATTTTAAGTGGCGGAAAGAAACCTCTTCCCGCCACTAAATGTAGTGGTTTTCTTAAGAATTATGCCACAATTACTTATATTTCGGCATTTTCTTTTTCCGAAAACTTTTTAATTTTTTCATAAAAACCCGAAAATCAGTCGTCGATATCGAGCATTTCGAGTGCGCTACCCTTAGCAATTGCCTTTGCGTCTCCGTATTTTGTGAAAATAAGCGGAACAATCGCAAGAACTACGAATATCGTTCCGTAAGGGAACAACGCAAGGTTTGCCTGATAATGGCTACCCGTCGATTTGACTATCAAAGACATAATCGCACCGATAGCAAGAGGCGAAAGCGCCTGAGCGGTTTGAGTCGCAATATAATAATACCCAGTGAACTGACCTATGGTATTTTTGTTTGCGAATTCGACAACCATCGGAAGCGTATTTACCGTTATGGAAGCCTGCGCGATTCCGACCATAATAAATACGACATACATTGCCCAACCCATTCTCAAGAAAATCGCCGCGAAAAAGCCTATTGCCGCAAGAACAAGACCGAACATTATCGTTTTTCTTCTGCCGAATTTCGTAGCCATCCAGCCGATAGGAATATATGCAGCAAACGCCGCGATACCCGCGATAAGCGTAGGACCTGCGAATCCGCCGTCCGTCGTTCCGAGAACTTCGCTTGCGTAAACGCTGTAATTTGTGGTGATTGCGTTATATCCGAACGTCCACAATACAATGGAAATAAGAACCAAAATCAAGCTCTTGAGGTGCTCTTTGTCAAGTTTAACCTTTACGCCGTCGACTTGCTCTGCCTCGTCGTCGAGATTGAGTTCGTCTTCGATGCGTTCTCTCTCCTCCGTCCACTTCTTCTCGGGAATGAATACCATATATATAAATAGGCAGACAAGAGTAATACCGGTATAGAGCGCGTACGCGATCCAGATAGGAATAGGTCTTTCCGTCGTTCCCGGAATTACGTCCTTATAGAGGAACATCGTGAAGAGCGTTCCCAAAATGAACGCAACCGCGCCCATAAGGTTGATTATCGCGTTTGCTTTCGAGCGGAGCGGCTTTATCGTTACGTCCGCAACGAGCGCAACACCTGCCGATCTATATGTAGCGAGCGAAATAAGGAATAAGCAAATTACTACGATAAAGAATGCTTCGTTGTTGAGTTTCAACGCAACGGGGAAAAGCATAAGGAACAAACATGCGGAAATCGTTCCCCAGAAAACAAAAGGTTTTCTTTTACCCCATCTCGAATTGCATGCGTCGGAAAATCTTCCGAACATAGGAAGCATGAACATAGCAAGCATGTTATCTATCGCCATAATAAATCCTCTCCAGAAATAGTCCATATTGAACTGGTTGTCGAGGATCTTACTCGTCATGTTGTCGTGCGCACCGTTAAGAAGTGAGATCGACAGGAACACGACGCCAAGGAGCAAAGTCTTTGCGTAATTAAGCTCCGTCACGTTGTTTCTTTTTTTGTCCATTGTTTTTCTCCTTTTACATCGAAATAACACAATTTGCACATTTTATTAATACATTTAAGTGCTATCCTAATATAAAATCATAGTTATATTTATTATTATATATTAAAAAACAAGTTCTGTAAACACTAATTGATTAAAATTATCGACTTAAACAGAAAAATTATATCGCTATGATTGCAATCGACAACTGAAAATGATAAAATAAACTCGAATACTTTGGAGGCATAATATGTCATATTTCAACTACGACCCGTTCTTCGGAGACGAAGAGGACGAAAATAAACGTAATAAAAAAACAACCAACGGTTTTATCGACCCGTTTTTCTCTGAAAACGACGATGAAAAGCCAATCGAGATACGCGCAATAGACGAAAAAGACACCGAAGAGAGCAAACCTTTCGAAGAAAGACATTTCGGATACGGCGGTTCAAACGGCAACGGAGGAGGTCATAACGACAATCCGCCGCCGAAAAACTACGGAGGCTATAACCAAAAAGCAGTCAAGCAACACGGAATAGGACTTATCATTGCGATAATGATCCCGATTCTCGTCATTACGAACGTATTGACAGGCGTTCTTGTTTTCAATTCGCTTTGGAAAGAAACCAAGGAAAGCTACGACGCCGAGATCCACAAGCTTCTTCAGAAAGAAACCAACCTCACAATCGACACGACGTCGCTGCTTGCCTATAACGTCGCAAAGACGCAGATGGATAACTGCATCGAAATCAAGGCGTCCTCCTCGACTTCGGCAGGCTCGGGAACGGGCTTTATCGTTTCGGAAAGCGGTTACGTCATCACAAACGCGCACGTTATCACCTATGAACAGACGGTAAGAACGGGCATAGGCCCTGCCGCCATGACGACGACGAAAACATATGTCTGCCCGACGATCACTTGCTCGTTCGCCGATAACGAAACGGCTTACGTACTCACGGTAGTAGATTACGACCTCGACCTTGACATCGCGTTATGCAAAATCGAAAACGCACCCAAGAACCTCACTTGCGTCAAGTTCGCAGATTCCACCCTTTTGCAATACGGCGAGCCTTGCGTTGCGATAGGTAACGCAGGCGGCTACGGCTTGGCTACGACAGAAGGTATCGTTTCCGCACCGATTCAATACTTCACCCTCTCGGGAGACAACTTCACGACCGCGGCAATACAGCACTCCGCCGCAATCAATCCCGGAAACTCCGGTGGCCCGCTTTTCAATATGTACGGTCTCGTCATCGGAATGAACACCTTTAAGCTCATCCCGACAACGGAACTTGGTACGGACGGCATGGGTTTTGCGATCCCGTCGGCAGTCATAAAAGATTATATAAACGGCTTGAATCTTTCGGATTTATATATCTCTTACACGACGTATACAAACAACGAAATCGTCGATTAAGCGTTGAACTAAACCAAACATCATAATACAAGAAGTTTCTGGTAATGCTAACAAACAATAGAAACGCCGCAGTATTTCAAACTTAGAAGTGCGAAACAGTAGTTTCGTGGCAAAAGCGAAGCGTTTGCAAAATGTTTTTGCATTAGCTAAAATATTTACTTCTTATAGGTTATATTCCAAATTATAAAAGGACGGCTCATTAACGAGTCGTCCTTGTTTTTTGAAATAGTCCTTTTCGTTCACGTTTTGCTATATATCGCAATATTATAACCTATAGTTGAAATACTTCGAAATTCCAAACCCTTGCGCACAAAAAAAAGAAACATCTTGTATTATAAACCTATAAGAAGTAATCTTTTGTCTTGCGACAAAATCTTTCGCAAAACGCTTCGCTTTTACCACAACCCCCAAAGGCTCCTTTAGAAAGGGAGCTGTCATTGCGTTTCGCAATGACTGAGGGATTGATAAATTGCTTAATAACCTTGCATTTCAATAAATTGCCGTAGCTAAAAAGCAATCATCGCTTTTTCACATAGCCTTGAAGCCGCACGGCAAAAGACCTTGCGGAATGCCGACAAGCGCGATTTCTTCATAAACGCTTTTGATTTTCTGGAAGTTACAAACGAACAAAAATCCATCCGCAACCCTTGAAACGATACAGCTTACTTCCTTTATGTTGACCGTCGCAAAAGTGTCTTCTTTCGACGGAAGAGTAATCGCGTTTTTCAAAATCATTTCCGCTCTTGCGCCCTTGAGTAGTACCGCACCCAACGCGTTAGATATATCAAGAAGCGTCGTTTTACCAACCAAGTTTTCGCGGATATGTCCCACCGCCTTTTCGTGCGTTTTGGGCGAAATTATTATCATATAAACCTTTTCCGCAACCCTATATACGTCAACGTTTTCAGAAAAAAGCGTAACTCTTTTGATTTCGCCGATATTCATATCAAAGCTCTTTTCGAATATTTTTTCGAGCGTTTCTTTTGGGGACTCCCCCGCAAGCTCCAATTCTCCGAAAAAGCATGCGTCGAAAATTCCGCACGACACGGTAGCTCTTTCTTTTTCGACAGTCTCGCCCGCCTCGTAAGACGAAGGAAGCGCATAGCCGTAATAATCCTCCATTTTGCCGTGAAGCTTTGTATGTAAATCGAAAAGCGGCGTTTTTTGCATTGTTTGCCTCCGTTTATTTTTCTCTATACAGTATACCCTCGATAGTAAAAATAGTCAATAAAGAAAGCCCGATATTTCAACAACACGTTATCGAGCAATAACACTTAGGCGTTTTTAGTCGATTATACTCTTTTTAGTAACGCGACTATCGCGCGGTTTTCTTTATACAAAAAAGTAAGACGGCTTTTGCCGTCTTACTCAAAATACTTTTTTATATCTTAGCCTTCGAATTCGTCGCCTTTAATCGCATTAAGGTCAACGCCCTTTGTCTCTTTTACGTTAAATACCATAAGGATAAGACCGACAGTCATACTTACTACCGCACAGCAAAGAACCAAAGTTCCGATTGCGGCGTCGCCGAGAATTCCCATAAGAACCATATAGACCATCATTATGACCATCATCGGAACCATCGAAAGAAGCGGAGCGATTGCGCCGACCGTGTTACGAAGGTTTGTAGGAACGGATTCCGTTCTCATAAGACCAACGATATCTCCTGCAGCCCAATAAGAACCGACAGCCGCGCCTGCGAACAAACCTACTACATAAGGATTGAGACCGTTTCTCGATCCGAAGAACATAACAAGGTAAGAAACAATGCTAAGTGCGCTCATGATAATCGTACCTTTCTTTCTTCCGAGACCGTCTGCGATAAAGCCTTGAATAAGCTGCAAAACGCCACTACCGATAGCGAAAAGCGTCAATGCCTGCGTCGTGGTAGCCTTTGCGGACTGTTCTGCTACAATTTGCGACGCTCCTTTTGCAAGCTCGAAAGCTTCATAACCGGAGTTGATAATCGTAGTATAATATTGCGTGATAAGAACTCCGCCCATAATAAGACCGTAAGAAATGGTTATCCACAACATCTGTTTGTGTTTGAATACGTATTTAAGACCTGCTTTCAAGCTGCCTTGGCTGGACGTATCCTGATTGTGCGCTGCTTCTGCAGCCTTTTCTTCTTCCGTCATCGTGAGAGCGCGGATTCTTGCGTCAACGAACGCGTCGGATTCTCTGAGTAAGAATATCGAAACGATAGCAACCGTAATAGCTATAACCGCGGGAATGAAGTATACCATGAAGTAATTGATGTCTGTCATAACCTTAACACCGTCAACGACTTCGTATGTAGCGAACGCGTCACGGAGAACGGGGATCAAAAGCATTCCGAACGTTGCGAATGCCTTAGCTATAGAATAGAACCTGCCGCGTTTCTCTTCGGGAGCACATTCATAAATATACATTGCTTGCATATCGTTGGGAATGAAGAACATCGAAACGCACGAACCGATAAGGTATACGGGGATATTCGTGCAAACCGCGATAATCATCATTCCTACGCCCATTCCGAGTGTATTGATAACCAAGAATATCTTTCTTCCGTATTTATCCGAAAGGGGTTTATAGAATACTCCGAGAACCATAAAGACCGCAGAAATCAAGGACAGCAACGACATCGCCGTAACGGCTTTCTCCGCACCGAAAATCGGAGCGAAAACTATATCCGCCATGATGTCCTGCATTTGCGTTCCGATCTGCGTCGTAATTTCGTCGGCGATATAAACTATCGTAACGATGACGAGCATGTATGCCATATAGCCGGCATGTTTCGGTCTTGCTTTTTCTTTTTGCATTTTCGCGAGTTCTTTTTCGTCGCGAATGCGTTGACGCTCGATTTGCTCGGGCGTCAAGACTTTTTCCTTTTTGCTCATAACTTTCTCCTTATAAGGCAAATTGCCTTTAATACAATAAGCATACATCACATTCATCGTTTTGTAAATACCTAAATTTGATTTAGTTTAAGAAAAAACTTAATTTTTATAAGACAATTTTTTATTATTGCAATTTTCCCTACACATAATATATTTCCGTATAAACAAAATCAAAAACATTTCAACACACAAAATAAGCCCGATAAAATCGGACTTATTTTTCTATACATTCAATTTAATTGAAGATATGTGTTTTTAGAAGTTCAATTCTTCTCTTATTTCGTCATCCAAGTCTTCTCCCGTTTCGCCGATGAGCTTATCGGAATTTCTGCCGAGCGCTTCTTCCATTTCAAGGACGGTCTTCTTGTCAATGTTATACATAAACTTCAAGCAAAGGAACATCAAAATCATTCCGCCTAAGTAAAGGCCCGCAACGAGATACTTGATGTTAAGCGCTACTTCCGCCGTCTGGACTTCTGCCGTCGATTCGACGTAACCTACCGCGATAAGCAAAATACCGATTGCACTTGCGCCGATACCCTGAGCGAGCTTTCTGCCGAACGTGAAGATTCCGTACGTCGTACCCTCGTCTCTCTCGCCCGTCTTCCACTCGTTGTAGTCGATTGCATCCGCGACCATTGCCCACGTCGTGAAAGAGAATACCGAGTAACCCAAAGAAACCAAGAATACCAAGCACTGCCAAATGATATAACCCGTGATGTTCATAGGAGGATTATAGATAACCATAACCACTGCGCCTACGATACCGAGAAGAATGGGATATGCGGAAGCGTCTTGCTTTCCGAATTTCTTAACCAAAGGCTTTGTTATAAAAATGCAGATTGCGTAAGGAATTACGGTAATAAGGTTCATAAGTCCCGAAATCTTCGATGCTTTGAAGTATGACTGAACCAAAACAGCATTCGCAGCCGTCATACCGTTGAATACGATGAACATAATCATACCAGCAAGCGTTACGCCGACGATAGAGCGATTCTTGAAGAAGTGAACGATAGCTCTGCCGTAATTGAATTTCTTTTTCGCCTGTTTCGTGGTGTCGGGCATTTCGACTCTTATAACGGTCGTTTTCATCATCCACTGGAAGAGGAAGAACGCAAGAACGCCGAATACGAGCGCAACAAGGAACACTCTGTTGCCGAGGAGCTTGTTATTCTCATCATAAACGATAAGAGGAATCAAAACCATTAAAAGAAAGTTCGGAACCAAAGAACCTATCGTTCTCCATGTAGAAAGCTCCGCACGCTCTGTCGAATCGGAAGTGATTACACCTGCCATCGTTCCGTACGGAACGTTAACCATCGTGTAAGAAAGATCCCAGAAGAAGTATCCGAGCGACGCAACGAGTATCTTTACCCACATCGGCGCGTTGGGAATAGGGATAAAAAGTCCCGCCCCCGAAACAAGAAGTATAATCGAACCGTAAAAAATCCAGCTGTTATACTTTCCGCGCTTGCCGGGTTTTATCGCATCGACAAGCGATCCTACGATAGGGTCGTTGATCGCGTCCCAAATCTGAGCGATGAGAATGATTACCGACCAAACCGCAACGGGAAGCCCGATAAATTGAGTGTAAAACAGGAACAGATAGCTTTTGAGCGCAAAGCTGAAGTTGCATGCGCAGTCGCCCGCAGCATAAGACAATTTGTCTCTCATTCCGAACGGACGAGGTGTTGTGTTTTCTTTTTGCATCATTTCCTCCTTGATTTTGCATATACGCAAAACAATATTCAAATCCTTTTTTCCTCAAATATTTTACCATATAAAATAGACCTTTTCAAGAGTGAACGGAATTTTTTTATTAAATATTTAAGATATTTAACAATTTTTCGTTACTAAAACTAAAAAACAAATCACTCTATTACTTACTATAACAAAAAGAGCTTGACTTTCGTCAAACTCAAATTGAATTCAAATTATATTATATATTGAAATAACAACAACAATCTTTTATTCAATCTCCTCTTCGACATTGTCGGTAACAAACACAACAGACAAAACGCCGTCATTGTCGTTTGCTCGAGAAAGATACGTCAAAACCCTTGTTTCGCTTTCGTCTTTATACGACTCCAAAATTTCGAGCCTTGTCTCTTCAAGTTTTGACCATTTGATAGGAATATTTACCGTATCTAAAACGACGTTCTTTTTCAACATCGCATCGCGAAGTGATAGCAATTTAGCGTTACTCGGGATAAGTAAATCAAACGTCCCCTCGACTTTCGTTCCGCCGTGCTTTTCCGCCAAAAGACACGCGCGCTTAAAAATTTCGTCGCAATACTTTTTCTCGCCGTCCGTATAGCCGAAAAGCAAACAGCCATTTTTACCGTCGATTTTTTCTGCCTTGAAAATCAATTCGGTCAAAAATTCGTCGAAAGAAAATATCTCCGTCGTGCCGCCGCATTCGCTTTGCTTGATCGTTCTTGCGGCAAAAACAGTGTCCTCAAAGCTGTCGAAAAGATAGGCAAACTGCTTTCTGTTCTCGAAAATACAACGGTAAACCGCAACGGTAACCTCCGTCGGGATATACGCAGACGAATTTTCGGATTCGACGATTTTCTGCGAAAGAACTATGTCCGCCGAAAAATCCGAAAGCGCGACGTCGGACACATGCCCTCTATCGAAATCTATCGGGAAATAACGCAAGGTATAAGCTCCGAGCGATTTGAAATACTTTCGCCCGTGAACGAGAATATCTTCAAGACGTATTAGACTCATTCCCGCTTCGACGGTAATGGTTTTGTCGATCTCGTTGAAATTGACAACGCCGTTATAATTCTTTCTCAAGTCTACGCACACCGCGCCGCAATTTTCCGCATCATCACGGTTGTCGTAAGTGCCGTTGTAACAATATACCATCAAATCGTTGTCGTCGCAATATTCCACAACTTTTTCGATTTGCTCACTCGTAGACGGATATATAACAACGTCGCAAAGCTCGTCAAAGCATTTTTCGGTTAGCTTCACAACGTCGATCGTCGTCCGTGAAAAAGAAACGGATATTCTGTCTTCGATATTTGTCGAAACCTCGCTATCGCCCACGATGCCTTTTAATGCGACGATATGTTTTTCGTCAAGATTTGACTTATTCGATTCTTCTTGACTTATCGCAAAATCAAGAGGGATGTTTTCTTTCATCCTCTCCTTCCCGAAAAGCTTTTCGACGGCATAATCGGACAGCTCGTTTATCTTTTCGTCAACCGAGTTTTCGTAAAGACCGTAAATAAGTTCTCTCATGCAAATTTCTCCGTATATATTTTTTCAAAAATTACGTTGTTTTCGCAAATACTTCCTAAAAAGTATATCAAACAAAAGATATTTCGATTGTTATCTCAAAAACCGAATTGAATTATAGCTCGATTCTAACAAAAAAACACCTACATTATATAGATAATTATACCCCGCATTTGCGCTCTCGTCAATACCGAATTAATTTTTTTTACATTTGATTTACGGAAAACCGTTCCAATGGCACGGATTTATTATATAAAAAAATCCGACGATTTCTCGTCGGATTAAAAACTCTTTTTTAATTACGCTTTAACACGCTCCATATATTCACCCGTTCTCGTATCGACTCTTATAGTGTCGCCTTCGTTTACGAACATAGGGACCATAATGCTTGCGCCCGTCTCAACGACTGCGTTCTTCATTACGTTGGTTGCGGTGTTACCTACAACGCCGGGCTCTGCGCTCGTAATCTTGAGCGTTACGAAGTTTTCGGGTTCGCAAGAGAATGCAGAACCGTTATAGAACTTCAAAGTAACTTGATCGTTCTCTTTCAAGAACTTCAATGCGTCGCCTACTACGTCGGAAGAAAGGGTTACCTGCTCATAGGTTTCGGGCTCCATGAATACATAGAACTCGCCGTCGAAATAAAGGTATTCATACTTTCTCGTTTCGATTCTCGCAACGGGATATTTATCGGAAGGGTTGAACGTTATTTCGATAACGCCGCCGTTAATAACGTCTCTGATTTTCGTTCTTACGAAAGCTGCGCCCTTGCCCGGTTTAACGTGCTGAAACTCAACGACGGTATAAACCTTTCCGTCCATTTCAAATGTTGATCCTTTTCTGAAATCGCCTGCTACTATCATAAATGTTCCTCCAATTGTTATGCTTTTATGGTGATGAGTTCCTTGCTGATTTTCGCAAGGTTCCTGATTCCGTTTTTGCCGACGCAAACCGTGTCTTCGATTCTTACGCCGTATTTATCGGGAATGTAAAGCCCCGGTTCGACGGTTACTATCATATTCTCTTTAAGCTCTGTCGTGAAGCCGTTTGCAAGTCTCGGCAATTCGTGTATTTCAACGCCTACGCCGTGGCCTAAAGAGTGAATGAAATATTTATCCAATCCTTTAGATTTAAAAAACTCTCTTACGACGCCATCAACCTCTCCGCCGGTAGCTCCGACCTTGACGGACGACAGTCCTATGAGCTGCGCTTCCTTGACGGTATTATAAAGCTTTTCTTGCTCTTCGGATATCTTTCCGAAAGCAATGGTTCTTGTTATGTCTGCACAATATCCATTAAGCCTACCGCCGAAATCGAAGGTAACCATCTCTCCTTTCTCGACCTTTTTGTCTGACGGAACGGCATGAGGCTTACTTCCGTTTGTTCCGCTTGCAACGATCGTTTCAAACGCAAGGGAATCCGCGCCGAGATTATAAATCTCGTAATTAAGCTCCGCACAAAGTTCTTTTTCGGTCATTCCGACTTTGAAGCTCTGAAGAGCTTTCTCGAACGCTTTGGAGGAAATCTCCATAATCGTTGCGATCTTTTCGACCTCTTCGTCCGTCTTAATCGAACGAAGTATCTCGAAATAAACTCCTTTGGCAACGTAATCGACGGGGATCTGCGCTTTCAAATCTTCGAAATCTCTGACGCTCATTACGTCTTCGAAGCCCAAAGTCTTGATGCCGTTGTCAAGAACGATCTGTCTTGCAAGCTCATACGCCTGTTTGCCGCCCGCCGCAATGACCGCCTCGACGTTCGTACCGTCAAAATGCGCCTTACAAACCTCTCCGTAACGGTTGTCCGTTATGTAATATCCTTTATCTTTCGTTGCGATAAGGATCCCGAAAGAAGAATGAAAACCCGTGAAATAATACCTATTAAACTCCGATAGAACGACATAACCGTCTACGTCTTCATAAGATAATTTGTTAATATTCATACAAATACTTCCTTTAACTTTTTAAGTATATCATATTCATTGAAGTTTTTCAATCATTTCTTTCATACTTTTCGCATCAAATGCTTGATGTCCCGCAGATTCGCATATAATAGTAGGCTCGAAACCGAGCGAAACGACCGCCTCTGCGAAAAGCAACGGATCAGGGCCGTATTCCGTATCGTCGAAATTAAGGTGCTTTATCTCTCCGCCGTTGCCGTACATTATCTTCGAAAAATGGACGTGAAGCTTTTTGCCGCGCTCACCTATCGTATCGACGATTTCGTTGAGTATATCCTTAAAATCGTTTACCGTTTTAAGCGAACCTCCCGTTCTTGCGTTGAGATGCCCGAAATCGATACACGGAATGAAATTATCCCAAAGCTTGCATATTCTCAAAACTTCCGTCGTGTCGCCTATTTGTCTTATTTTGCCCATTGTCTCGGGGCAAAAAATCATATCGCCGTATCCTCTTTCGAAAATTCTGTCCATAAGCCATTTGGCGTTATCGACCGTTCTTTCGACAGCCTCTCCTCTTTCGAGCTTTCCTTGCGCCGCGGGATGAAAGATAACCCTTTCTCCGCCCATAGACCTAGTCATTTCAGCGGTAGACGTAACGTATGTATAGGACTTTTCGAGCATACCGTCGTCAAGATTTGCAAGATTGATAAAATACGGAGCGTGTCCCGAAATCAAAACGTCGTATTTTTCCGCTTCTTTTCTTATCTTTTCGGCTTTTTCGTGACTCATATTCACTCCTCTCCCGAACGAATATTCATAGGCGTTCAGTCCGAGCTTTTCTTTAAGCCACTTAGGCTCGTCTTCCGTGTTTTTATAACCTTCGGCATAAAACTCTTCCGAATTGCCTGACGGTCCGATTCTCATATGCTATAACCTCTCAAAATTTTTGCAATCAACAATAAGTTGATTCTTTAGTTCCGACAAATCGCGGAACTTTTTTATATCTCTTATCTTAAAGATAAATTCGACTTCGACTCTTTTGCCGTACAAATCCGACAAGTTCTCGTCGATGTGGCACTCGATTTTATATTGATAAGAATCAAGCGTCGGGCGAGCGCCTGCGTTTATAATAGCTTTGCGCTTGATTCCGTCCAAAACGACGTACCCGCCGTAAACCCCCTCTTTGAGTCTCGTCTGTCCGTCGGGAAGAGTGATATTAGCCGTCGGAAAACCGATCTTCGTACCGTTTCGCTTCCCCTTTTCGACGATTCCCGTTATAGAGTAATTTGCGCCTAAAAGAGTGTTAAGACTTTCTATTTCGCCGTTTTTTAAGTATTTTTTTGCCAAAGTCGTAGATGCAACTTCGCCGCTAACGAAAACTTTGGGAAGAACGGAAAGAATAACGTTCTTTTCGTCGCAATACTTTTTCAAAAACTCGACGTTACCTTTTCCGCCGTTTCCGAACGTATAATCCTCTCCGCAAACAACAGCAGATATATTCGCGGTATCAAAGAGCATATCGAGAAAGCTTTTCGGCGACATATTCTTGAACTTTTCGCTAAACGTAGCCGCAATAACGGTCGATACACCCATATCTTCGAGCTTGTCTTTTCTTTCGGAATAGGTATAAATATATCCGTCCTTCGAAGACAAAAAGTTTGATATATCGTTTGTAAAAGTGAAAACCGTAGGTTCTCCGAATTTTTTCGCTTCGTTTATAAGTGCTCTATGCCCTATATGCAAACAATCGAAAAAGCCAAGTGCAACGCTCAAGTTATATTCGGTTTTTTGTCCGAATTCAATTTCAATCATCGATAACCACTCTCTTTCCCGTCATATTGTTTTCGATTTCTATCCCGCCACAAAACTTTTCGCAAAGATAAAGCCTATATAGTCCGTCTTCGCAATCTAAGTTAATGCTAACACCGTTTGATATTTTTCTCGCGTCCTCTCCGTCAAGATAAATAGGCGGATAGTCGGAAAGCGCGTTTTCGGCGGAAATAGCACATTCTGTGCCTGCACTCAAAAGCTCTTCTTTTGTTACGGCGGAGCTTATATCGAACATTCCGCTTTTAGTTCTGATAAGCGCCGTCATAGTCCCCAACGCCCCAAGCTTTTCGCCTAAGTCCCTTGCGATAGATCTTATGTATGTCCCTGCGGAGCATTCTATCGAAAAGACGAAGTTATTGCACTCTTTTCTCAAAAGTTTTATGTCGAAAATTTCTATAACGCTTGGCAAAATATAAAAATCCTCGCCCTTTCGAGCTAAGTCATACGCCCTTTCTCCGTTGATATTTTTTGCGGAATACTTAGGCGGAAGCTGACTTATTTTGCCGATAAAGCTTGGCAAAACCCTTTCGATTTCCTCTTCCGTAACGACTTTATCCGTGCGTTCAAGCACCTCTCCGTCGTTATCGAGAGTATCCGTCTTATAAGAAAAATCGAAAAAGGCGATATACGTCTTTCTCTTTTTCAAGAACACGTCGAAAAGTCTCGTCGCTTTCCCGAAAGCAATCGGAAGAACTCCCGACGCAAGCGGATCGAGCGTGCCCAAATGCCCAACTTTTTTCGTTCCGACGGCTTTTTTGACTATTCCGACGGCATCGGAAGAAGTCATTCCGACAGGTTTTAAGAAATTTATAACCCCGCTTTTCATAACGTATATTTTGTTAAAAGTTCTATAAGTCTTTCTTCGACGTCGTAATAGTCTCCGAAAAACATACAGCCCGACGCTTGCTTATGTCCGCCGCCTCCGACCGTTGCCGCGGCACGCGAAACATCAATACCCGCTATCGAGCGCAAGGATATTTTATACGAGCCGTTTTTAACGCCGTCCGTCATAACGGCAGCAATCTGCACGCCTTCGATAGATAGAATGGAATCTATGATTCCCTCAGTTCCCGAAATATCGCAATCGCATTTTTTGAGCATATCCTTCGATATATAAGAAAACGCGATTTTCCCGTCGTTAAAAAGCTTTGTTTTTGAAAGCGCGTCTCCGAGAAGCAAATATTTCTTTCCCTCCAAAAGCTTGAATACGCTTCTTGAAAGCAAATTCGGGTTGGCACCGAAAGATACAAGCCTTGCGGCATTCTCAAAGGTTTTTTGCGTGACGTTGGTATTGCTGAAATTCCCCGTATCCGTCATAAGCCCTACGTAAAGAAGATTTGCCATATCTTCCGAAATATCTACGCCGCTTCCCGAAAGAACCTCCAAAACAAGCTCGCTTGCGGAAGACGCGTTTGCGTTGACGAGATTATAATTCCCGTTCGCTACCGACGTCGCGTGATGATCGATAATCGCAATCTTCGATTTTTTAAGATCAAGCTCTACGCTTCCGATCCTCGTTTCGTCGCCGCAATCGCAAAAAACGACAAGGTCGTATTTCACGTCTGTCGTTTTCTTATAATTTCCCACGCCTTTCAAGCTTTTCAGCTTATAAGGTACGGGGCAATCGCACAAAAGGTCGATGTCTTTGCCAAGAGCCTTGAAGCCCAAAGCAAGTGCCGACGACGAGCCTATTGCGTCTCCGTCGGGGCGCGTATGCACCGCCACTGCGATTTTATCAAATTTTATCAACTCTTTAAGATTTATCACTCTTCGTCCTCTTTGCTTATATCGAGCGTTTCCAAAATCGAATTGATGTGCGCACTGTATTTCGCCGATTCGTCAAGCGTAAATACGAGCTTGGGCGCTTTTCTTATCTTCATATTCGAAGCGATTTCGTGCCTCAAAAAGCCGCCCGCTTTATTGACAGCTTCGAAAGTCTTTTGACGTTTTTCTTCGTCGTTCGAATAAATCGACAGCACAACGTACGCAAAATCGAGATCGGGCGTTGTCGATACTTCCAAAACGCTTGTCAACTCCGTAAAATTCGGATCCTTGATTTTTCTCAAAGAGTCGGAGAGTACCCTTTTGATTTCCCCTCCGACCATCTGCATTCTTTTATTCATAATTATGCCTTTACTTCTTCCATAACGGAAACTTCGATGACGTCGCCAACCTTGATGTCGTTATAGTTCTCTAAACCGATACCGCATTCGAAGCCCTGCTGAACTTCCTTAACGTCGTCTTTGAAACGTTTAAGGGAGGAAATATTGCCCTCATGAACGATAACGCCTTGACGAACGAGCTTAGCCTTAGAGTTTCTCAAAATCTTACCCTCGATAACGTAACCGCCCGCGATAGTACCGACTCCCGTAATCTTGAATACGTCTCTGACTTCGATACTTCCGAGGAATACTTCGTTAAACTTCGGAGCAAGCATACCTTTAAGCGCCGCCGATACATCGTCGATTGCGTCGTATATGATTCTGTATGTCTTTATCTCGACCTTATCGCGTTCCGCCATAGCTTTGGTCTTCGCGTCGGGACGAACGTTGAAGCCGATAATGATCGCCGACGAAGTCGATGCGAGCATTACGTCCGATTCATTGATTGCGCCTACGCCGCCGTGAATAACCTTTACGGACACTTCGTCGTTGGAAAGCTTCAAAAGCGCCTGCTTGACAGCCTCGTAAGAGCCTTGAACGTCGGCTTTAATGATAAGGTTAAGTCCTTTAAGCTGACCTTCTTTCAAACGTCTTGCAATATCTTCGAGCGAAACAGCGCCTTGCTGCTTCATCATTTCTTCTTTTCTTCTCGTCTCTCTTTCGGCAATTACCGCTCTCGAAAGCTTATCGTCGGATACCGCGATAATGCGATCGCCTGCTTCCGGAACTTCGGAAAGTCCCAAAACGGAAACGGCACTAGAAGGACCTGCGGAAGAAACCTTTCTTCCCTTGTCGTCCATCATCGCTCTTATTTTACCCGTCGCCAAGCCCGAAATAACCGTATCGCCAACTTTGAGAGTACCGTTCTGAACGAGCACCGTCGCCATAGGGCCTTTGCCCTTGTCAAGCTGTGCCTCTACTACGATACCCGAAGCCTTTCTGTCGGGATTTGCTTTAAGCTCCTTAACGTCCGCAACGGTAAGTATAGCTTCCAAAAGGTCGTTGATACCCGTCTTGGTCTTTGCAGAAACGGGAACCATAATGGTGTTGCCACCCCATTCCTCCGAAAGAACTTCGTAATCTACAAGCTGCTGCATGATTTTATTCTTATCTGCTGTCGGCTTATCCATCTTGT
>CAZIPL010000031.1:0-16502 GCA_964541255.1 uncultured Clostridia bacterium | reverse complement strand
AGTCCTTTGGACTCCTTAGTAACCATCTTATATCTCTCGCCCATAAGAACGTTGAGTACAGACTGCGTACCTACGATCTGCGAAGTAGGCGTTACCAAAGGAGGATATCCAAAATCCGCGCGAACCTTAGGAACTTCAGCAAGGCACTCGAGGAATTTATCCTCCGCGTTAGCCTCTTTGAGCTGATTCAAAAGGTTGGAAAGCATTCCGCCGGGAACCTGATAACGCAAGGTGTTGATGTCGATGTGAAGAACCTTGGAATCGAGGAATCCGCTCGTTTCGAGCTCTTTCGCGATACCGTTGAAATACTTAGCAGCTTCCGAAAGAACTTCGAGATCGATACCCGTATCGTACTCCGTACCCTTAAGAGCGGCAACCAAAGGTTCGGTTGCAGGCTGAGAGGTTCCGTTTCCGAGCGGCGAAAGTGCGGTATCTACGATGTCGCAACCCGCTTCGATCGCCTTGAGGTTTATCATATCACCCGTTCCTGCGGTGTTATGCGTGTGAAGATGTACGGGAATCTTGACGTTTTCTTTAATCTTTTTAACGAGATCGTATGCCGTGTAAGGAAGCAAAATGTTTGCCATATCCTTAATGCAGATTACGTCGGCTCCCATTTCTTCGAGCTTTTTGGCAAGCTCTACGAAATATTCTGTCGTATGAACGGGAGAAGTCGTATAAGAAATCGCCGCTTCGCAAATTCCGCCGTACTTTTTCGTTGCTTTCATAGCGCATTCCATATTGCGCGTATCGTTCAACGCGTCGAAAATTCTGATGATGTCGACGCCGTTCTTGATGGAAAGCTCGACGAATTTTTCGACTACGTCGTCGGAATAGTGCTTATATCCGAGGATGTTCTGTCCGCGGAGAAGCATCTGAATCTTCGTGTTGGGAAGTGCCGCTTTAAGTTTTCTGAGTCTCTCCCACGGATCCTCGTTAAGGAATCTCATGCAAGAGTCAAACGTTGCGCCGCCCCATGCTTCCAAAGCATAAAAACCTGCCTTGTCGAGAAGCTCGCATGCGGGAAGCATCTGGTCGGTCGTCATTCTCGTTGCCGCCTGACTTTGATGAGCATCTCTCAAAATCGTATCCATTATTTTAACCATAGTTAAATCTCCTTATTAACAGTTTGAAATTATCCGAATATCGCGATAAGAACGCCTGCCGCGACGGCAGAGCCTATTACGCCCGCGACGTTCGGTCCCATTGCATGCATAAGCAAATAGTTGTTCGAGTCGCTTTCAAGTCCGACTTTATTGGAAATTCTTGCCGCCATAGGAACTGCGGAAACGCCTGCGGAACCGATAAGCGGATTGATGGAATTACCGCCTGCCATTGCGTTCATAAGCTTAGCAAGAAGAACTCCGCCCGCCGTTCCGAACGCAAACGCGATAAGTCCGAGTGCAAGGATAAGAAGCGTTGCGACGTTAAGGAAGTTAGGTCCGTACGCCTTGCAGCCTACCGATACGCCCAAGAAAATCGTTACGATATTCATAAGCTCGTTCTGTGCAGCCTTGGAAATTCTGTCTACGACGCCCGATTCTTTCATAAGGTTTCCGAGCATGAGCATACCAAGGAGCGGCAATGCCGACGGCAACAAAATGCCGACGATGACGGTAACGAAAAGCGGGAAGCAAACTTTTTCGAGCTTGCTTACGGGACGAAGCTGTTTCATCTTGATCTTTCTTTCCTTTTCCGTCGTCAAAAGCTTCATGATAGGAGGCTGAATGATCGGAACGAGTGCCATATACGAATATGCCGCTATCGCAATCGTAGGAACAAGTGTCGGAGCGAGCTTACTTGCGACGTAAATCGCCGTAGGACCGTCCGCGCCGCCGATGATAGCCGTTGCGGCAGCTGCAAGCGCATCGTAGCCGTTAGGCAAAACTTCGGGATCGATAAACGATGTTATCAAATCGCCGAGCAAAAGTCCGCCGATAAATGTTACGAAAATACCGAGCTGTGCAGCCGCACCCAAAAGCATACTCTTGGGGTTTGCGATCATCGGGCCGAAGTCCGTCATCGCGCCTATTCCCAAGAAGATGAGCGGCGGATAAATTACAAGGTCAACGCCTTGGTACAGGAAGTACAAAAGTCCTCCCTTTTCGCCGATATCGGGATTCGGTGCGGCGAAAAGTATTTCTTTGCTTCCCGGGATATTTATCAAAAACATACCGAAAGCTATCGGTAAAAGGAGCAACGGTTCGAAGCCCTTGACTATTGCAAGGTATATCAAAACGCATGCGATTACGAGCATTATTATGCTTGTAACGTCCGTCTGAGGAATGCCGCTTTGATAGTATAAGTCCACCAAAATATCGATTATGGACTTATCCGCTGCGCCTTCGAGCAAAAAGATCGAAGTCATATTCTCTCCTTATCAGCCGATAACGGCGAGTACGTCGCCTGTGTTTACGTTAGAACCCTTTGTAGCAACTGCTTTGAATACGCCGTCGCAAGGAGCGGTGATGTCGTTTTCCATCTTCATTGCTTCGAGAACGACAACGGGATCACCCTTCTTAACCTGCGTTCCGTCAGCAACCTTGAAGCCTACTACCATACCGGGCATCGGAGCTTCGAGCTTCGTGCCGTTAGCGGGCGTTGCTACTTTCTTGGGAGCTGCAGCCTTAGGTGCGGGTGCTGCGGCAGGAGCTTCTACGGGAGCTGCTGCAACGGGTGCAACGGATACGGGAGCAACAGCTACGCCTGCGCCCAATTCCTCTACTTCGACTTCATATGTTCTACCGTCTACGGTAACGTTAAATTTACGCATTTTTATTCTCCTTTATTATCTTCTAATTTCTCTTATTTTTCTGATTACGAATTCGGGATGTTTACCCGAAGCGTTTGCGCCTTCTTCGGCAAGACAAGCATATACCGCAGCGGTTATTGCCGCAACGAGTGCACCGTCGTCTTCCGAAGAGTCATACTCTTCTTCGATTACGGGGACTTCCTGAGCGGGTTTTGCCTCACTCTTTTTCTTGCCGCCGACGATCGCGTGCAAAAGTCTTACCGCCAAAATCAAAAGATAAAGTATGACGAAGACCAGCACCAATCCTATGAATGCGACCTTAAGTCCCAAAAAAAGTTTATCCAGCATAATCTCTCCTTAAATTAAAGAGGCATATTGCCGTATACGGCAGAATCCGTATCTTTATAGATAAGCATCGAAAGAGCGGAAATGAGATAGTTTCTCGTGAACTCAGGCTCGATGACGTTATCGATATAGCCCTCTCTTGCCGCGTTTATCGCATTTGCGTTTTCCGATTCGTATTTTTCGGAAAGCTCTTTTCTTAAAGCTTCTTTATTCTCGACAGCTTTCAAAGCGTCGGCGAAATAAACCTCTACAGCCGTGTCGGTAGCAAGAGGAGATACCTTTGCGGTGTTCCAAGCTACTACGTTGTCGAATCCGCTGTTTCCCGAGCAAAGAGCAACGTAAGCAGCGCCCGTAGCGTTTCCGCAAGCAACGGAAAGCTTGACGTTGGAGGTATTGTTCAAAAGATAGATAAGCTTAGCGTAATCGGAGATAAGTCCGTTGTCCTCTTCTTTGAGAGAAGAATTCAATCCGTCGGAATCGACTAAGCTAATTAAAGGAAGGCTCAAAGACTCGCAAAGCTGTTCGAAACGCGCAATCTTTTTCAATTCTTCGCAAGAAAGCTTTCCGCAAGTTGCAACGACGCCCGTTTTGAAGCCGCCGAGCTTGATAAATGCGGTAACGGCGTTTTTGCCGTAGCCTTCATACATTTCGAAATAATCACCGTTGTCGGCAACGAGCTTAACAAGAGAAAGTCCGTTTACACCGCTTGCGATCGCATCGTTTCCGTTTTCGTCCGAAACTTCGAAATCGCCGTCAACAACTGTCATTTCAAGGAACTTCAATACGTTGTCCTTAAGCTCGTCTTCGGAAACAACCTTTGTTGCGATTCCCGAAGATGTGGCATGTTCCGCGCCGATGAGCTTTTCTCCTGCGACGTGGCTGTTTTCCTTGCCCGACATAACGGAAGGAGAAAGCGTCGAAACACAAGCGTTGTTGAGTGCAAACGTTACGTCGCAAAGAGCCGCTACGGAAGAAATTATTCCGCAAGCATTGCCTGCAACTACGCATACCTGAGGTGCGACACCCGAGAATCCGCTTACGCAAGAAAGGAGCTTCGCATATCCCTCGAGACAGCCTACGCCCTCGCCTACTCTCGCGCCGAGAGAATCGAGAATGCCGATTACGGGCGTTCCCGTAGCGCCGGCTTTCTTATATAAGTTAGCGATTTTTTCGGCATGAGCCTTAGAAAAACCTCCGCCGAGCACTTCGCCGTTCTGAGCGTAAAGATAACAAGGTATTCCGTCAATCGTGCCGTATCCCGTTACCACGCCCTCGGCGGCATTGCCGCCCAAAAGCTCGCAAGAAGAAAAGGAGAACGCTCCGATTTCGACGAAAGAGCCGTCATCGAGAATTTTTCCGATGAGTTTTCTTACTTTTGCCGACGATTGAAGAACGTTTTCTTTTTCCGTTGCCAAATCAAATTTAGACATATATTCCTCCGCATTATTATTTTTACGATTTAGTTAAAGACCAAATTCCCGCATTTTAATGCTATACTTATGATACTACATTTCGCATATAAATTGCAATCGATTTTCCGTCAAATTTTACAAGCTTTTCAATGTTTTTGTTTTGTATGAAAACTACTCGAAAAGCGCTATCGAATCAAAGAGATAATCACATTGCTTTTAATATCGATTAACTCTAAACTTAAATTGCATACGCCTTTCAACCGAGCAGTTCTTTTTTGTTAAAAGTAAAGAAGTACGGTAGCAACAAATTTATTTCAAGTTTTATCTTATTTTAATCAAAAACCATTGCAAAAAAACGCTTTATTTGATACAATGACTTGGAAATAAATATATAGGATGGTAATTTTATGAAATCGGTAGTAATTTCTCTTAAAGAAGCAGAAAACGTAAAAAGCTTTGTTAACTTAGTCAACCAATATCCTTTCGATATGGATCTTCGTTCGGGAAGATTCGTTGTCGACGCGAAGTCGATTCTCGGAATCTTCTCACTCAACCTCTCCTCTCCTTTGACGCTCGAAATTCATTCGGACGACTGCAACGAGCTTATCGATAAGCTTTCCGACTACAGCGTAAGATAATTACTCGAAAATTAAGGAGTAAACGTTTTGGATAAAGAAACCTTTTTACCGGAAGAATATTTGCAAAACGGCGGGGATAAGACTGTTAATAAGCTTATCCTTCTTTTCCTATTCGACAAAATGGAAGTTCCCCTCACCGAAAGCACCGTGCTCGACATTTGCTGCACGACGAACGAGTGGATTCCTTATATGGATTGCAAACCCCTTCTTCCCGAGTTATGCGAAAACGGTTTCTTATACGAAATAAACACGACCTACACCGACTCGCTTTTCAAGATAACCCCCGAAGGAACGGATTGCTTAGGGCATTTCTATTCGAGAATTCCCATTTCTCTTCGCGATATTATAACGGAATTTGTCAAAGAAAACCGTATGAAATATAAGAGAAAGCAGGAATACGAGGCGGATTATTATAAAAACGACGACGGAACGTATACCGTTCTTTTGAAGATAATCGACTCGGTGAACCCCATAATGAGGCTGGAATTCCAAGTTCCCACAAAAGCCGTGGCAAAATCCATATGGAAATCTTGGGAAAACAAAGCGGCGCTTGTTTACTCTTCAATTTATGAACTTTTAATGGAATAACGATACATCAAGGAGGAATCTTTTATGAAATACACGACATGCGGCACTTGCGCGCAAGAAATCGTTTTTGACATCGACGAAAACGACGTAATCACAAGCGTTCAATTTATCGGCGGATGCAGAGGCAACACTCAAGGCGTTGCGAAGCTTGCCGTAGGAAGAAAGGCAGACGAAGTTGCCGAGCTTTTGAAAGGCATTCAGTGCAGAGGCGGAACGTCTTGCCCCGATCAGCTTTCGAAAGCGCTCAGAGAATATCTCAACAACAAATAACAAAACTCGACCGTCGAAAAAAAACGACGGCCGTTTTTTAATAATACAAAATAGACTCCTTTTGCAAGGGAGTCGTCTACGGAACAGACCGAAGAATTGTTTTAACACCGTAAAGCATTTGATTTTGAAAAATCTCTTTTGTTAGACGCTTGACGCGCAATAGATTGAGACGTAGCAATACTTCGATTGCGCGAAACCGCATTTATCGGCAGAAAAAACTTTGAACAAAAATACTAATACCGCAGATTTATTTTTACGTATATTTTGTCTTTTTGCATAATAATCAAAATCGAAATATCATCATAAGAATCATAAACACTTAAACAAATGAAGCTCAAAACATCAGACATCGCGTATATATCAATCGGCGTAGCTTTCACCGCTATAAGCGGAACGGTGCTTAAAATCCCGTCTCCCTTTTCGCCCGTCGATTTTTCGCTTCAAACGCTTTTCGTTTTGCTTTTTCCTCTTCTTATAGGCAAAAAAGCCGCAATAACGCAAATCGTATATTTGACACTCGGGCTTATAGGGCTTCCGATTTTCACAAAAGGCGGCGGAGTTTCTTACGTACTCCAACCTTCGTTCGGATACCTTGTCGGTTTTATCGTCTCCTCATTCGTCGTAGGCTCAATCTCCGAAAAGGTAAAAGTAAAAGAAAAACAAACCCCGAAACTTATACTCGCAAGCCTTTTAGGACTTTTGGTTATCTACACGTTCGGTGTTTTATATATGTCCTTTATATTGAACGTATACGGAAAAAGCGACTACTCCATCGGAACTATTTTGATGTTTGGCGTAGTATATTATCTTCCTATCGACATATTCTCTGCCGTTATTTCAGCATTTATCGCAAAAGCACTCAACAAAGCATTCAAAGCGGTTTATTAAAAACTATAACAATTAATATATTCGAAATCAAATAGAAAACTATAATTAGTTTTTATATACATATAACTCAATCGAAAAACCGTATATAATTAACAAAACGCGATACTGTCCAAGATTTTGGACAGTTTTTGTTTATTTAATAATATACTGTCCAATATATTACCCATAA
This sequence comes from uncultured Clostridia bacterium, assembly GCA_964541255.1. Classification (GTDB taxonomy): domain Bacteria; phylum Bacillota; class Clostridia; order Christensenellales; family CAMQZB01; genus CAYOSU01. The sequence continues at coordinate 9,440 of CAZIPL010000031.1, read as the reverse complement.
AAATTTGCAATCGCCGATTATAAAGTATATAATTCAGTCATAAGATAAGAAAAGCCGTTTGAACGATAAGGCAATTAAAGTTTTCGAAACTTTATAAAAACAAATGGCAAGGAGATTGTTATGATTAAAAAATTGATAAACAAGCTAAGCGGAAAAGAGTTATACGAAAACGTAGTAAGATTTTGCTTCGACCATAAAAATCCCTCCGTTTGGGCGCTTCAAGAAGTATTCGGATTGAATTATTCCGATGCTTGCAAAATTAGAGCGCGCCTTGTAAGCGACGGCTACGTAGAGCTGTTCGAGCGAAAAAAACCGAAAAACACAGGAATTGTCATAGACCTTACCAGAAAGTCCGCATAACACATCCATTGATAGCCGAATCGATAGAACTTAAAAGTCGAATTTTCAAATTGATTGAGTAAAATTCAATTGCGTACGCCTTTATAAAGCAACTACTTAAAAACTACGATAAAATCTTTTTGCTTAACCACACGCTTCAATATATAAATTTGCCACTTACTTATATTCACTGTTTTTGTTTCTACCTTTATCAAGAAAGGCCGCATTTTGCGGTCTTTTTTGAAATTGTAAACAATATTTGCAATAAAATCATTGCAAAATTGTAAACAATATTATATAATTGTTATATTAACTTAAGAAAAACGTCTATTTATCACAAAAAGGAGGGACTTATGAATAAAGAGGCTTTACTTTCTTGGTGCCAGACGATATCAGAGCTTTCGCGCATTCCGATGCGACTTTATGACGAAAACGTACTCGTGAAGGAATTCTCCACATTCGGGAACAATCACGACACATTCAAGGTCAACGACGAATATTTGCTCCACTCCAAAACAGAATACACGATTCAATTTCACACCTCGTCTCACGCCTTTATGTTCGGAGAGATTATAGATAAATACTCGCTCTCCCGAATCATAATAGGTCCGATCCCCATCGTTCCGCCGACGCAAGACATCATCAAGGATATAATTCTTTCAAACTCACTCCCCCTTGAATACGCAAACGATCTGAAAGAAGCATACCAGAATCTCCCTGTATACGACGCTGTTTCTTTCACAAGGATTTTGATTTTAGCAAACACGAGCATAAATCACACCGTCTTATCCCCCGAAATTTTTATGAACGAAGATGCCGATTATTCCACAAAAATAACGGCAAATTACTTCGGCGATTCTTCAAAGTATTCAACGGGCGAAAAGCATATTTCATACGATTACGAACAAAGAATGCTCTTTTGCATAAGGAATGGACTTATCGACGAAATCGACGACGTAAACCATATGAAATATAGCGGCAGACCGGGCAAGATGTCGTTAGACCCGACAAGGCAGCTCAAAAATCTATTGCTTGCGATGAACACTCTTTGCTTAAGAGCGGCGATCGAGGGAGGCTTGGAACCCGAAACGGCGTATACTATCGGCGAAATGTACGCGCAGAAAATCGACCTATGCAACGACTTGTTCCAACTCCAAAGTTTGACGGGGCAAATCCGACACGATTATTGCAAGAGGGTGCACGATTTAAAGTATCCGCAAACATCGGACTTAATCATTCAAAAGGCATTGAAATATATTTCCGCACACGTTACGGAAAAGATCTCGACAACGGATATAGCGGAAAATCTCGGTATTTCGAGAGGTTACCTTTCAACGAGATTTAAAGACGTTACGGGAGTTTCCGTTACAGATTATATCAACGCACAAAAAATTAGAGAAGCCAAACAGCTTTTGAAATTCACCGACAAGTCGCTTGTCGCGATAAGCAACTATCTGTCATTTTCGTCTCAAAGCTATTTCCAGAACGTATTCAAAAACTTCACGGGCAAAACGCCTGCGGAATATCGCAAAAGCAACGATAACTAAAAAGCTTTTATGAATAAATATCCCATCGACAAAGAGTTTTCAAAAATCAAAAATTTCAAGCCGCCTTTTTCGCGGCTTGTTTTTCCTTTCGCCAACGCATTTTTGAGTCTTTTTATGCCAAAATCCGACAAACGTGTTAGCGTTAATAAAATAACTCTTTACGAAAACGGCAATAAGTTTTGCGGACTGCTTATTAAGCCAAAAAGTACAACCGAGCCTATTCCGTGCCTTGTCTATTTCCACGGCGGCGGTTTTTGCTTCAAAGCATCCCCAAAGCACAACACCCTAACAAAAGAATATGCCGTCAAGGCAAATTGTGCCGTTTTCTCGGTCGATTATTCGCTATCGCCTCGCGCAAAATTCCCCAAAGCAATAAACGAAGCCGTAACATCTTTTAACTACATAAAAAGCCACGCAAAGGAGCTTACCATAGACGAAAATCAGATACTTATCGGCGGCGACAGCGCAGGCGGTTGCATAGCGGCGGCTGCGACGGAAAAACTTATCGAAAACACAAGCGTTTCACCACAAGCATTGCTTCTTATCTATCCTGTTCTTGACGGAACGATGTCCACAAAATCAATGAAAACATATCGCGATACTCCGATATGGAACGGCGAACTAAACGAGAAAATGTGGAATTATTATCTTCCAGAAAAAACAGACAGAAAAAACTCGCTCGTTTCCCCTATTTTTTCGAAAAACCTAAGTTTGTTCCCGAAGACATATATAGAAACGACAGAATTTGATTGTCTTCACAACGAGGGAATGCTATTCAAAGAAAGACTTATCGACAACAATGTCGAAGTCGTTTTCAACGAAACAAAAGGCACCGTTCACGGTTTCGACACCGTTTCGAGCGGAAAACTTTCGAAAAACGCAATAGAACAACGAATTGAGTTCTTGAAAAAAGCAATAAGATAATACAGAGGTTTCGGCTCGCAAAGTATGATTATCTAAATCGTATTACAAATCGGTTTATAATTGATTGCAATTTGATTGAGATAAAACCAAACTTCGAACGTCTTTCAAAAAATATCGCAAATACCGTTTTCAAAAATATAAACGCTCCGCTTTAAGCGAAGCGTTATTATTATTTCGGCTCATAAAAGAATAATGCAAGAAATTATAAACCACAAGGGTCAATCCCAAAAATCGCGACAATACATCTGAATCATCCTTTTATCATACTTTTATTCGTTTTCGATTTCTTTCAATGCTTCGAGTCTTCTGTCGTGCTTACCCGAATACTTGCCGAAAAGGAAAATCTCTATTTGCTCGACAAACTGAGGTACGGTATTTAGCCACGCGCCCGTGCAAATAACTCTCGCGTCGTTATGCTCTCTTGCAAGAAGCGCCGCAAAATTCGAAAAGACAAGCGCGCTACGAACGCCTCGAACCTTATTTGCCGCCATATTGACGCCCTGTCCAGTTCCGCAAATAAGAATACCTCTTGTCATGTCGTCTGCCAACGTCGCCTTAGCTACAAGCTTTGCGTGATAGGGATATTCTCCCTCGTCGGAGGAAAAACAGCCGTAATCCGTAACGTCATACCCTCTTTCGAAAAGTATTTTCTTAACTTCTTCCTTAAAGTCGTACCCCGCAAGGTCGCAACCTATTGCCAACTTAAACTGTTTTTGCATATAAATCACCTCTCGTTTTCTACGTATTGAGCGAATTCTTTGATAGAATCCGTTATGCTTTTGCCTTTTTTGAAAAAGGCGAAATACCCTGTTACCAAAACATCGACGCCCATATCAACGCACTTCACGGCATTTTTCTCGTCAACTCCGCCGTCCACCGAGATAAGATAAGAAAAGCCCTTTTCGCGTCTTATTCTTGAAAGTTCTTCTATTATTCCGTAAGCGTTTTCGTCAAAAGGTATGCCTTTCTTGCCGGGCGTTATGCTCATAACGACAACCATATCGACAAGTGGCAAAACGTTTTCGACATCCGAAATCGCAACGTCGGGTTCTATCATAAGAGAGGGTTTCATTCCCATCTCTTTTATTTTCGAAAAAACGCCCGTCCCTTTGGCTTCTTTTGAAGAAACGGTCAAATAATCCGCGCCCGCGTCCTTCAAAGTCTCTAAAAACTTTTCGGGATTTTCAACCATAATATGAACGTCCAAAATCGCTTTCGGATAGTTTTTCCTTATTTCTTTCAACAGCTCGAAATCGAAGCAAATCGCATCGACGCTATGCCCGTCGGCAATGTCGTAATGCAAAAACTCGACGCCGTTTGAAATAAGCTCGTCGATATCGCGCTTTAGCTCAAGCCTATTTGCGCACATAAGGCTTGGCGAATATATCGGTTTTTTAGTTTTATTCATCTTCCCTCTTTTCAAAAAATATCGTTGATATAATGCTATCACACATATCTTTCTCTTTCAATAAGATAGTTCCGAAAACGATTTACATATTTTTAGTAAAGAATAGTTTCTATTAGAATAAAATACTCATTCATTGAAAGTTACGTAATTTAGCCTAAAAGATGTCTTTTGCGGAATTTTCAAATCTTTGACTGTGGCATATCTAATACGACTTTAAGGTACTTTTCGTTTTAATGCAAGATTAAAGAAAATCAAGGCAAACGAACGAAATAACACGTGACTTAATATATCGCCGAAAGCACGTCTTGTTATTCTTAAATAAACATTTCTCATCAATAAAAACACATCTCCGCATATAAAGCATTTCAAAAGCCAAAGAATTTCAAAAATATTCACTATCGCTCGATTAAACAAAAGAAAAAAGTCTCCCAAAAAAGGGAAGACTTTTTCTTGGACTCAAAGCGCTCGCTTAAGAGTCTATATATTTGATAATTGCCAATTTCTTATTCTTTTTCGACGAGCTGCAAAGATTCGCCGTCGATATATTGCATAAGCTCCAATCTGTTGCCGTCGGGGTCTACAAGCCAGAACTGATAGGATCTATCGGCACTGCGCTTAATTTCGGTATCGGGAGTTATTCCGTTTGCAACGACTGCGTCCCAAGCCTTATGAATATCTTTGACTTCGAGGCACAAATGCAAATAACCGTAAGTATTCAAAAGGTCGCGTTTTTCTTCAAGCGGCTGACCTACGTGGTGGAAAAGCTCTATATATTGGTGAGGAGCAACCTCGATATAGTCAATCCACGTCTTATCGCCGAGTATCGCAAGTCTCTTAGCGTTTTCGTCTTTAGCGACTTTCGTCAAGTCCTCAAAGGTAACTTCCCCGATTTTCTTTAATCCTAAGCCCTTAGTATAGAACGCAAGCATATTCGCTTCGTCCTTGACGGTATAAGCAACTTGCGAGGTATATCTCGTTATGCCGCAGAAGTTTCTTCCCGTTTCGTCTTTATCGGGAACGAAGCACGGAGCCTCTTTGCCGTATTCCATAAGCATAACGTCGTTTCCGTCGGGGTCTTTGACGTGAAGCTCCTTAGCGCCCTCGATCGTTTGGTGAATGTCTTCGATAATCTCAACGCCATTTTCGACAAGCTTAGCTTTCGCTGCTTCGATATCGTCAACCTCGAAGTTAACCTTTCTATATCCGTAGATCTTACCTCTGTCGGGAATCGTCTCTTTGGGATTATTCGCATCTTTCGAACCCAAATCGTTGAAAAGCTCGATATATTGTCTGTCCGCGAGCTTCAAATAGCAAAGCCACATAGCGCTACGCATTCTTTCAAGCTGCTTAGTCTTTTCTTCGTCAAGCGCTACGCTTTGGAACTTCATTCCGCCCATCGAATCGAAAAGGTCGCCCATAGTGAGCTTGAACTGAATTTCCATTCCCAAAATGTCGCAATAGAATTTCAGCATTTCGTCCATATTCTTCGCGTTGAACGAAGTATGACCGATGTTCGTTATTCCGACGTCTTCGCTTTCAAGCCCTGCGGGGATCTCGCATCTTGAATTAATATCGGTAAACGCACCCGTTTCTTCCCCTTTTAATATTGCTTCGAGTACCTCTTGAACGTGCTGAGCCATTTCTTTGCTTGCTCTAGGAGCGCGTCCCTCGAGAATAGCTTCCGCCATATCGGCAACGCCTACGCCTCTCGAGTTTGTAGTATACTTCGCAAACTGCATTAAAGTCGTGGGCTTTGCGGGATTTCTCGGGTCAAAGGAGTTTTGAATATAAGAAATCGTTCCCTCGAATCTGTTGGGGTCGTCAAGATACAAAACGCCTTTCGTACCGTTTATTGCAAAATATTGGTCTTGCTTCGTAATGGAATCCGCGTCGATGTGAAGCGTTCCCGTAATGCCGTTTTCCATAATCAAAACCGCGGAAGCTCTGCTTACGTTCGGCGTAGACATAATCTTTCCGAAATCGGGGCTATACGGCAAAATGTTTTTATGCTCTTTGAAAGGAGCTTGACAAATCGCGCCTACGCGCTTTACGTTTCCAAGTAGCGCCACTAAATGAGTGATATAATATACGCCGAAATCGTTTACTATATCGGCACCCTTTTCTCTCAAGAACGGGAAAACGGAAAGAAGCATATTGTTGTTTCTCGTTGCGCTCATCGAGAAAGACTGAACGTCGCCGATAAGTCCGCTTTCGATCGCGCTTTTAGCTACCTGTATCGTTGCGCCGAAGAACGTATCGGGAGCAGAGGTCAAAACCAAGCCCTTTTCGTTCGCAAGCTCGACAAGCTCGTGAGTTCTTTCGAAGTTTTCCGTCATGGTTTTTTCCGTATAAACGTGCTTTCCACTCTCAAGTGCACGCTTGATAAGGTCGTAATGCGCGCTTACGGGTGTGAGATTTACGATAATTTCAATCTCAGGATCAGCAAGAAGCTCATCGACCGTGCATGCCGAAATTCCGTATTTTTCCGCTTTTTTCTTTGCGTTTTCGATATGAAGCGAAGCAACCGCTTTGACTTTCAAAATATCGAAACGCTTCGTCATGTTCTCTAAATATATGTCGCTTATCGCACCCGAACCTATTACGCCGACAACCATCTGTTTCTTTTCCATTTTCTTCTCCTTATACTTTTTTTTGAAGCTTTGAGTCTAATATAATATACAAAAAATATCGTCGAAAAGAAAGACGGAATCTTCCCTTTTTCGGATATTTTCTCAACAACTTAACAAAAATATTTTATCACGATAATTATCTTATTTATAGAACTATATTGTCAAATCAAAATCGAAAAAACGCCGTTTTGCCTTTATTGTAGTAATGTTTCGCGATTTACCGCAAAACAACAGGATTTTACTATAAATCAAACTTCTTTATGCTGATTTTGCCTAAGCGGCAATAAGCATTCAAAGTTTCTATTATTTACGAAAATACTTTTGATCGAAAATTAGTTCCAAAAAAATCATATGGCAATTTATCAAACACTCTCCATTGCAACCGTTTTATAATTTGTTACAACTACTGTTTTTGCATATAAAACGCTTCGAAAAGCCTAACGCTTATTATGTTCGCATTTTACTATCGCGCGATTTTATATAAGAAAAACGAGCAAAGATAACTTTGCTCGTTTTGATTCTTTATCAATTATTTGTTCTTTCTGTTTACGTATGTCGTATGAAGAACTTCGTGAGCCTTGTGGCTGTTGGGTTCTCCGAAATACTCTGCGTAAAGCTGCTTAACATAAGGATTCTCGTGAGATTTTCTAAGCGCCATGCTCTTATCGGTATCGTAGATAGCCTTTGCACGAAGCGCTCTGTAATCAACGAAGTTTCTTACGTCCGCAGGAACGATAGGCTGTCCGCCGCCGTTTATGCAGCCGCCGGGACAGCACATAATTTCAATGAACTGATATTTGCTTGTACCGTTCTTGATTTCTTCGCAAATCTTTGCAGCGTTGTCAAGTCCGCTTACTACGGCAACGTTGAGCGTAAGTCCGTTAACCTCATAGGTTGCTTCCTTAATACCCTTCATACCTCTTACTTCTTCGAAATCGAGGTTTTCAAGCTTTTTGCCGGACAACGTCTCTACAGCAGTTCTGAGAGCTGCTTCCATAACGCCGCCCGAAGCTCCGAAGATAAGACCTGCACCCGAACCTACTCCCAAAGGATTGTCGAACTCTTCGTCGGGAAGATGATTGAAATCTACGCCGAAACGCTTGATAAGTCTTGCAGTCTCTCTCGTCGTGATAACGATATCTACATCGGGGATTCCGTTCTCGTCCTGATCTTCTCTTCCGATCTCAAACTTCTTAGCCGTACAAGGCATCGAAGAAACTAAAACGATGTCTTCGGGATTAAGTCCGTTCTTTTCTGCATAATAGGTCTTAATAACCGCGCCGAACATCTGCTGAGGGCTCTTGCAAGAAGAAACGTGAGGCAAAAGCTCGGGATAGTGATATTCGATAAATCTGATCCATCCGGGAGAGCAAGAAGTAATCATAGGAAGCACTCCGCCGTTGTTTACTCTGCCGAGGAACTCGGTAGCTTCTTCCATAATGGTAAGGTCTGCCGTGAAGTTTACGTCAAATACCTTTTCAAAGCCTACTCTTCTAAGAGCGGCAACCATCTTACCTTCGCAGTTCGTTCCGATAGGAAGACCGAATTCTTCGCCGATAGCTACTCTTACGGAAGGAGCGGTAGCAACGATAACGTGCTTCGTCGGGTCGTTGAGAGCCTTGATTACGTCGTCGATAGAATCCTTTTCTTTCAATGCGCCTGTCGGGCATACGTTGATACACTGTCCGCAAGCCGCGCAATCTACGTCTGCAAGGTCTTTATCGAAGTTGCAGCCGATGTGAGTGTTGAATCCGCGCTTGATTGCGCCGATTACTTCTACGTGCTGGTTCTTGCACGCCGCAACGCAACGACGGCAAAGAATGCACTTGCTGTTATCTCTAACAAGGTATTCGGAAGACTCGTCAACGAGACCGTCGTGCTTAACGCCGACAAACTCTTCCTGATTGATTCCGTATTCCTTGCAAAGCTCTTGCAATTCGCAGTTGCCTGCTCTTACGCAAGAAGGGCAATTTTCGTTGTGGTCGGACATCAAAAGCTCGAGAGTTTTCTTTCTAGATTCGATGACCTTCTGAGAGTTCGTGGTAACCTCCATACCCTCGCTTACGGGGTATACGCAGGAAGCTACGAGGGATCTTGCGCCCTTAACCTCGACGAGGCATACTCTGCATGCGCCGATCTCGTTCATTCCGCGGAGGTAACAAAGAGTAGGAATTCTGATACCTGCCTTTTTAGCCGCATCGAGAACGGTGGAGCCTGTAGGTACTGCTACGGGAATTCCGTTTATTTTTACGTTAACCAAATTTTCTGACATTGTTCAATCCTCCTATTTCTTGGAAATCGCACCGAAGTTGCACTTCGAGATACATGCACCGCACTTGACGCACTTGGTCTGGTCGATCGTGTACGGGCTCTTGATTACGCCTGTGATAGCTCCCGCAGGGCAGTTCCTTGCGCAGAGCGAGCAGCCGCGGCACTTCGTCGGGTCGATCTCGAACGAGAGCAAATCCTTACATACGTGTGCGGGGCACTTCTTATCTACGACGTGAGCGATATATTCGTCCTTGAAATATCTCATAGTGGAAAGAACGGGGTTAGGTGCCGTCTGTCCGAGACCGCAAAGAGAATTTTCTT
>CAZIPL010000030.1:0-17272 GCA_964541255.1 uncultured Clostridia bacterium | reverse complement strand
GAAGAAGTAGGTATTCCGGAACCCGCAATCAGATATAACCAATATCCGTTCGAGTTCTCGGGCGGTATGAGACAGCGTATCGTTATCGCGATAGCGCTTGCCGCTAACCCCGATATTCTTATCTGCGACGAGCCTACGACGGCACTTGACGTTACCATTCAGGCACAGATTTTGGAGCTTATCAGCAACTTGAAGAAGGAGAGAAACCTTTCCATCATCTTCATTACGCACGACCTCGGCGTTGTTGCTAACATGGCTGACAGAATTGCCGTTATGTATGCGGGAAAGATCGTCGAATACGGCACCGCGGACGACATTTTCTACGACCCGAGACATCCTTATACGTGGGCGCTTCTTTCGGCTATGCCGGACCTTGAAACGGACGAAAAGCTCGATTCGATTCCCGGAACCCCGCCGAATATGATTTATCCGCCTAAGGGCGACGCGTTTGCTCCTCGTAACAAATATGCGATGGAAATCGACTTCGAGATGCAACCTCCTATGTTCGATATATCCGAAACGCACAAGGCTGCAACGTGGCTCTTGCACCCCAACGCTCCCAAGATCGACCCGCCTAAGCAGATTACGGATCGTATCAACAGAATGAAGAAATTAGGAGGCGGCGAACAATGAAAAGAAATTTCGACAATGCAGAAGTATTGTTAAAAGTTGAAAATCTCTGCCAATACTTCAAAATGGGTAAAGCGGAGCTTAAGGCTGTTAACAACGTTAACTTCGATATAAGAAAAGGCGAGGTTTTCGGCTTGGTAGGCGAGTCCGGTTGCGGTAAAACGACGACGGGCAGAACGATTATCAAGCTTTACGAAGCAACAAGCGGTAACGTATACTTCAAAGGTAAACGTATCGTTGCGGGAACGCGTTCTTATAAAGACGAGATTACCGCTAAGCGCAAAGAAGTAGCTGCGAAAAAGAGCGAGCTTAACGAAAAGATTAAAGCCGACGCTGCAAATGCGGAAAAGTATAAAGCAGAAATCGCCGCTATCGAAAGCGAAGCTAAGGAATATATCGCCGCTCGTCGCGAAGAGATAAGAAAAGCTAACGACGACAGCAAGAATTGTGATAAGAAGTTCGCTGCGGAAGCAGTTAAACAGGTCGAAGAAGAGTACGCTCCCAAGCTTGCAAAAGCAAGCGGAGAAGAGCTTGAAAAACTCAAAGCAGAATATAAGGAAAAACTTAGACGCGCTAAGCATAGCAAGATCGTAACGCAGATCCAGATGATTTATCAGGATCCTATCGCGTCGCTTGACCCTCGTATGACGGTTAGCGATATTATCTCCGAGGGTTTGGTTATCCAAGGCGTAAGAGATAAGAAAGAGATCGAAGAAAAGGTTTATAAGATGCTTGAGCTTGTCGGTCTTGTCAGAGAGCATGCGGGAAGATATCCGCACGAATTCTCGGGCGGGCAGAGACAGCGTATCGGTATCGCTCGTTCGGTTATTATGAACCCCGATCTTATCATCGCGGACGAACCCGTATCGGCGCTTGACGTTTCCATTCAGGCGCAGGTAATCAACCTTTTGAACGAACTTCGCGAACAGTTCGGCTTGACGATTTTGTTTATCGCTCACGACCTTTCCGTAGTAAAATACTTCTCCGACAGAATCGGCGTTATGTATTACGGTAACATGGTCGAGCTTGCAACGTCCGACGAATTGTTTGCTCATCCGCTTCATCCTTATACGAAGTCTTTGCTTTCCGCAATTCCGCTTCCCGATCCTCATTACGAGAAGGAACGTGTTCGTATAACCTATAACCCCATCGCAGAGCACGACTATACCGTCGATAAGCCCTCTATGAGAGAGATTGTCCCCGGACACTTCGTTCACTGCAACGATGAGGAAGAAGCAAGATATAAAGCGCTTTTAAATGCGCAGAACGAGAATAAGTGAAAGAAAAGAACATCAAAAGAACAATAATATCATATTCGGTAACTTTCGTCTTGGCGGCGGCGGTTACTATTATGATCCTCTTTTACAAAAACGCATTTGAAATTAAATCGCTAAGGACGCTTTACGGCGTTCTTAGCGACGCTTTTTTTGTCCCGGGCGTAATACTTATAGGCTTCGGCATTATGGTGCATATCGCAGAGGGAGGCTTTTTGGACGGTATTTCGTATAGTCTTCGCCGTGCGGCTCTGTCGTTTATTCCGGGTGGAAGAATCAAGAAAGAGGAGACCTATCAAGAATATAAAGAACGAAAGAACGATACGAGAAAAAAGACGGAAGTCATTTCGATGTATGTCGTCGGCGGAGTGTTTGTTCTCACTGCCATTGTTTTTGTTATGCTTTATTCGAGCCTATGATGTTATTACTAAGTAGTATTGGAAAATTGTCTGAAGATTTGACTGATTGTTCGCGTTTAACACTTGTCGGTATCATAGGATAATCAGACTAAATAATAGTATATAAATGCCGATTTCGTTTTCGAAATCGGCGTTTTTTTTGAGATTCATTTTCAAAAAGCATCATTTTTATTAACATGCTTAAAGTGGCTTTGGGACAAATACTCTTTTTAATAACGCATTTTAATTCGGATTCTTTAGAGTGTGCTGCTGCGTGTATAGCCAAATATTTTTTTCTATAAAGCGAAGTAAGTATACATTGCGATGACGCTAAGGGAAGTATATATTGTTTTGGTATTACAAAACATAAGTCGATAAACAACGCTATCATTATGATAGTGGTGACGATTATATTGTTTTAAGATTAAAAAGACCGATAACTATTAAAGGTTATCGGTCTTTTGACGTATCGTTATATGTCCCAACGGATTATTATAGCTTAAACGATGTAAATTATTCTTTTTGGCAAGAAAATTCTTCGATATATCCGCCGTCGATATCTACAAGTGCGGGGCGGAATGTAACTTTTTTGATGTTTTTCGGAGAGCGTTTTATCGCGCTCATTACAAAGTCGCTTATGGTCAGACCGAGCTCGACGGTATCTTCCATAATGCACGGGAACTTCGTTTCGCTTTGCTCCAAGCTATGCTTTGAAGTAAATCCCGCAAACAACACGTTTTTGCGGCTATTTTTTATTGTGCGAACAACGCCGTCGGAGGAGCGTTGGTTTGTGAAGAGCAAGCAATCGATGTCTTTTTCCAAAAGCTTCGTCGCACCGTCTACGGTAGATTGGTAATCTATGCAGTTCGGAATCATATCGTCTTCCGTTACTATAATTCCCGCTTCTTCGAACGCTTGCATAAAGCCTTTCAAACGGTCGCGGCTGGCACCCGAATAGGGGACGCCGTATAGTATTCCGAATTTCCTGCAGCCTTTGTCTATCATGTATTTTGCTATTCTATATCCGCCGTCAATTTGGTTTTCGGCAATGGAATTGGCGTTTATGGTAGGCTCCGGGCGGTTTGCTATTATGAGCTTATTGGTTTTTTCGGCAATCTCGTTCAAGTACGAGGTGTTGTTTCCGCAAGTTACGACGACGATCGCGCGGACGTTTTGTTTAATTAAAGAATCGATAAGGTGACGTTCTTTGTCGGGGTTGTTATTTGTGTCGCAGGTTATCAAAAGGAAGTTGTTTTGATAGAATATCTGGTTCATGCTTTTCATGCATTGATTGAAAAGATCCTGACTGATGTCGGGCTGAACGAATCCTATGATATTGCTGCTTCCGCTTCGAAGATTTCTGGCGTATGTGTTCGGTATGTAGCCAAGGCTGTCAATCGCTTCTTCGATCTTAAGGGCAGACAAATGCTTGATGCTCGTTTTGTTTTGAAGATAGCGCGACACGGTGCTTATAGAAACCCCCGCTCTTTTAGCTACGTCTTTTATAGTAATGTTAGCCATAGTCACCTCGCAAATAGTTATCAATAGTATATCAAACCATAGGTGGGGGTGTCAAGCAATGAAAACGTTTTCAGTAAAATTTATCGATTTAGGACGAATTTAGCTTGTATTTGAAAACGTTTTCAGCCGAAAATATAGTAAACCGAATAAAAAAGCGATATTAAAAAGCATATTTTATGTAATTTTGCTATTGACAAGGGGTTTTTATCGTGATAATATATTGATGTACTTAATGAAAACGATATTCAAAATACTATTTTTCTTAAAATGAAATGAAAACGTTTTCAGAAATTGTGATATTTTTTGAGCAGATATGCGTATTTATAGGCAAAGCAAAACGGTTGACGGGAGAGCGCGATGATAAGACTTGGAATAATCGGACTTGGAGCTACGGTGGCGATAGCTAATTACCACGAAAAAGGCTTAAAGAAGGACGGCAGAATAAAGATTAGCGCGGTGTATGACATAAATGGCGATGTGGCGAAGCGTTGGGTTGAGGAAAGAAACCTTGATTGTATCGTCGCTAAAGACATCGATGAGCTTTTCGATAATTGCGATGTCGTCGATATTTGCACTCCTAACTTTACGCATTGCGATTATATTGTGAAAGCCATTGAAAAGGGTAAGCATATATTCGTGGAAAAACCCTCCGCGTTAAGCTTCGAAGAGGCGCAGATCGAGGTAGAGACATTAGGGGATAAGAACCTTGTCAATATGGTCGGATATATATATAGATTCCCAAACGCAATCAAAACTCTTAAAAAACTAGTAAATGATAAAATCGGAAAGATATATACCTATACGACTTATTATGGCGGAAAGAGACTGGCTGATCCGAACGTTATGCTCGAATGGCGATTCATAAGGAAAATGTCGGGTAGCGGTGCAATCGCAGATTTCGGAAGCCACGTTGTAGATTTATTCTCCTTTGTTACGGGGGAAAAGCTTCAAAGCGTTTGCGCGATGAAGAACACGTTTATTGAAAAAAGACCTCCTAATCCGATGGGACAGACGGAAGTCGAAAACGACGACTCATGCGTATTTTGCGGAACATCGAATAGCGGAACGCTTTTTTCCGCGACGGTTTCGAGAGTCGGGATGGATGACATGAGAATCGTTGTTGCTGGTGAGGGAGGAATGGCAAGCCTTACCATGAGAAAGTCCGGTGAAATACTTTTCTGGGAAAAGGAAATAAACGGCAGCTATAAGGGAGATGCGAAAGTAGTCAAGGTTGAAGAGCAGGTGTTTTTCGACGGTTGGTTCGACGCTGAGATGAAAACTTTTGCCGATGTGCTTCTTGGAAAGGAGTTGAATTATCCGACGCTAAAAGACGGTTTATATGTTGAAAAAGTTCTCGCCGCGGTGGAAAAATCCGCGAACGAAAACAGGGTTATAAAAATCTGAGAATAGGGGACGAGCTTATGGAAGAAAAAAATAAGACATTGTCGCAGTCAAAAAAAAGGGTGCGCAAGATAAAGAACATGAACGGCGGAACGAAGCGCGCGAGAGTAATCACCATGATAACGTCTGTCGTTGTCGGTATCGCGCTTTGGGCTATTTTGGCGCCACTTAGCAAAGGCAACATTTTCGCCGGTCCTCAAGACGTATTCGGCGTTGCGCTGCCAGAGCTTATGGGCGCTGACGGCGGAGAAAAGTTCTTGCTTTTCAAGCACATATATTGGTCGTTCACGAGAGTATTGAGCGGTTGGGCGATAGCATTTGCCTGTGCGATTCCCATTGCGCTTTTGATGGGTTGGTATATAACTTTTAGAAATGCCGTCGATCCGTGGATTCAGTTTTTCAGAACAATTCCGCCGATCGCGTTGATACCGCTTGTCATTCTTTTGATGGGTACGGGCGAATCTGCGAAAATCACGGTTATCTTCATAACTTCTTTCCTTGTTATGACGGTAACGATATATCAAGGCGTCAAGAATATGGATCAAACGCTTGTCAAAGCGGCATATACTTTCGGCGCGAGCGACCTTTCGATATTCATAAGAGTTGTCGTTCCTTACACTTTCCCCTTTATTCTGACGGCGGCAAGGCTCGGAATTTCGACTGCGCTTACGACGCTTATCGCGGCTGAAATGACGGGTACGTTTTACGGACTCGGAAGTATGATTCAGACTGCGCAAATATATATGAGAATGGATAAGGTGCTTTTGGGAATCATTTGCATCGGCGTCATCGGATTCTTGCTTGACAGATTACTTTTGTTCGCAGAAAAGAAGCTTACGAGATGGCAGTAAGGAGGAACGAATATGCCCGACATTAAAATCAAAATCGAAAACGTAAAGAAGATATATAAAGGTCAGAGCGGCAAGGAGACCGTTGCGCTTAACGGAGTTAACCTCGACATAATGCAAAACGAGTTCGTTTGCGTTGTAGGCCCGTCCGGCTGTGGAAAAACGACGCTCCTTAATATCATCGCGGGTCTTGAACAAGCAGACGAGGGGAAAGTATTCCTCGACTCCGAAGAAGTATTAGGCCCCGGAAACGACAGAGGAGTTATCTTCCAGCAATACGCATTGTTTCCGTGGCTTACGGTCAGAAAGAACATCGAGTTCGGACTTACTTACGTTCGAATCAAAGATACGAAGACCGTCGTCAATAAAGAAAGCGGCAAGGAAGAAACGGTAGAGTATTACCGTCCTTACACGAAAGAGGAAAAGAGAGCCATCTCGGAAAAGTATATGAAGATGGTTGACCTTAGCGAATTTGCAAATTCCTATCCGAAAGAGCTTTCGGGAGGAATGAAACAAAGGGTTGCGATAGCAAGAGGCTATGCGGTAGCACCCGAAGTTCTTTTGATGGACGAGCCTTTCGGCGCGCTCGACGCACAGACGAGAGCGCAGCTCCAAGAGGACTTGTTGAAAACATGGCAACAGGAAAAGAAGACGTGCTTTTTCATTACGCACGACGTTGAAGAAGCGGTACTTTTAGCAACGAAGGTAGTAATAATGAGTAGCCGCCCCGGACGAGTCAAAGAAATAGTCGATATCGATTTGCCTTATCCGAGAAATCAGGCGACGAAGCTTCTTCCCGAGTTCAACGAAATCAAGAATAAGATTTGGGAGAACGTATATCAAGAATATCTCGAAGTTAAGAAATGAGAAAAAGCTTTCACACAAACGCTTTCGCGTGGGCGGGAGTAACAAATATCGAAAAGGTCGCGGATTTTGCGGTAGCGGCGGGGTTTGACGGCCTTGAAGTCGGCCCGATGTTCGAGCTTGACGAGAATACTTTTAGGTGCGTACTTCAGAAAACCGATATTACGGCGTTCATATATTGCAGAAACTTTATCGACGACGATAAGTCGGTTGCCGAAAAAGAGAGAAAAGAGCTTATGAGGCGAATGGAATTTGCTTCGAAGCTCGGCGTCAAAAAGATTATCACTTCGACGGGTATTTCAAAAGCGCTGTCTTTCGGCGATTCGGGTTGCGATCCGATGAAGAGTCTCGATTTGGCGGCGGGGTTTTTGAAAGAAACGGTTGAAGAGGCGAAAAAGCTCGATATGTACGTTTGCCTCGAAAACTGCCCGATGTATAGAAACATTGCGACGTCGCCTTATATGTGGCAAAGGCTGTTCGAAAAGGTGAATTCCGAAAGGTTAGGCTTGTGTTATGACGCGGGACATTTCGTTTGGCAGTTCATAGACCCCTATCAGCCACTTGTCGATTTTGCGGATAAGATATATCACTTGCATTTGAAAGACACAAAGCTGTTTCCCGAAAAACTTAACGAGGTGGGAATACTTCACAATACCGGTAAGGAAAGAGGCTTTGACGAAAATCAATGGTGGCGACATACGATTATCGGCGACGGCGAAATAGATTATACGCGTTTTTTGGAGAAAGTAAACGAACTTCCCTCGAAGCTTTTGGACGTAAGCTTCGAAATGGAGGATTATATATTCGAATGCGTTCCCGAAAAAGTCGAGACCGGACTTTCGATTCAGTTCGACAGATATAACGAAATACAGAATTTATTAGCGAAAAAAGCTATTAAATAATATGAAAAAGGCAGGATGAAAAAGATGAAAAAAAATTTATCGGTAGCTCTTTGCTTAGTGCTCGTTCTTTCACTCGTATTCACGATGGCGGGCTGTCAGCAAGAACAAGATAAAGAATTGACAAAGATCAGAGTTATTTACCACCCGACGATCGGTGGCTCGACTGCGATTTCCGCAGCGGTAGAACTCGGATACTTCGAAGAAGAAGGCTTAGACGTAAGCTTGCAGATGTTCACGTCCGGTCCTCCCGAGATCGCTGCAATGGTTGCGGGACAGGCTGAATTCGGATTTATCGGCAGTGGCGCGGCTTGGCTCGCATTCTCGGGACAGGTTGACATCATAGCTCTCGATAACCTCGCTTTGACGGAAGAAATCATCGTCAGAAAGGATTCCGGAATCAAGTCTATTGCCGACCTTAAGGGTAAGACTATCGCCGTTCAGGAAGGCGCTGCCGGTTATACTCTTCTGTTGGTTGCTTTAAAGGAAAACGGAATGAGCGTTGACGACGTTAAGATTATGAACATCTCCAACGACAATATCCCCGCTACTTACAACGACGGTTCTATCGATTGCTGGGCGGCTTGGAAACCCTCTTCGACGAGCCTTAAGACCGCTCTCGGTGACAACGCACTTGTTTTAGCGACGAATGAAACATATCCTTCCTACGCATTCCCCTCTACTTGGGTTGCAAATAAGGAATATGTCGCAGAGCATCCCGAAATCGTTCAAAAATTCGTCAACGCTTTGACGAAAGCTCAGGTTTGGCGTGCTGAAAACCCCAACGAAGCTTGCGCTTACGCTTCCGTAAAAGCAGGACAGGCAACCAACGACTTGACTTCTCAGCTTCCCGACCTCGTAATGCCTACACTCGAAGATTTCGATAACTACTATAACACGACAGCGTTCGAAGATATGCTTGCTAACCTTAAGAGTAATCAGGCTGCAAAGGTTACGGGTAACTTGACAATTAAGGATATCTATAAAGATACGTTCGCTAAAAATGCAATCGCTAATCTCAAAAACGCAAAATAATAGTTTTGCGAAAGCCCAATAAACCAAACAATCCCTTGGAGTTCTTCCAAGGGATTGTTTTTGTATACGACGAATTGTTGAACTAAGTGCAACGCTTATCGAGAAAAAAGTTAAATAAATATATCGATTTTTGATAGTGTAGAACTTTCGAAGCGATTATTTCTTGTATCAAACTGTCATAAGCCGAAGCTGTATTTTTATAGAGAAAAGCTTTGGCATATAAAAACCCCTATAAACATAGGGGTTTCGATTGCGTTGATTGAGTTTTATTAAATAGCGTAGACTTCGTCCGTCATAGTCCACTCGCCGCCCTCGCATTTTTCTGCGGTGTAAGCATAAGTTCTCAATAAGTCGAGAAGCTGTTTTGTCGGCTCGATAACGATAACTCTGTCGTAAGTGGTGTTGTTTTTGCCCAAGAACCTTACTTTTATGAAATATAAGTTCGGGTTATCGTTGTTGCAGCAGCAAATTACGGGCTTTCTCTTCTTTCCTTGCGGGAATTGCTTGAAATAAGCGGGGGACTGAACCTTGCCGATAGAAAGAATTCTTTCGAAATCGACAACGGCGATATGCCTTTCGGAAGAGCCGCCGAAGCACTTATAAATGTTAAGCACTTTTCCGTCCACGCGATAGTCGAATTCGATGCCGTATTTTCTTGCGAGAACGAACAAAATGACGACGAACGACGCAAGAGGAATCGTGAAAGCGAGGATAAGCAAGAGGAATGTCGTGAACATATCCTTGTCGGTGTAATAAAACACTTGCAAAAGCGAGACGGCAAAAGCGTCGATTACTACAAGGAAGAACGCTGCGACGGACGCGACTATTCTGAAAATTCGCGCGCGGCGTTTTTCTACTTGTTTATTCTTGTTTATAACTGTTTGTTCCAATGATAAATCCATACCGATATATTAGCATTGAACGTGCGAAATTGTCAAATACATTGTGTGAGTGTGCTATTATGTCGAAGTGTCTGTTTTCGACGGAGTTTTTCTATATAATGAAAAAGCACTTTCAACGGATAGCTTTGAAAGTGCTTATGGTTTTGGATTGTTTATAGTGTTATTTTGTTATCGTAACTTTATTAAGTCCTCTCGGCGAATCGGGGTTGAGTCCGCGTTTTTTCGAAAGGTGAAGTGCGAGAAGTTGACCTGCGATAACGGCGGAAACGGAGTCGGCGTAGCGGCTCGATTTCGGGATGACTATTGCCTTGGTCGCGCATGCGGCAAGTTCCGCGTCGTTTGTTATGACATAAACTCTTGCGTTGACCGATTTGAGTTTTTCAACCATAGCGAAAGAGTCTTCGCGGGTGTTTTCGTCGGTCGATATGAGAATGAACGGAATTTTTTCGGATGCAAGAGCGAAAGGTCCGTGATAGAAATCGGATATTGCGTAAGGTCTTGCGTTGATATAGCACGTTTCTTGCAGCTTCAAGGCAATTTCGTATGCCGAAGAAAGTGAATCGCCGCGCGAAAGAACGATTATTTGATCTGCTTTAGAAAGATCGTCGGCAATTTCATCCGCTTCGTTTTCTTTTTCTATAACAAGATTTGCGGCGTTTGCGTAGTCGTTTGCCGAAAGGGTTTCGTTCGTAGCCTTAGCGACGATTTCCGCTAGGAGAAGCATTTCTCCCGTCATTGTTTTTGTCGCGGCGACGGATTTTTCGATTCCGACGTTCATAAAAAGGTGAAGGTCGGAATGAATCGCCATGGGGGAGTCGGTGAAGTTCGTTATCGAAGCGACGAACGCCCCTTGCTTTTTGGCTTCGTCCATAACGGCAAGGCAGTCTGCGGCTTGTCCGCTTTGCGAAACGCCGATAACTACGGAATTAGTGAAATCGTAATTTGCTCCGTACATCGTTATTACGGACGGGTGGAAGAAAAGAACGGGCTTTCCGACTTTACTTTCAAGAAGATATTTGAAAAACATACACGCATTATCGCTCGAGCCGCGCGCAACGAGTATGACGTGTTTGCAAGAAGGGCTTGTGATTTTGCTCGCAAGAAGAGCGGCTTTTTCTTCGTTTTCGGCAAAGCATTTTGAAAGCACTGTTGGCTGAGATTTGATCTCGATTTCCATATTCGTCATTTGTTTTATCTCCTTGAATAGATATTATTTTATTGGTTTTTAATAGAAATATTATTATTCCGCAAAAAGCGAAACAATCGAATTTATGACTATCGCGCGCATTTTGCCGTAGTCGATATACGAATGCGCGTCATAGACCTCTTCGTGTGAAAAAGACTGAACGATGGTCATCGCGATGTGGACTCTTTCGAAAATGTCTTCGAAATCGTATCCGAGCTTTTTCATATATCCGACAAAGCGCTTGGTCATTTCGTTTTCCAAAAGCAAAAACTTTTCCGAAACCTGCGTGTCGCTTGCGGTGAGAGAGTGCAATGCCTCGTGGATTGCGGCGTTTGTTTTGTGAACTTCGACGGTGGCGTCAAGCATTCCGCCGACAAGATTAGAAAGGTCGCTGTTTTTTGCTTTTTCTTCGAAAACGGAATATAACTTCGTCGAAACGCGCTCGATATATATGTCGAGAACGTCTATCAAAATATCCCTCTTGTCGTGGAAATAGCCGTATACTATCCCCGTCGAAACGCCCGCTCGCTTGGCAATTTCCGCCGTGTTGGTATTGAAATACCCTTTTTCGGCAAAAAGCTCGTAGCCCGACGCGATAATTCTGTTTTTCTTGTCTATCGACCTTTGTTGCTTGGGTTGCCTTATAATCTCAGCCATTTTTCCTCCGAAACGCGTCAATCGCGATTTTTCTTTTTCTAAGACAAATCGCCTTAGAAACGCGTTGTCGTTTCTTTTTATAGATTGTAACACTTTTTTGACGATTTTGCAAGTGCAAATGTGAAATCGAATATAATTTCGCATATTCGGTCATTTGCGATTTTTTTGTTAATATTTTATCAATCGCATTGACAAGCGGTGTTTGCGGGTGTATAATATGAACGAGTTCATAAAAAGGAGTTTTTATGCCGAAGATTATATCTTGCACAAAAGAGGATATTCTTGCCGAAGCAAAACGTCAAGCGAGGGAAAACGGATACAGCAATCTGTCGATAAAGTCGATAGCTTCGTCGTGCGGAGTTGCGGTCGGAACGATATATAACTATTTCCCGTCGAAAGATATGCTTGTCGCGTCCTTTATTCTTGCCGATTGGCTCGAGGTTTTGAAAAGAGCGGAGGAGGAACTTAAAGAAAAGAACGTTTTCGGAATAGACGGGATAAAGCTCGTATACGAAAAGCTGTGCGAATTCAACGAGAGTTATAAGTTTATCTTTTGCGACAGAGCTACCGTTTGGAAGCCGAGATATAATATGCCCGACAAGCACAAGCTGTTAAAAGAGCAGATTGCAAGGCTTGTCGAAGCGTCTTGTGAGATCGATTTCGATTCGGCGCTTTTCGTTTCGGATATATTGCTTTCCTATTCCGTCGAAGAAACGGAATTTGATAAAATAGAAAGATTTATTAAAAAACTTATTTAAGGAGATATTGATATGAGCAGCTTCAAAGATTTGAGGGTTGTAGACAATTTCTATCAGACATCGCTCTTTTTCCCGATGCCTACGTGCGTAATAAGCACTCTTTGCGAAGACGGATCGACGTCGCTGGGACCTTATTCGTTGGTTCAGCCTTATTACATCGCGGGAAAAGATTATTACGCAATGCTTTTGCTTTGCAGAAACTCGTCCAACACCGCTCAGCACATACTTAGTAACGGGAAGTGCGCAATCAATTTCGTTACGGACGACAGAAAGACGTTCAAGGAGTGCGTAAGACTCGGCTGGCCCGGAGATAAACCGTCCGAAAAAATGCCCGGTTGCAAATTCGAGCTCGAAGAGGGGCTTTGCGCGGCGGAAAATCCCGACGAGGTAAGGCCGCTCGTTATTAAGGACGCATATCAAGTTATCGAATGTACTTGGATGAGAGAGCTTGACAATGCGCAAGACGATAAGCCCGGGTGCTTGGAGGGGTATGAACCGCCTTATCACGACTTTAACGGAGTTACGAGTAAGTTCGGTTGCCACTTTATTTTGAGAGTCGATAAGATTTTGATGAAAGAAAAGCACTATAACGCTATCATTAACGGCGTAACGGCAGGCGGCTTCCCCAAGGTACCCGTAGATTACGGTTACAGAGATTCAAAGAACTTCTGGTACACGCGTTTCCGTAGACCTATCCCTGAGCTTTTGCCTATGCGCGCTACGACGTTGGAGTCCGTTAAGTATGCTGCAAAGAGAATCGATCCCGACGTACAGTTCACCGACGACGCGCTTATGAGACTTATTAACGTTCCGAGAATATTCCTCCCGACTGCATTAAAGGGTTGCGTCGCTTGGGCGAAAGAGCATAACGTTACGCTTATCACCGTCGAGCATATGGACATCATAAACGACAAGCGTTCTAAAGAAAAGAACAAATAACAGGAGGTCGCTATGGATTTTACGGTAGGAATGGCTCTCGTGGATTTTTTGCCGGTAGTCGCATTCGTGATTGCGTCGGTCATTTTCCAAAGAGATTTATACGATAAAATGAGTAAAGGCGCGTTTGCTTTGTATTCCGCAGGAACGATTTTCGTTGCCGTTGCGGGTGCTTGCAAGGCGTTGTGGAAGCTTTTATATGCCGCAGGCGTATGCGATTTTTATAAGCTCAACGAAATGTTTTTCCCAATGCAGTCTATCGGATTTTTGCTTGCGGCGATAGGAATTGTCGGATTGTTTTTCTTTAATCAAAAAGATAAAACGACTATGTCCGTAGCTCCCGCGGTTTTCTCTGGAACGATGATTTTCGTAGGTTTCACAATCGTCGGCGTTGCGGTTATGAATATAGGCTATTGCGTTATGGCAAAAAGGCTCAAAAAGCCCGTTGCGATGATACTCTTCATCTTCGCTTTGGTTGGTTCTTTGGCTATGGGTTATCTTTCGACGAAGAACTTCGAGCTTGCCGCGATGAATTGGCTCGCCGAAATAATCAATACCCTTGCGCAAGGCGCGTTGATGGTCGGCGCGATTATTCTCGACAAAGCGGGTCTTAAAAACGCGGAGATTAAAAAAGTCAAATAAAAAATTTAGTTATTAAAAAACTATTCGACAGTCCGAAAACAATCGGGCTGTCGTTTTATATTTTTAGATAAGATTTACTTCAATAAGTAAAATTTATTGATTTATTTTCGATAATATGGTAATATAAAAAATGTATGCGTAAATAATCCAGACAGCGGATTTTTTGAAAGGAAGTACGCATATAAAACAAGGCAAGTGCAAAGATTAAATAATGCGTAATGGCGGCTAAAACGTCGCAACGGAGCTATAATATGAATATTTTGCATATGAAATATGCCGTCGAGGTGGCAAAGCTCGGCTCGCTTAACAAAGCGGCGGAATCGCTTATCGTGGCGCAACCGAATATAAGCCGTTCGATCAAGGAGCTCGAGGGTGATTTGGGGATAACCATTTTCAATCGCAGTTCCAAAGGTATGGTTTTGACTCCCGAAGGGGAGCAGTTCATTGCGTATGCGCAGAGCATATTGAAGCAGATCGACGACGTCGAGATGATTTATAAGAGCGACGTCAAGAAAAAGCAGAAGTTTTCTATCTGCGTCCCGAGGGCAAGCTATATATCCGAGGCGTTTGCGGAGTTTTCGAAGAGCATTTCCGACGAGCCTGCCGAGTTGTTCTATAAGGAAACAAACTCTCAACGAACGATAAAAAACGTTTTGGAAGAGGATTATAAGCTCGGCATAATCCGTTATGCGGAATCTTACGACAAGTATTTCAAAGCGATGCTTGAGGAAAAAGGGTTTAATTACGAAATAATCGCAGAGTTTTCGTATTGCTTGATTATGAATAAAAACAATCCTCTCGCAAATAAAGAAACTATAGTCGCTGCGGACTTAAAGCCGTATATAGAAATCGCGCATGCGGATCCTTATGTTCCGTCGTTACCGCTTTCCGCCGTCGTAAGGCAAGAGCTGCCGTCAGACGTTTCGAGAAGAATATTCATTTTCGAGCGCGCGAGCCAATTCGATCTTTTGTCCGAAAACCCCGAAACGTTTATGTGGGTTTCGCCCGTGTCGGACAAACTGCTCGAAAGATACGGACTTACGCAGAAAAAGTGCGTAGACAACAAAAAAATCTATAAAGACGTTTTGATATATCGAAACGGACATAAGCTTTCAAAGCTCGATAGGCAGTTCATAACTAGCCTATGCGACGTCAGAAGAAAGTATATAAAATAAATGCAAGTTCGCTCGAAAAATACGGGAGATAGGCTTGCTTTCAAGCAAAAACGATATATCGCAAATGATAATGCGGGTATAACAATTAAGTATTTTACAACAGAATAACGTTGTGATAAAATAACAATTGAAATAAATTAGATTTTCTAAGGAGAATAAAAGTTATGGCACGTTTTACTTTGCCTCGTGATCTTTATCACGGAAAAGGCTCTATCGAAGCATTGAAGACATTGAAGGGCAACCGCGCTATGGTATGCGTAGGCGGCGGCTCTATGAAGCGTTTCGGCTTCCTCGACAAGGTTGTTTCTTACCTTGAAGAAGCAGGAATGCAGGTTGAACTTTTCGAAGGTATCGAACCGGATCCTTCCGTAGATACCGTTATGCGCGGCGCTGCTGCGATGGAAAAATTCCAGCCTGATTGGATCGTTGCTATCGGCGGAGGCTCTCCTATCGACGCTGCAAAAGCTATGTGGATCAAGTATGAACATCCCGAGATCACTTTCGAACAGATGTGCGTAGTATTCGGAATCCCCGAGCTTCGTCACAAAGCACACTTCTGCGCTATTCCTTCTACATCGGGAACCGCAACCGAAGTTACCGCATTCTCTGTTATTACGGACTATGAGAAAGGAATCAAATATCCTTTGGCTGACTTCGAAATCACTCCCGACGTAGCTATCGTAGATCCCGACCTTGCCGAGACAATGCCTAAGAAGCTTACGGCTCACACTGGTATGGATGCAATCACGCACGCTATCGAAGCTTACGTTTCGACCGCTCATTGCGACTTCACCGATCCTCTTGCAATCTTCGCTATTACGATGATTCAGAACAACCTTATCGGTTCTTACAACGGAGATATGGCTAAGCGCGACACGATGCACAACGCTCAGTGTCTTGCAGGTATGGCATTCTCCAACGCACTTTTGGGTATTGTTCACTCGATGGCTCACAAGACCGGTGCTGCTTTCGAAGATTTGGGCGCACACATCATCCACGGTGCTGCAAACGCTATGTATCTTCCTAAGGTTATCGCATTCAATGCAAAAGATGCAACGGCTAAAACGCGTTATGCAACGATTGCAGACT
Organism: uncultured Clostridia bacterium; assembly: GCA_964541255.1. Lineage (GTDB taxonomy): Bacteria > Bacillota > Clostridia > Christensenellales > CAMQZB01 > CAYOSU01. The sequence goes on along the minus strand of CAZIPL010000030.1, from coordinate 1,057 downwards.
TCATGGGTCTTGGCGGGGCAAACGAAGACGAAAAGGTTGCTAACCTCATTGCTTACCTTCGTGGCATGAACGATGAACTTAACATTCCTCAGTGCATCAAGAACTACGGTCTTGACAGCCTTCCCACGGAGAACGGATTCGTTCCCGAAGAAGTATTCCTCGAGAGACTTCCCGAGATTGCTAAGAACGCTGTTGCTGACGCTTGCACAGGTTCTAACCCGAGACCTATTTCTGTCGAAGAGATGGCTAAGCTCCTCAAGTGCTGCTACTACGACACAGAAGTTGATTTCTAAGAAAAACTGCTTCATAGTATTCGGAACAATTTGAAGACAGATTAAATCAGAAGCTATACTTAACTTACTCATAAAAATTGGATTGCGGTTGTCGGTTTCGGCAACCGCGATTTGATAGGTTGGAGGATAAAAATGTATAAAATTGTCGATAAAAAAATACTAAATCCGACTGTCGTTCAGCTTCAGATAGAAGCTCCGCTTGTCGCAAACAAGGCTAAACCCGGTCAGTTTATCATTCTTCGCGTCGATTCCGATGGGGAGAGAATTCCTCTCACGGTTGCAGGTACAAACAAAGAAAACGGCACAGTAAAAATAATTTATCAGATAGTAGGCGCAACAACCGAAAAGCTTTCTCATAAAGAGGCAGGCGAATATCTTGAAGATTTCGTAGGTCCTTTGGGAACGGCAACGCACCTTGACGGTCTTAAGAACGTATGTATCGTCGGCGGCGGCGTCGGTTGTGCGATCGCGATGCCTATTGCCGAAGCGTTGCACGCTATGGGTGCAAAAGTTACGAGCATAATAGGATTTAGGAACAAAGACCTTCTTATTTTAGAAGACGAATTCAAGGCTTGCTCCGACACGCTTCGCGTTATGACGGACGACGGTTCTTACGGCGAAAAGGGCAACGTAACGGTACCTTTGAAAGAAATGCTCGAAAACGGCGAGAATTTCGATATGATAATAACAATCGGACCTCTCGTTATGATGAAGTACGTCGTAGCTACCGCAAAGCCTTTCAACGTTCCCGTAACGGCATCGAT
>CAZIPL010000029.1:0-17401 GCA_964541255.1 uncultured Clostridia bacterium | reverse complement strand
AAGATCCAGAACGAAGGTTGGTTCGGCTTCGACGTTTGTATCACGACTCCCGATTTGATTTGACTTGTAGGACGTATCGGTAAGCTCCTCGGACCTAAAGGCCTTATGCCTAACCCCAAGTCCGGTACAGTTACTCCCGACGTAGCTAAGGCTGTTGCCGACGTTAAAGCAGGTAAGGTTGAGTACAGACTTGACAAGCAGGCAATCATTCACTGCCCTATCGGAAAGAAGTCTTTCGGCGCTGAAAAGATCGAAGAAAACTTCAACGCTCTTATGGGAGCTATCGTTAAGGCTAAACCTGCTGCTGCAAAGGGAACGTACATCAAGAACGTTACTCTTGCAACGACAATGGGGCCCGGCGTAAAAGTAAACTTCAAATACGGAGCTTAATTAACTTAAAAATAAAATACTTGAAAATAAGCCAAAGACAGCAAGTTGCTTGAAAAAGCAGTAATGTCGAAAACGCTTGCCGAGGCTATGAGAGTAAATAAAGGATTTCCTTGAATACCCTTGTAGGCAAAGGCTTATGAGGGTATTTTTATTTAGGGCGACGCCCGAAAATATATAAAGGAGGACACTATGTCAGAAGCAATCATCAATGCAAAACGCGGCGAAGTCGATGCTATCAAGGAGAAAATCCAGAACGCAAAGGCTGTCGTACTCGTAGACTACAAGGGCTTGACTGTTGAGCAGGATACCAAGCTTCGTACGGCTATCCGTAAAGCGGGAGTTGAATATAAGGTTTTGAAAAACACTTATGTTCGCCGTGCTTTCGATGAACTCGGAATCACAGCTTTCGACGAGGCTTTGAACGGACCTACGGCTGTTGCTTTCGGTAATGAAGACGAAGCAACGACATGCAAGGTCGTTTACGATCAGGCAAAAGCAATGAACGACAAGTTCAACATCAAGTGCGGTCTCGTTGACGGAGAGTTCGCTAACGCTGACGAAATCGAGGTTCTCGCTAAGCTTCCTTCGAAGCAAGAGCTTATTGCAAAGCTCATGGCGACAATCAACGCACCCGTTCAGTATGTCGTTTACGCACTCAACGCGATCAAAGAGAAAGAAGAAGAAAACGCAAACGCTTAATAAGTTAAGCAAAAAAATCATTTAGAAATTATCAAAAATCGGAGGAAAATAAAAATGGCAGACCTTAAGAAAATTGTTGATGAAATTAAGGAATTGAAAGTTACAGAAGTTGCTGAGCTTATTAAGCTCATGGAAGAAGAGTTCGGCGTATCTGCTGCTCCCGTAGCAGTTGCTGGTGCTGTAGTTGCAGGCGGAGCTGCTGCTCCTGCTGAGGAAGAGAAGACCGAGTTCAACGTTAAACTCAAAGATATCGGCGCTAACAAGATCGCTGTTATCAAAGTTGTTCGTGAAATCACCGGTCTCGGACTCGTTGACGCTAAGAAAGTTGTTGAAGAACTCGGCGTTGTTAAGGAAGCTCTTCCCAAGGCTGAAGCTGAAGCTATTGTTGCTAAGCTCAAAGAAGCAGGCGCAGAAGCTGTTATGGACTAATTCTGTAAAAACATTTTTTGAAAGTCAAAAGACCTTGCAATTGCAAGGTCTTTTCTTATGCGGAAATTTATATGCAATATTCTGCTATCTGTAGCACGCTAAGTGCCACCTGATTGTTTTTTTGTCGAGTAAATCTACCTGATTTCCGATAAAAAGAACAAATAAAAAACTCCTCTTTCGTTTTTTTAAGGCCTGCCAGTCAAAGAATAACAAAAAGGAGGAGCTTATCTATGAATTAACATAAACAAAAAACATATTAGCACACGTCGAGAAAATAATCAAGAGGTAGACAATAAATTATTCGATTTTCTATTGATGGTCTACAGATTGATATTGTGACGGATTTTACGGCTTTTTTGATTTATGATGTTTGCAAATTTGCGGATTTTCGATATAGACGGTTATTGTTCTTATTATGTAATAAAGCGTCAAATAATAAACGGTTTGCCACAATTCAGTTTCGCCGTCGAAAACGCCTTTCGTTAGTTTGGTTAAAATCATTTTCGCGACAAAAAATATTCCCCACCAGATTATATATATCTTGTCGTGGCGGATCGTATATTTGTCGTCTTCGCATTCGACGATCTTTCTTTTGCCCATAAAAACACCCTTAAAAAGTGCTATTGCCGTCATAAGAGCGAAGTTGATTATCGAAGCCTTTCCCGAAAAACCGTCGAATAAGTCGATAACGCCGTATATCATAAGGAGAGATAGTATTATATATTTTGCTGTCTTAATTTTCTTTTTTCTGAGTCCACCGAACATAACACAGCATAAATATCCGACATAAGAAAGTATTATCAACGCGTATTGCCAATTCGATAAAGAATATTTTGTTATAATGTCCATCAAAGCCTCTTTTCAACAAAAGAATTTTATTCAACACTTGTTGCACTTATAGGTAAATTATAGTATACTATATGAAAAATAAGAGCAACGTGAAAGCGCGATGGCGAAAATTATTAAACGTTTTTTCAAAATTCGTTGCAAAGGAGTTTTTATGGGCTTAGACAATAGAATAAAATATACAAAATCCGTCATTACTTCTTCTTTTCTGACGCTTTTGAAGGACAAAAACGTTATGGACGTTACCGTAACGGAAATATGCAAGCTTGCGGAAATCAATCGCGTGACTTTTTATCGTTATTACGACAATCAATACGACCTTTTGGAATCTATAGAAAACGAAATGTTCAATAATATAACCGATACGGTCGCAGATAAATCGAAGAACATCGACGAGGCGGTTTATAACGTAATTATGCTTCTTGATGCCGATAAAAGTAAATGGCTTTTGCTTTTGGGCGAAAGCTCTGGGAGTAGGCTTTTGCATAGGATATATAAATTCTTTGCAAATTACTATAAGCTCGATTCTCTGTCGGAAAGCGGAAAACTTCGATATTCGTTTTTACTTTACGGTTTCAGCGGAATAATCGAAGATTGGTTGAAAAACAATCGCAAAATGTCTTGCGAAGAATTGTGCGAAAACCTAATTTCGCTGAAAAACGACGTAATGAAAAAGCCCGAAGTGTAAGTCGGTTCCGCGACAACGCAGTATTTTGAAAGGTAGAGCATTTGCTTCTTAAAAGCGATGAAGAATATGATAGCAAGAAAACGCATTATTTTTTTTATGAGAAGTATATAGACGGGTTTGTCGAAGCGGCTTTATGTAAAATTATTAAAAGTATAGGCTGTCGTAAAGTCGCATTTACATAAGTTATACGCGTGCAATATCAATTGAAAGATGAGACAAAAAAGATCCGCTTGATTTAGAGCAATTAAAAAAAAGGTGCTTTCTATCAAGCGGAAATTATTTTAATATCAAGTTTTGTCGTTTAACCGAGTTTATAGCCGCGGAAAGATTTTAGGGAGAAAGGCAAAAGTCCCGCGCCGTATTTCAACGCGCCAGCTTCGAAGCCTACGCAAACCATGCTGTCGTGATAATCCAAGTCCTCGCTCATGTGAGGTAAAGTTACGGTATCGACAAGCGTTGTCGAGTCAAGGTAATATAGCGGAATTTCGTTGCCGTTATACGTAATGAAATCGGTCTGCTTTTCATTAGTGCAGTCATAGATATAAAAGTGAGAGTTTGCTAAGCCTGCGGAAGTTGAAAGGACGTATTTGCCACTGTCGGTAACGCAAAAGCCCTGAACGATGTCGCGAACGGAAAGCGCGATGACGGGGTTTTCGGCGTTTACGCCAAACTCTGCCGAATCGTCCCTTGCGTAGCCGTAGATAATCGCGTTGTGATTCGTGCCGTCGGGCGTTACCAAATGATTCTCGTCGCGCGTTTTATAGCTGTTGCCGTTGGCGTATTCGCCGATAAAGAACAGTTCTTCGTTTGAGAAAGTAAAGGACGCGTTGACACCGACGTCGAAATGCCCGTCGAAAGAGACCGTGTCGCCGTCTTTAGCGTTTTTTATGGAAGAAAGGGGGATATGGAACGCTTTCTTTTGATTGCTTATCCAAACGTGTCCGTTTGACGTTGAAATGCCGCCCGCATGTCCCGTGTATGAATCGCCGTTTTCAAGCTGTAGATCAAGCGATTTTACGTCGCCGTTTTCTTCGATAACATAAATCTTTGACGGCGAATCGGAGAAATATCCGCAGCAAAGGTATGCGTTAAGTTCGTTGCTGTAACAAATCCCTTGCGGAACAAATCCGTCGGAAAGCCCGGGAATTTTCGCGAGCTTTTCGGAGTTATTCATGAATTTGCCGTAAAAAAGCGGTGTGGAATAGCATAAAAGGGTATATAGCAATAAGAATGCGACTATCGAAATCGCAACGATAAGAATAGTCTTTTTCGTGTTATGCTTTTTCTTCGAACTCATAGGTTCTCCTCTTTGGTTGTAGTGTTTTAAGTAAGTCGATTTTACTCCCTAACGCGACTTATTGTCAATTTGAAAAGCCGTTCATAGAAAAATACGAACGGAATCACATAATCGCCGCTAAGAATAAATATAGTATCTTGCTTCAATCGAAGACTTTAACGGAGGATTTATGCTACTTTAACGCGCTAAATAATCATTGACAAAGGAAGTGCACTGGTGTATAATTACAAAAAATAGGAGGGAACTATGGAAAATATAATGAAAGTTAAGGATTTTCCTTATGAAAGAGCAGATGCCGAGCTTGTGAAAAAAGCGGCGGCGGATTTTCAAGAGACTGCAAAAAATGCTACGAACGCTAAAGATATAGCCGATGCGTACAGAAAGCTTATCGAAGAAGTCGAAAAGTATTCGACGATGGGCTCTCTTGCGTATACGAGATATACTTTGAATACGCACGACGAGTTTTATTTGGGCGAGCAGGAATATTACGACGAGATAGGCCCCGTTCTCAACGTTCTTCTTACAGAAGCGGGCAATACGCTTCTTGACAGCCCTTTCAGAAGCGAGCTTGAGGGAATGTTCCCCGAAACGTTCTTTGCAAACCTTGAATGTTCGAGAAAATCCACGAGCGAAAAAACCATTGCCGAAGAGCAAGAGGAAAACGCTATCGTAACGGAATATTCTCAACTTATGTCTCAAATTCCCGTCGAATGGAACGGCGAGAAAAAGACGATAAGCTACGTTCGCGGTTTTATGGAAGACGGCGACAGAGAGATAAGAAGAAAAGCTGCCGAAGCAATAGGCTTGGCTCTTCAAAGCGAAAAGGAAAAACTCGACGGAATATACGACCGCCTTGTCAAAGTTCGTACCAAAATAGCTCAGAAGATGGGATATAAGAACTTTATCGAGCTTGGATATAACCGCATGGGACGAATCGACTATGACGAAGCTATGGTTAAGACTTTTAGGAACAACGTCCTTACGGACTTGGTTCCCGTCGTATGCAAATTGAAAGAGGGAATAAGAGAAAACTTGGGCATAGACAAGTTTATGTTCTATGACAACGACGTTATCGACGGCGGAGATCCTCGTCCTTATCCCGACGCAGAGGGTATACTCAAAGCCGCACAAGAGATGTATCACGAGATGAATCCTCAAGTCGGTGAATTTATGGATAGAATGCTTGCTGCCGAAGCGTTCGATACGCTTGCTCGCGACGGCAAATGGGGCGGCGGATACGCAACCACATTCGAGACATTCAAACAGCCTTTCATTTTGGCGAACTTCAACGGTTCGTCGGGCGATATAGACGTCGTTACTCACGAGTTCGGACATACTATAGCGATGGATTACGCATTGAAAAGCGACGATCACACCGTCGGTATAGGATCATCTGAAACTGCCGAAACGCACAGCATGAGTATGGAGTTTTTGAGCTGGCCTTATATGGATAAGTTCTTCAAAGATCCCGCGCTTTATGAATATAAGCATTTGGCGTCGTCCTTGTCTTTCATTCCGTATGGCGTTATAGTAGACGAATTCCAGCATATAGTATACGAGAACCCCGATATGACGCCAAAGGAGCGCGACGAGGCATATTTGGCACTCGAGAAAAAATATCGTCCGTATCTTTCTTATGAAGGCATTCCTTATTTGGGGCTCGGAACAAGATGGCAATATCAGATGCATATATACGAATCGCCGTTCTATTACATCGACTATTGCTTGGCGCAGGTAGTCGCTCTCGAATTCCTCGTACTTTCGAGAAAGGATTATAACAAAGCGCTCGATACGTATCTCGAGCATGCAAAACGCGGCGGAAAGTTCGCGTTCAGAAAGCTTGTCGAGCTGACGGGACTTAAATCTCCGTTCGAAGACGGTTCGCTTAAAGAAATCTCCGACGAGTGCTTAAAAATTTTGGACGAGCTTAAAAAATAATCGAAAAACTTGCCGTGCAACCGATAGTTGCGTTAATTTCCAACTAAAATAGGTGGACGGCAAGGAAGAATAATGCTAAAATTCGACCCGAAGTCAAAGAAGAATAGCTTTTTCTTCGGGCGTTTTTAGTTAAATCAAATTCTTATTAAGGAGAAACATAATGATCAAATTCAAAGAAGGCTTTTATGCCGACGTTCGTACGGAAGACAGAAGCCGCACGATAATACAATATGTTGACGGCGTTTTGAGAGAAATCAAAAGCCGCAACGAGGTCAGAGCGTTTTTGAGAGTATACGACGGAAAGCTTTGGTATTATGCCGCAATAACAGACGTTGCGCATATACAGAACACTCTCGACGGACTTTATGAGGCGGCGACTCCAAATCCCGATATTTTGAGCGATCCCACCGTCAAAAGGTTCGAAGTAAACAAGGCAAAGGAATATAAATTCAACGACTGTTCCGTAAGGAACGTTCCGCTTGCCGAAAAGAACGCGCTTTTGCAAAAGTATATGCCGCTTCTTTCAAAAGATAAGTGCATGACCGTTCCGACGGCGTCGTATCTTGACCGCAACAGCGTATTTACGTTTGCGTCTTCGCTCGGTGCGGATATCGAGTATGATTATCAGACTTGCGGAATAACGATGTCGTGCAATATGGTCGAGGGCGACAAGAAGTTCACCGCAAGCTGGCAGACGGGCGGAACGGAATTTAATAACCTTGTAGGTAAAGAAGCCGAAATCATCGCCGCAATGGACGAAAGCCTCAGCTTTATGAGAAACTCTGTGCCCGTTGTAGCGGGCGAATATCCCGTTGTTTTGTCTCCCGAAGCGGCAGGCGTATTCGCGCACGAGTCTTTCGGCCATAAGTCGGAATCGGACTTCATGCTTTCCGACGAGTCGATGAGAAACGAATGGCAGCTCGGAAAGACCGTCGGTTCGCCGATACTTTCCATCGCGGAATGCGGCGAATTTATCGGAAGCGGCTATGTACCTTATGACGACGAGGGAACGAAAGCGCGCAAGAATTATCTTATCAAAGACGGCGTTTTGGCGGGAAGACTTCATAACGCAATGACTGCGGCGGCTCTTGACGAGGGCTTGACGGGTAACGCGAGAGCGATCGACTGCACGTTCGAGCCTATCGTTCGTATGACAAGCACCTATATCGAGGGCGGCGACCTTACGTTCGACGAGCTTATCGCGCCTATCAAGAAAGGCTATTTCATCAAGAAGATCAGCCACGGCAGCGGTATGAGTACGTTTACTATCGCTCCGACGCTTGCGTATGAGATCGTAGACGGCAAACTCGGCGCGCCCACGCAAATAAGCGTAATCACGGGCAACGTTTTCGAAACGCTCGGTCTTGTAGACGGACTTACGAAAGACGTCGAGATGCTTTCGTTCACAGCGGGCGGTTGCGGCAAAATGGAGCAATCGGGACTTCCCGTAGGCTTCGGCGGACCGTATGTACGCGTTTCCAAGATGAAAGTTCAGTGAGGTGGATTATGGATAAAGAATTTTTGATAAGCAAAGAAAGCTCGATAACGCTCAACATCACCGCGGGAAAAATTGACAGCTACCGCAAAAAAGAAGAGACGACGGGCACCGTAAGAGTATATAAAGACGGCAAAATCGGAATCGCGGGTGCGCTCGGAACGCCCGACGAGAAGGAGCTTACAAAGCAAGCCGAAGCGGCACTTTCGAACGGTATACCGTATGTTGCTTCTCTTGACGGCGAAATGAATATCGAAGTACACAACGAAAAAGAGATAATCGCGACAAAGGACTTCGTTCCCGAAATGCAAAAGCTTATCGACAAGGTGGGGGAGGCTTGCCCTCGCTTTGCGATAAGTAACAAAATCTCGCTAAGCGAGGTTTATTCGGAATATAACAACTCCAACGGCAGACACTTCGCGTATTCCGATAATGTGTTGGAAGTCGGACTTTTGTTCCAAGCAAGAGGCTCGGGCAATCTTATGGACTGCTTCTACGGCTGGTCGGGCAAAAAGCTCGATACCGATAAGGCTGTCGCTTCGTGCAAGGCGCTCCACGACGCGTATTTCAACGAGGTAGATATAGCGCCGGGCGAATGGACTATCGTAGGAGCTCCGAGTATGTTCTTCGGGACGTTCTTGAGAAACTTCATCGGCGAGATGTATGTTTCAGGATCGTCTTTGGTAAGCGGCAAGCTCGGCGAAAAGATTTTTGCGGATAACCTCACGATAGGTTGCGATAAGAACCCCGAAACTAATATGTGCACACAGTTTTTCGACGACGAAGGGCAGATTGCCGACGATTTCAGACCCGCGCTTATCGAAAACGGCGTTTTGAAGAGCGTTTTAACGACGAAAAACACAGCTAAACTCTTCAATCTTCCTGTTTCGAAGACTTCCGCCGCGGCTTATGATGGTGTACCGCAGAACGGCTTCAGAGGCTTTTACGTCAAACCCACGCACGAAACGCTCGAATCTTTGGCAAAAGGTAAAGCGATTTATCTGTGCTTTGCAAGCGGCGGCGACACAACCCCCGACGGACACTTTGCAACCCCCGTTCAGACTGCGTTCCTTATCGAAGACGGAAAGCTCGTTGGCAGAATTCCCGAAGTAAATATCGCAGGCGATTTTTACGATATGCTCGGGAAAAACTTTATCGGCGTTGTTCAAGGTGATCCTTATCAGTCCGAAACCGATAAGCTTATGGCGGTCAAGATGATCTTAACGAAATAAGCGTATTTTGAAGTAAAAGCAAATAGATTTCTTATATGGGTTCCATTAACAAGAAATATATATATTCGGATAAATAGTATAATAGGCTTCTCTTTTCGCAAGAGGAGCCTTTATTATATAAGGTCGACGTTCGAAATTCCGTATATAAAAAATTGATATTTATAGTTTTATATTGTGGGGCAGACTTGCGGTGGCTCTGCTGCCGCCGAAAAAAGACAAGGTATTGAAGCATTGCAAACGAATCAACTAAAATGATTGTACTAAAGCCGAAAATAGATAAGGCTCTCTTTGAAGGGAGCTGTCTCGGCATTGCCGAGACTGAGGGATTGATAAATAGCCACGATCCCTCAGATTGCTAACGCAATCAGCTCCCCTTACGCAGAGGAGCCTATAATAAGGAAGTTTATTATTAAAAAGGTTTTGAAGAGGTCATAGGGGAGACTTTTCCTCAAAAAGTTTCCCCTAACTAATCCAACGGCGGTAGCAGAGCCACCGCCCTACGGGTAGGAACGCAATTGCCGCCTAACGCAATTATTATTCTATATAATGAATGTTTTTGAAATCATTGCTTGATATTGCCCTACGAATATAAATGCCACCAATCGGTAGGGCGGGGTACAACTTTTGCCGAATGCCACCGCCTTACGTGGAGGGATTGATTTATTGCAACCTCCGCTTAACGTATTCAATTATTGTTTCCTTGACGAATGAAATACTATCCCCCAAAAAAATAATAAGGTTGTGATTGTTTTGTTCAATCGATCCCACAGTCTCAACACGTCTATGCATAAAACGTGCATAAAATGATTGTTTATGCATAAAAAATTATCGAAAAATCGGGCGGAATTTTTAAGCTGAGAGGTTTTTTTCGGCTTTGATTTTGAAAATTCATAATTTTTAGGTCGAAAAAGGCTGATTTTGCGATAAAACCGAGAATAAAAGCGTTTTGTTTTTTACATAATTCTTTATCGAGGCAAAGTGAAAGATGCGCGAATCGGTGCTGAAAAGTGAGGTTTTTAGCGACAAAACGGGGATTGGTGTCCGAATTGTGGGATTTTTGCGTGAGAAAAATCAAAAAATTCAAAAAAAATGCGTGATTTTATTAAAAATCACTTTACACAATTAAACTGATGCTGTATAATATTTGCAATTATAAATAAGCTGTTTTTGCGGAAAGACATCAGGTTTTTCGACGGAAACGGCAAAATGGAGGAAAAGAAAAAATGAAAAGAACAAAGATCATAGTAGCTTTGATGTTAGTTCTTCTTTTGACCTTCTCCGTTGCGCTTACTGGATGTAACAACAACGGCGACGGCAAGAGCTATACTTATAATACTTATGTTTCGACGTTGCCTTCCAACTGGAACGAGCTCGATTCCACGGATTCCAACAACGACAATATTATGAGTTACCTCGGCTCTGCATTCTTCGAGTATGATTATAAATTCGAGAACGATCAGAAGTTCAACAAAGACGGAACTATCAACAAAGACGGAATCATCTCCGGCGCATTCGAAGTTAAGTATTCCGCAGCTTCGGCTTTGACCGACGTAACGGCTGAGTACGGCGAGAAATGGGGCTTGACCGCTGAACAGATCGCTGAAGGCGGATATATCTGGAAGATTACTCTTCGTGACGACCTCAAGTGGAACGACGGAACGCCCATCAAGGCAGAAGATTTCGTATATACGATGCAAGAACAGCTTAACCCGCTCTTCAAGCTCGGCAGAATGGACTCTTATTATAACAACGCTGTTAAGATCAAAAACGCTAAGCAGTACGTTTATCAGGGACAGAGCATGTGGAACGATAACAAAGACGGATTCTCTCGTGATTATCTTGCAAAAGGTGAAGACGGAATCTATACGCTTAACGGAAATCCTGTTAAGATCGTTTTGAAGGAAAACCTTGCTTGGGTCGGTGCTTCTCTCGAATTTGCTATGGATTATGGTTATCGTGATACCTATCTTGACGGTGAAGCGTTTGATCAGCTTATGGCTCTTGCAGATGAAAACGGAAGAGTTGATGTAACGGACGAAACGCTTGCTCTTATCGAAAAAGTTATCACGACTTATCCTTCATGGGGTGAAACGGCTGAAGACGTAGTCAACTATATGTATTATTACTACACATATCCTACCGTTGATTTCTCTGAAGTAGGTATCTTCGCTCCCACGGATTATGACATCGTTTTGGTTTGCGACAACCCGATGACGTTCTTCAAAGAGGACGGAACGCTTTCATATTTGGCAGCATACAACTTCTCTTCGCTTCCTTTGGTAAAGAAAGATTTGTATGAAGCTTGCAAAGTAGCTCCTACGGGAGATTCCACGCTTTGGACAACGACATATAACACGACGCTTGAAACAACCGCTTCTTGGGGACCGTTCATGTTGACGGATTATCAGGAAGGTAAAGGATATACTCTTACTAAGAACGAAAATTGGTTCGGATATAAATTGGAAGACAACAAGGGGCAGTATCAGACGACCGCTATCCACGGCGAAGTAATCGCTAAGGAAGAAGCAGCTCAGCTTGCGTTCTGGTCGGGCGAAATTGACGGTCTCGGAATTTCCGTAACCATCGCAGACGATTACAAGAACTCTTCTTACGCAGTTTATAGCCCGAGAATCGCAGTATTCGGTATCAACATCTACGGCGGACTCGACGCTCTTAAAGCAAACGGCAGAAACAACGGTATCCAGGCAATCAAGGAATTCAGAGAAGCGCTTTCGTTGTCTCTCGACAGAGCAGACTACAACAAGAAGCTTACGACGGCTAACACCGTATGCTTGGGCTACATGGGCGAAGACTATTACTACGACGTTGAAAACTCCGGCGTATATCGTTACACCGAACAGGCTAAGGAAGCACTTTTGAGAGCTTACGGCTACTCGAAGAACGACGACGGCAAGTGGACCGACGGCAACAAGGTTTATGCTACAACCGACGAAGCAACAGAGGCTATGACTGGTATGAACATGACTCTTGCTAAACAGAAAGTCGAAGAAGCATATCAGATCCTTATGGCTGATCCCGAATATTACGGCTATGATCCTTCTAAGCCCATCCAGATCTGCCTCGGACAGTCCGACGACGACGAAGCTGCTCAGAGATCTTATAACTGGATCAACGAATGGTTCACGAAGTTATTTGAAGGAACTTCTTTGGAAGGCAAGGTTGAACTCACCAAAGACTTCACGCTCGGCACTGCTTGGGCAGACGAGTTCATGGCAGGTAACTACGACATCTGCACGGGCGGTATCGGAAACGCTCCGTTCGATCCTTACTACTTGATCGGCGGTTGGATCGCTCAGATGAGCTCCGTTAACTTCCATCCTTATTGGGATCCTTCTCAGGATACTTTGACGATGACGATGCCCGAAGGTGACTATGCAGGCGCAGGCGAGACCATTACTTTGGACGTAAACGATTGGTATGCAAGCTTGAACGGCAATATGTCCGACGGCGCTTCTTATAACTGGTCTAGCATCGACACAGACGTTCGTCTTACGATCCTCGGTATGCTCGAAGAATACGGCCTCACGCAGTATTACTCCATTCCTACTTCCCGTGGAATGAGCGCATCGCTCCATAGCGCTAAGTGGAACTACATCTCCGACGAATACAACACCATGATGGGCTTCGGCGGAATCCAGTACATCACTTATGAATATGATGACGATGCTTGGACGGAATTCGTTTCTAGCCAAGGCGGCGACCTCAGAGAATTCTATAAGAACTAAGGTATTTTGTTAAATATAGGTTTAACATAAAATTGCCGATGAGCGGGGGTTTTCAGCCCCCCGCTCTTTGGCTATTTTCTAAGCAAGCATAATTTTTTAGTGCAAAAGCATTAAATTTCCGTTAAAACGTCGATTCAATCGACGGACAATCTACGGATAGAGATTATGCTTAAAAAACAAAACAATCTCGGTTTTGTTTTTCAAGCATAGCAACACTTTTGCAAAATGTAAATTTTTCAAACGATTGCTTTTCAAAAGAAGGTTTCGAAAGAATCTTTTTTTGAATTACAAATGCTTCGGGATATCCCGACTTTGTTCGATTTACTTACATTTCCGTTGAAAAAAGCGATATAAAAACGCCAAACTTTTCAACGTGCAGCTTATTCGTTGTGCTACATAAATTTCTGCCCGAACTAATTTTTCGGAGCAAATTCAAAGGAGAACAGAAGTTATGTATATGTTCAAATACGTAATGAAGCGTATAGCACTTATGATAATGTGTTTTTCCATTATCATGGTTATGTGCTTCGTTCTTATCAAACTTTTGCCGATGAGCATAAGCGCTGGCGTCGGCGAAGACAAGAACAAGATCTATTTCCAGCTCGTAGACAGAGGTTACATAGAAAATCTTGCATACGACTCTAAGGGCAACGTCGTTTCTTATGAGAGCGTTCCGATAATAGAACAGCTGTTTTCGTACTTGAAGCGTATTTTCAAGTACGGTGATTTCGGTATCGGCGTAACGCTTCCCGAATACAGAAACAAACCCGTTTTGGACGCGTTCCTATATAGGTTGCCGCCGACGATTTTGATTAACATCTATTCGAGCTTGATAGGCGTTCCTATCGGTTTGGCGCTCGGAATATTGGCGGCATTAAAGAAAAATAAGTGGCAAGACCATTTGATTTCGACGGGCGTTATCGTCATGATTTCGGTACCGAGCATAGTTTACGCGCTTCTTATTTTGTACGTATTCTGCTTCAAGCTCCAGTGGTTCCCCAAGCGTATGCTTTCGGGCGACAACTACTTCACGTGGCCGATGTTTAAGTCGATGCTTCCCGCGGTATTCTCGCTGTGCTTAGGCTCTATCGCAGGATATGCGAGATTTACCCGTGCCGAGCTTACGGAGGTTTTGACGAGCGAGTTCATGCTTCTTGCAAGAACCAAAGGTTTGACGAAAAAGCAAGCTACTTTAAGACATGCGCTCCGCAACTCCATGGTTCCGATTTTCCCGTCTATTTTGGCAGAGTTCGTCTCCGTTCTTTCGGGTTCGCTCATCATCGAGCAGATGTTCTCTATCCCGGGTGTCGGCAGACTTTATCTTGACTCTATAACAACGCTTGACTACGACTTCTTTATGTTCCTTTCGGGATTCTATTGTCTCGTCGGACTTTTAGCGGGTATCGTCGTCGATATTTCTTACGGATTCATCGATCCGAGAATCAGAATGGGGGCGAAGTAAAATGGCAAAGGTTAATAACACAAACAATATTCCTGCCGATAAGTTCAAATTCGTCGGCGGTCAGCACCTTATTCACGACGTTAAGTTCGATACTAAGGCAAGAAGCTATATGGCAGACGCGTTCTCGCGCTTTTGCAAGAATAAAGGTTCGGTTGTTGCGTCAATCGTTATTATCGTGCTCGTACTTTTCGCAATCGTCGCACCGTTCTGCACGCAATATACCGTTGCTTACGAAGACATAACGTTCAAATTCGCGCTTCCTAAGCTCCACCTTTTCGAAAATACCAACTTCTGGGACGGCTGCTCCAACAAGACGGGCGGACTTCAGAACTTCGTATATTACTACGCTATGGGCGCGGAGCTTGAAAATGCCGAAGAGGGCAACGGCGGACATTACGCTATCAAGAACCAGAAATACGAAATAAATTCCGACGGACTTTATGCTTATAGACTCGATTCCTATCATGCTTCGGGTTGCGAATATAAGCAGATTTCTCAAGAAGAGTACGCTAACATTCAGAAATACCAGAACGAAACGGGCAATCAAGTCATCTATCCGACGTTGAAGCTCAAAGACCGTCCCGAAGCAAGTCAGGACAGCGACAACGCGAACTATTATTATAAGACCAAGATGTCCAAAAACAAAACCGAAGCGGTTCTCGATTCTAACGGCAACGTTATCCCCGCATACTGGACGGTAACGGCAGCTGAAAAGAACGATCCCGAAACGTCGGACGGATATAACTCTCTCCGCGTTGAAGGTCAAGACGGAATCACTATCGACGGAGAAACGTATTATTACGTATACGCTCGTCCCGTATCGGGCGGCGATGTCGAAGTCCGCATGAACTACTATGAGTATTACGTATATAATCACTCCTATGTTCTCAAAGACGGAATCACCGAGCCTTACTTCGTTTTGGGTGCAACTCACCTTGGCAAAGACATCTTGACATGCCTTGCAAGCGGCGCGAGATTCTCTTTTATCTTCGCAATCGTCATCGCTTCCATTAACCTCGTTATCGGCGCTATCTACGGCTCTATCGCAGGTTACTACGGCGGCGTTACCGATATAGTCATGGAACGTATCACCGATATTTTGTCGGCAATCCCGATGATGATCGTTATCACGCTTTTGAAGTATCATATGAAGAGTGCGGGACATATCTTAGTCTTGTTCTTAGCGTTTATCGCGACGGGCTGGATTGGTATGGCAGGTACTACTCGTATGCAGTTCTATCGCTATAAGAACCAAGAATACGTTTTGGCTGCAAGAACGCTCGGCGCGAAAGACATGAGAATTATCTGGAAGCACATTTTCCCCAACTCCTTGGGTACGCTCGTAACAAGCTGCGCGCTAGTTATCCCCAGCATGATCTTCTCCGAGACCAGCCTTTCGTATCTCGGAATCATCAACCTTTCGACGGGTAACATTACTTCCGTCGGTACGCTTATCGCGGCAGGTCAGCCGTACCTTACGACTTACCCGCACATCGTTGCTTGGCCGTCGATATTCCTTTCGCTCTTAATGCTTTCGTTTAACCTTTTCGGTAACGGATTACGCGACGCGTTCAACCCGTCGCTCAGAGGTACGGAGGACTGATAATTATGGAAAAGAAATTAGAAGTAAAAGATTTAACCATTTCCTTCCGTACTCCGGCAGGAAAGGTTCAGGCGGTAAGAGATATAGACTTTGACCTTTATAAAGGCGAAACGCTCGCTATCGTCGGCGAGTCCGGTTCCGGTAAGTCGGTTACCAACCGCGCGATAATCGGAATACTCGCAAACAACGCAATCGTTGAAAGCGGCGAGATTATTTATGACGGAAAAGACCTCTTAAAAATCTCCGAGGACGATTTCCACAAGATCCGCGGTGACAAAATCGCGATGATCTTCCAGGATCCTATGTCCAGCCTTAACCCCATAATGAAAGTAGGTAAGCAGCTTACCGAAGCAATGCTTTTGAAGGGCAAGGCAAGCCAGAAAAACGCTAGAACGCTTTTCAATAATACGCTTAAAAACCTCCATGAAAACATGGACGAAATAGCTGCAAGCGACGAGGCTAAGGCGGTTAACGCCGAGCAATGCAAGATTTTCGACGAGTTCTGCACAAAGGGAATTCAGCTCGAAAACAACTATAACGCTATCCACAGAGCTGCCGAAGAGCTTAAAGTCGATATCGACGAGGCGTTGTTCCTTATCTCCAAGAAGCAACCCGTAGACATCAAGAAGCTCCTCAACAGCGTTTGCACGAGAATTAAGGCTACGGAGCATGTCGATATCGTCGTTATGAGCGACGAACTTAAGGGATATATCGCCGTTGTCGAAAACGCACGTTCTCAAAAAGGCGTCATCAAAGAGCTTTCGGCAGAGTGCGAAAAGGCACTTAGCGGAATTTCGGAGTATTTGGGTAAGGCGGTTGAAAGACCTAAGCCGAACTACTTCACGCTCGGATATTATATGCTCAAAAACCCCGACGCCAACGTTGACGATATGCCTATCGAAGAGCTTACTAAGATGACGAGAAAGTATCTCGACGAGGACTTCTTGCTCGAATTCATCGCTAAGGGGGCAAAGGCTCTCGAACACTCGAGAGAGGTTTCTTTGAATAAGAAAGCCGCTATTTTGCCCGAGATCGATAAGTTTATCGGCTTAATCGGCGGTAGAGACGACAAGTCCGTTGACGAGAATTTCGAAATTAAGCTTACGGAAGTTGAGCTTCGTCAAGAGGCGAAGAAGCTTTCCGACCTTGTTATCGACGCAATCAATAAGCTCGAAATTATAAAAAACAGCACCGAATATACTTTCGCGACAAGCTTGAACGTCGCACTCGATAAGTATTACGGAGCGATTAAGAATAACCCTAAAGAGCAGGAACGCTTCGAAAAGCAGACCGCGAAGAGAGAAAAACTCATCGCAAAGGGCAAAAACCCCGACTGGAAGGTTGTCCCTGCGGCGATTATCGACCTTACGATGCTCCGCGAGCAGATTTGCTCGATCCTCGTTCACCTCAAACACAACTACGAAAAACAGCTTAAGGTAACGGAATATGCGTCCGAAACCGAGATGGTCGGCATAATCGATTACCTCAAAGAGCAGGCTTCCGCGTTCGTTTATGAGGTTACGCCTAAGATTGCTAAAGCAAAAGCTCTGAAGCTTCTCGAAGAAGTAGGTATTCC
>CAZIPL010000028.1:0-17684 GCA_964541255.1 uncultured Clostridia bacterium | reverse complement strand
TAATACGAACTCAACTTTATCCGTCGGGTTCGTATTATTCTTGTCTGGTGCGGATAACAGGATTTGAACCTGCACGATTTCTCACCAGAACCTGAATCTGGCGCGTCTGCCAATTCCGCCATATCCGCAAATGATATTAAGTTTCTTCTTCGTAAATGATCGTAGGCTTAATCTTTTTCAATTCGTCTACAAATGATTTGAAGTCGGCATCTTTGATTTGAACGAAATGACGTTTGACGTTACTTTTGCCGTCAAAATAATTCAATATCAAACAATTATTGACCTTTGAGTATTGTACGCTAAAAATCGTGATTATGTCAATCTTATAGCGCAAAATACTTATATTTATCTCGATACCGTCTGGTAAAACTTTGTAATTCGACTTATATAGCATAATTATCGCAACGGAAAAAATAGCGGATAACGCAATAATGCTTAAGAGTCTAATAATGTCAAATCCGCTGAATAGAATCATATCTATAGCGGTAAAAACTAAAAGCGCGGCTATTGCAGTCCAAAGAATAACAGTAGCAATAATAATTGCTTTTGAAAATTTCATTTTGAAAACTTTATTCATATATCAATTTTATCATAAAAATAAAACGCAATCAAATAATTTTAATTGGATAAGAAATTTGTTTGCGTTTTTTTGCCGTTTATTCTATCATAAAAATATATAAATGTTATTAAGGTAGGATGTTAAATGGCGAAATTAGAAAAAACGCTAAATGGAAATTTTGACGAAATATTGCAAAAAATCGAGAACGGGATTTTGAACAGTAGCTTATCTGCGTCGCTTGAAGAATCGAGCGATTTTGTTTGCGGCAATGCAAGGTGCAGCGTCAGAGTGTTTGAACGGTATAGTTTTGTTGGGAAGAACAGAGTGTCTTTGAATGTAACGCTTTTTGACGGCGGCGACGGAATTATCAATATGTCTGCTACATCAACCGGCGGAAGTCAAGCGATGTTTTTCAAAATGAATACTCTCGGAGAAGAAGCGTTTTTAGATAAAATTAACGATATTTTATAATTCATATGGACTTTGAAAGAATCACAAAATGCAATCCGATATATGTCGAATCGAGTTACGAGCAATGCTTTGAAACACTGTTTTGTTTTTCGGAGGATCTTTCGATAAAAGCTTCGATAAATGACGATGTAATAATAATTCTATCCGAAGAACACGGTCAAAAAGTGTTTTATCCGCCGATAGCTAAAACTGAAGAATTGTTTTTGTCTGCGGTGAAAGCATGCGTAACATATTCAAAAGGTCACGGTTTTTCTTTTGTGATGGAGGGAATAACTCCTTGTCAAAAAAACATTATCGAATCTGATAAAAGTATTTTTTCTTACTTTTCTTTAGATAGAAATAATTACGAATATCTTTATGATCCGCTAGAGTTTGTTTCCTATAACGAAAACCTTCAAAAATTCAAAATCGAGCAGATAAAAGGCTATGAAAAACGTTACGGCAATGTTCGTCGTCCGTATGAAAAGTCTGATATCGAAGAAGTTAAGCTTCTTTTCAAAGAGTGGCTCGGGAAACGTAATATCACGGAATATGATTACGCGCCGATGTTGAAAGCACTTGAGAATATCGATAATTTAGGACTTTTTGCAAGCTGTCTTATCGCCAACAATAAAATAATCGGGCTTTCGATAGGAAAGATTGACGACAAAAACGTCGGAACGGTTCTGTTTGAAAAAGCCGAGCATAAGTATTTCGGTTCAAACGCTGCACTTGTTTCTTATTTTGCAAAAGATTATATGAGTAATTGCTCATATATAAACAGGCAAGAAGATATGGGAATCGAGGGGCTAAGGAAATCAAAGCTTTCTTATCTTGTGAAGCGATTTATCGTGAAATATAAAATGACGTTAGGATATATATACGAGGTGTAATATGATAATACACGACGAAAAATGCATAGTTTCAAAAAACTATGAAATAACAAAATCAAAAGAATATATAGGCGATGTCAAAGGATTATATAAAAACACTTTGACGTATCCTATTTTGACGTCTCACTCAAAAGGCGACGATAAAAACCTTCAAATCAAGTTCGACGCGCTTTGTTCGCACGATATTACTTATGTCGGAATAATTCAATCTGCGCGTTACAGCGGTTTGAA
Source organism: uncultured Clostridia bacterium (assembly GCA_964541255.1). Taxonomy (GTDB): domain Bacteria; phylum Bacillota; class Clostridia; order Christensenellales; family CAMQZB01; genus CAYOSU01. The sequence continues at coordinate 15,551 of CAZIPL010000028.1, read as the reverse complement.
GCAGTTCCCCGTGCCTTATGTTTTGACGAATTGCCATAACAGTCTTTGTGCGGTCGGCGGAACGATAAACGAAGACGATCACGTGTTCGGTCTTTCTGCTGCAAAAAAGTTCGGTGGGATCTACGTTCCGCCTAATATCGCGGTAATACATCAATACATGCGCGAAAAATATGCGGGTTGCGGCAAAATGATTTTGGGAAGCGACAGTCATACGAGATACGGCGCATTGGGTACTATTGCGATAGGCGAAGGAGGTCCTGAGCTTGTTAAGCAAATTCTTTCAAGGACCTATAATATTGAAATGCCTCGCGTCATTGCCGTTGTCCTTAAAGGAAAACCTCGACTTGGCGTCGGCCCTCAAGACGTTGCGATAAAGCTTATCGGCTCGGTTTTCTCGAGTGGATTTGTCAAGAACGCCGTTTTGGAGTTTGTCGGTGACGGAATAAGAAATATCTCTATGGATTATCGTATCGGTATCGACGTTATGACGACGGAAACTGCTTGTCTTTCGTCGATTTGGGAAACGGATGAGAATACACGCGAATACTTGTCTATCCACGGTAGAGAGATTGATTATAGGGAGCTTAAGCTTAGAGATTATGCGGAGTATGACGGCGCTATCGAAATAAACCTTGACGAAATCGTGCCTATGATCGCAATGCCGTTTCATCCGAGTAATGCTTATGAACTTCGGGACGTAATAAACAATCCTTACGATATACTAAGCGAAGTGGAGAATAAAACCAAATCGATGATTGAAAGAAAGGATTTGTCCTTAAAGCTTACCGATAAAATCGAAAACGGAAAAATCCGCATTGATCAAGGCGTAATCGCGGGTTGTGCTGGCGGAATATATGAAAACATAATCGAGGCTTCGAATATTTTGTATGGAGGAAGTATCGGCTCTGATAAATTTTCGCTTTCGGTTTATCCGTCGAGTATGCCTATATATAGCGAATTGGTTAAAAACGGTGCAATTTCTTCTCTTGTAAATGCTGGAGCTATAATAAAACCGTGTTTTTGCGGACCTTGTTTCGGTGCGGGGGACGTTCCGTCGAATAACGCTTTGTCTATTCGTCATTCAACTCGTAATTTCCCTATGCGCGAGGGAGCAAAACCTAACGACGGACAGCTTGCGTCGGTTGCTCTTATGGATGCAAGAAGTATAGCCGCTACCGCTAAGCACGGCGGATTTTTAACTGCGGCAACGGAGGAGGATTATTTGCCAAGTGTTCCTAAGTATTATTTCAATGATGAAATATATAAAAATAGGGTATACGACGGATATATGAAGCCGCAAGAATGCGAGGATCTTATAATAGGGCCTAATATCGCAATGTGGCCTGAAATTGAGCACTTAAAGAAAAATATTCTTCTGAAAAACGTTGCGGTAATTCTTGACGAAGTAACTACAACAGATGAGCTTATTCCGTCTGGTGAAACGTCTTCTTATCGTTCCAATCCTTTGAAGTTGGCTTCGTTTACGTTGTCAAGAAAAGAACCTATGTATGTCGATAGGGCAAAAGCGGTTCAAAACCTTTCCGAAAACGGCGGTAAAGAGCTTGACGAAGTCTTGTTGAGACTGAAAGCAAGTGTAGACGATACGAATGTTAAATCGTTCATTTTTGCGAAAAAGCCCGGAGACGGTTCTGCGAGAGAGCAAGCGGCTTCTTGTCAACGCGTCTTAGGCGGTGGAGCGAATGCGGCGATCGAATATGCGACGAAACGATATAGAAGCAACCTTATTAACTGGGGAATGTTGCCGTTATTAGTCAAAGACGTTGCTTTTGAACTTAACGATTGGCTCTATATTGAAGATATTTACGGTAAAATAAAGAATAACATACTTGATTTTGACGGGCTTATAGTTCGAAATGGTCAAAAGATACCGGTTTCGTTGTCTCTTGGGAAACTAACAGATAACGAAAGAGAGATTCTTCTTGCCGGATGTTTGATGAATTATTATAAAAACTAATCATAATATATAGTATTTCCGTATCGGAGGTACTATATATTTTTATAAATAACGAAAAGTTAATAGAAAACGTCAAAAGCATTTCGAAATCAACGGGAAAGGGCGTTATATACGTCGCTAAAAACAATTGTTACGGTCTCGGTATAGAGAATATCGTGCCGCATATTGATGATTATGTTGAGCTTTATGCGGTAAAAAATATCTATGAAGCGAAGCTTTTATCCCTTTGTACTCAAAAAGATATTTTGATTTTAATGCCGCCAAAAACTCGTGTCGAGGATATTAACAATAATTCGAGGTTTATCTATACGGTTGAAAAATCTTCCGATTTGGAGTTTATATCTAATACGGCAAATGTTAAAGTTCACATAAAAATCAATACGGGAATGAATCGTTTCGGTGTCGATAGATGGGAAGAATTAAAAAGTCTTATCGATAAAACAAGTTTATATAACATTGAAATCGACGGAGTATATACACACCTATATTCAAGTGACTATGACGATTGCCAAAAACAAATATCGCGTTTTTTCGATTTAATTGCCAATACTGAAATATCGAAAAAAAAGAAACATATAACGTATAAGCATACTCTTAATAAAACGGATTATTTGCGTTTTGACTTCGTGAGAAGCGGTATTGACGTTTTGGGTTGCGGGAACACAAATAAACAAGTATTAGAATTGTCGGCTTCTGTTGTATGCGTTAGGCGAATCAAAGAGGGTGAGACTGTCGGATACGATAAAACATTTATAGCGGAAAATGATTGCTATGTTGCGATAGTAAATTTCGGATACAATAATATGGCGATCAAAAAAATTGATGGTCAAAAAGTCTTGATAAATAATCGTTTTTATCCTATAATAAGTGTAGCTATGGATGTGATGTTCGTTCTGGTTGACGATAATGTCAAAGAAAACGACGTAGTTGTAATAACTTCAGATGTTGACGGTATTAGGCTTTGTGATTATGCAAAGAATATCAAAACCTGTCCACATGAATTGTTGACATCGCTAAAAACATATAATTATTCGTAAAAGCTATTTGTTTTACGAATAATAACGCAATTTTATGTTTATGTCTCTACAATAAGATTGAAACAATAGAAAAATATTACAGAGGTAAAAAATGAGAATTATTTCCGGGAAATTCAAAGGAAGAAAACTATACGAATTCAAAGGCTATGATATAAGACCTACCGGCGAAAAGGCTCGTGAGGCTCTTTTTGATATTTTGCGAGATAAAATCGTCGGTGCTGATTTTCTTGATCTTTTCGCAGGTACCGGTGCGGTCGGAATAGAGGCGGCTTCACGCGGAGCGGAAAACGTCGTTATGTTTGATATGTCGAAAGAAAGCGTGGCTCTTATCAATAAGAATTGCGAACATGTCGGGCTTTCGTGCGAAGTGTCTTGTATGCCGTGTCTTTATGCATTGAACATTCTCGGAGCTTCAAAAAGAGCTTTCGATATTATTTTCCTCGATCCGCCTTATAACACCAAATACGGTGAAGAAGCTATCGAGATCATTATGAAAAAGGGTATTCTTAAAGAGGACGGCGTTATTGTTCTTGAAAAAGCATCTTCTGAAAAACTCAGAGTCGATTTTGACGGATTGGTTAGATTTGATGAAAGAAGATACGGATTAAACAGCTTTATTTTCTATAAAGATTCTAAGGAGGTAACGCTGTGAGTTCTTGTATTTTTGCCGGAAGCTTCGATCCGATAACATTAGGTCATATCGATATAATAAACCGCGGTTTGAAGTTGTTCGATAAGGTATATGTTGCTGTCGGAATAAATGAAAAAAAAGTACCGCTTATTGATACGAATAAGAGAATCGAACTTATTAAAGAATGCTTTATAGGAAATCCCCGTGTTGAAGTTGTCGGATATTCGGGGCTTACCGTCGAATTGTGCGAAAAGCTTGACGTTTATACTCTGTTGAGAGGGGTTAGAAACGAAAAAGATTTTACTTACGAAAAAGAGATAGCCGATGTCAATAAAGCATTGTGTAACATGATAGAAATCGTATATTTGACCTCTGATTTGTCCGTCAAGCATATAAGCTCGTCCGTTGTCAAAGAGTTATATTCTTTCGGTAAAGACCTTTCCGATTTTGTTCCCGAAAACGTAAATAAATACTTAAAAGATATAAAAAACCAAGCTTAAAATTGCTGTTGAAATAATTGTATGAACGACCTTTCCGAAAAGATAGGTCGTTTTCTTTATGTCTGTTTTTGCCAAAAAAGACAGATTTTGCATATTGATTGATATTCCGCCAAATGAAATTAACGCACAAGAAAATATCGAAGCGATCTTTTTGTTTTCGATTTTTGCAGAAAGTCTTTTTATTCCTTGAGTACATTCGAAAATTCCCGATATAAAATCTTCTCCTAAGTTGTTCCCGAAACAAGAAAACATTTTATCGAGCGGTTTTGATATTAAAGAAAGAAGTCCCGTATTTGCGATAACTCCGTAAAAAACATAAAATAGCGAAATATATCCGCCGACGATAAGTATTGCGATTATCGAATCGAACATAAGATCGTAAAGCGTTTTATCGAGGTTTTTAATTGCGTTATTATAAGAAATCGTATTTTTGATTTTTTTAGGCCTAAAAACAAATGCCGTTATCATTGCTCCGATAATGTGAGATATGTATATTAAAACTCCGTATAACGGTACGCTCAAAATAATACCGCCGGCAGTCCCTATTATAAAGGTAAGTCCGGAGGTTGAAGATAAAAGCGAGCAGCATAACGCTTCGTCTTTTTCAATATAATTTGATATGTAGAGATTCTCCGTTGTTTTTGCGCCTATCGGATAGCCAGAGATATAACTTAATATCGCGGAATAACAACTAATCCCGGAGATGTGAAAAACCTTTTCGGTAACGGTTCCCAGTTTTTTGCTTATTACGTAAGCAAGATTTAGGTTATTCAATATGCCGCATATGAAAAAGAAAGGGAATAGAGAGGGTAAAACGTATAAAAACCAAACAGAAAACCCCTCAATCGCAAGCTTTGCGGATAATGAGGGGTAAAACAATAACAACGCGATAAGAGCTGTAATCGCAATAATATGCGATAGAGATTTAATCCTTTTCATATCAAAGATTATGCTTAAAAATACATAAGTATTCTTTGATGTTATTTGGATTTATTAGGCTTAATGCATCTGAATAAAGACAATTAATAAGTTTTTTTTGTGAAATTATCTATCAAAAAACCTAAATTGAGTAAAATGGTTGAGATTTAAATAAGTGAATCTTTGAGTAAAAATATGTTTTTATTTTACGATTCTGACGCTTGTTACATCTTTTTTTAGCGGCGAGTTTGTTATTGTTGCATATAACATATCTGCTTTATTTTCGTATTCAAAAAATTTATCTTTGATGGGAATGTCGCGCTCGCTTTTTGCGATGATAAAATCGGTGTTGCCTTTTAGCAGCTTTTCCGATCCGTAACTAACCGCTAATGCGTTGGCGTAAGATAATTCGTTTATTCCGTCTTTTGATAGATTATTGTCAAAGTCAAGTAGTACGGACAATAGAATTCTCTTTATTTTAGCCATTGTATAGCGTTTTGATTTGATTTTTTCGCATAAATCATCGTAAGAAGAAGCAACTTTAATTGCTTTCAAAATTCGATTTTCAAGTCCTTCCGTGACTTCCGCTATGTTTTTTAGTATTTTGCTGTCAAGCGAGCTTCGTTTATATTTTAACAGAGTAAATAATATTTCGTTAGCTGCTTTAGTGTCGATTCTGTTTTTTAAAAGTTCTAAAGAGCTTTTTGGTATATATTTTTCGAGTTTTTCGTCTATAGGAGAATTTCGAATTATTGACGACGAAATATATTTTTGTTCGTCGGAAAGTCGTTTTATTGTTATGGGCTTGATGTTGGAATTAAGTTTTTTGATTGCTTTTATATATTCGATTCCCAAAATATTGTTCGGAGTGAGTGACGCCTCATAAAGCTCTTTCCCGAAAACCTCCTTAATGGCATTGCTTCGCGCCGTTGCAAAAAGAAGCCCGTTATTTAGGTGATACGAAATCCTTTCTTTAAGTTTTTCAGGTTCGCATAAAGAAATATCCGCAAGCTTTTCAAGAAGTGTTATATCGCCGCATTCAGAGCCGAAAATCACTCTTTCCACGTTTAATTTATTTAGTATTGAAATTGCTCCGTTTGCAAAGGTTTCGGCGTTAGATATGGCGAAAAACGGCGGAAGTTCGAGAACGAGATCGGAACCTTCTTTTATTGCCAAAACGGCTCTTTCGTACTTATTCAAAATAGCCGCTTCGCCGCGTTGCACGAAATTGCCGCTCATAAGACATACGACGGGGTCGTCGTAATTTGTTTTGGCGTACTCTAAAAGTGCCTTGTGTCCGTTATGAAGAGGATTAAATTCACAAATAATTGCGGTAAAACCCATAAAACACCTTTACAAAAAAAAATATTTATATTAAAATGATATAGCATAATGATTAAATTTGCAACTTATAAATAAACGTTTGGAGCGAAAAAATGAAAATTTTGGTTATCAATTCAGGCAGTTCGTCGTTGAAGTATCAGCTTATCGATATGGATAACGAAAAGGTCCTTGCAAAAGGCCTTTGCGAAAGAATCGGTATCGAGGGGTCTGTATTAAAAGGAAAGGGAAGAGACGGTAAGGAATTCTATTTCAACCCCGATATGGAAAATCACGATAAAGCTATTGACCTTGTTCTTAATATTCTCACGGATAAAGAGTACGGCGTTATTTCCGATATGAGCGAAATCAATGCGGTAGGTCACAGAGTACTTCACTCTGGTATGGACTTTGACAGAAGCGTTATTGCCGACGACGAAGTTATTAGAAAGTGTGAGGGCAACGTTGAGCTCGGACCTTTGCATATGCCTGCTAATATCGCGGGAATCAAGGCTTGCAGAAAGATTATGCCCGGCATCCCCAATGTTTTGGTATTCGATACTACGTTCCACTCTCATATGCCCGATTACGCCGCATTATACGGACTTCCTTATGAAGCATATACCGATTGGAAAGTTAAGAAATACGGTTTCCACGGAACGAGCCATAAGTTTGTTTCCGAAGAGGCTGCAAAATTCCTCGGCAAGAAGCCCGAAGAGCTCAAAATCGTTACTGCTCACTTAGGAAACGGTTCTTCGCTCGCTGCGGTAAACGGCGATCATTCTATCGATACTTCTATGGGTTTAACGCCTTTGGAGGGTGTTCCTATGGGAACGAGATCGGGCGATTTGGATCCTGCGTGCCTTGAGTTTATTATGAATAAGACCGGAATGAATATTTCCGAAATGCTCAACTATCTCAACAAAAAGTCTGGTATGCTCGGAGTATCGGGAGTTTCCTCTGACTTTAGAGATCTTTGTGCTGAAAGCGAAAAAGGAAACGAAAGAGCAACTCTCGCGCTCAATATGTTCAGCTACAGAGTTAAGAAATATATCGCTTCTTATGCTGCCGCTATGGGCGGAATCGACGTTCTTGTATTTACGGGCGGCGTAGGCGAAAACACGTATATCGTAAGAAAGAACGCAACCGACGGTCTCGGATTTATGGGAATAGAGGTCGACGACGAGCTTAATAACAAGTATCGCGACGGAAAGGTTTACGCTCACGGAATTTCCGTAATTTCTCCCGAAAACGCAAAAGTTACCGTTTTGGTCGTTCCTACAAACGAAGAACTTGCGATTGCAAGAGAAACGAAAGAACTAATCGGCAAAAACTGATTAAAATCGTTTGACAAAGACAAAAAATTCCTATATACTAATTTAGGTTTTTAAGAAAGAACACACACTTAAGGAGGTGCAATATATATGGCAGTACCAAAAAGAAAAGTTTCTAAGCAGAGAGGAAACACTCGTTTTGCAAATTGGAAATTATCTGCACCGGCACTTGTGGAATGTCCTCATTGCCACGAGTTGAAACAAGCGCACAGAGTATGCCCAGCTTGCGGATATTATGATGGCGATCAGGTTGTTTCTACGGAAGAGAAAAAGGACTAATTTTTAATGTAACAAAAATAAGACCGAACGGATTGTTCGGTCTATTTTTATGTAGAAAATGTTTTAGTTTTTATTTTTTTAGTTTAACTATCAAGAAATATCTAAATCGTTTGCGAAAAAACGAAACATGCTGTATAATAATTTGATAATAGGGTAGTTTACTCAATAAGCAAATTCGGGGTACAACATGATTAAAATTGCGGTTGACGCTTTTGGCGGCGATAATTCTCCGTCTGAAATTATTAAGGGCGGCATAAATGCATTGAAAAAGAAAGAATTCGGTATTGCGTTTGTCGGAAATAAAGAAGCTATCGAATCGGAGCTTTCGAAGTATTCTTATGATAAAGATTATGTCGAGATTATAGAAGCTGACGAAGTTATATCGAATAACGAATCTCCTACCGATGCGATAAGAAAGAAAAAGAATTCATCGATTGTCGTAGGTTTAGAAGAAACCAAAAAGCGCGATGATATAGTAGGGTATTTTTCTTGCGGCTCGACGGGAGCAAACTTGACAGGCGCGATATTCAAAATCGGCAGAATAAAAGGCGTTCAACGTCCTTGCCTTTGCACGACTATTCCTAATTTAAAAAACGGCAAAACGCTTTTACTTGATTTAGGAGCAAATACCGATTGTAAGCCGGAATATTTAGAGCAGTTTGCCATTATGGGATCTTCATTTATGTCGATGTCAGAGGGAATACAAGCTCCTAAAGTTGCTATTCTTTCGAACGGTACGGAGGATCATAAAGGTAGCACTTTAACGAAAGCCGCTTTTGAGCTTATAAAAGCGCATTGCGATATTAACTTTGTCGGTAATATGGAGGCAAGGGATATTTTATCTGGTGATTATGATGTAATCGTTGCCGACGGATTTGACGGCAACGTCGCACTGAAGAGTACGGAAGGTGCTATTTCGACCGTAATGAAATTTTTGAAAGCGGGAATAAAGAGCCGTTTCCTTTCAAAAATCGGTGCGCTTTTGATGAAGCCTACTTTCAATGAACTGAAGAATAAGCTCGATTACAATAAGCTCGGCGGAGCTGTTTTGCTCGGCGTCGAAAAGGTTGTAGTAAAAGGGCACGGTTCGTCGAAAGCCGATGCTGTTGAGGCTGCAATAAATCAGACGTATAATTTATATAAGTCGGGATATATCGACGAAATCAAAAAGAGGCTGGTGCTCTGATGGATAAATTAAGCGGAGAGAATAACGAAGAAATGATTAAACTCGCCGAAGAAGCGATAGGATATACTTTCAAAGACAAAGAATATCTTTTGCGAGGTTTGACACATTCTTCGTTTGCACATATTCATAAAAAGAAAGATAACGAACGTCTTGAGTTTTTGGGCGATTCGATATTAAATTTCGTTGTTGCCGAACAGCTTGTTTTAGGACACAAAACATTTACGGAGGGCAACTTAAGTAAGGTTAGGGCAAATATCGTTTCGACTAATTCGTTATACGAAACATGCTTTGATTTTAAAATCAATAAGTTTGCTTTTTTCAGCTTCGACAAAAAAAGCGGCTTGGTCGGCAGAAAAATTTATGCCGACATCGTAGAAGCGATAATAGGTGCTATTTATATCGACGGAGGAATGGTAGAGGCGAAAAAGTTTATTCTGAGGATTCTCGGAAATAAATTGACGAACGTATCTATCGATAGCGTATATAAAGAGGATGTCAAAACGTCGCTTCAAGAATACGTTCAAAAATATAAGCTCGGCACTGTCGAATATATACTGTTGGAAAAAACAGGAGAAGATCACAATCCGATCTTTACCGAATGCTGCAAGGTCGGAGGGAAAGTATTAAGTGAAGGCTCCGGGCAAAACAAGAAAGAAGCTCAAAGAGCCGCGGCTGGTAAGGCATTAAAAATTTTAAGGGAGAGAGCAATTGAAACTCAAAAAGCTTGAAATATACGGGTTCAAATCCTTTAAGGACAGAACCGAAATAGTTTTCGATGATGGAATAACGGCTATTGTCGGGCCTAACGGTTGCGGCAAGAGTAATATTGCCGACGCAATCAGATGGGTAATGGGTGAACAAAGCGCAAAAACTCTTCGCGGTAGCGTTATGCAAGACGTCATCTTTAACGGTACCGAAAAAGAGAAATCGCTTTCTTATTGCGAAGTATCATTGTTTTTCGATAACACCGACAAAACTCTTCCGCTCGAATATGACGAAGTCGTCATAACAAGAAAGCTTTATCGCTCGGGCGAGAGCGAATATTATCTTAATAAGAACGTTTGTCGATTGAAAGATATTGGAGAATTGCTTAGAACCGCACAGATTGGTCGAGATGGATATTCCATAATCGGACAAGGAAGAGTCGAGCAGTTTATTTCATTGCGTCCTGAAGAGCGTAGAGTGATTTTCGACGAAGCTACGGGAATAGCAGGAGCAAAACAAAAGAAGACCGAAGCCGAAAGAAAGCTTTCGAGAACAAAAGAAAACTTAACAAGATATAGAGATATTCTTACCGAAATAGAAAGACAGCTCGAACCTATGAAAGAGCAGGCTGATAAAGCTATAAAATATCTCGATTTGAAAGATAAGCTTAAATATAACGAAGTTAACAGTTTTATATATCGTACGGAACAGGTTCAAAGCGATAAAGAAAAAATCAATCTTAAAATCAAGGGAATATCTGAAGAGCTTGCCGCAAAACGAGAAAACGGCGACGTACTTGAAAAAGAATATAACGATGCGTTCGACGCTATTTCTAAAGCAGACGAAAGACTCAATCAGCTTCATGAAAAGCAGCTCGAGCTTATGATTGCGAAAGAAAAAGCTGAAAGTGCAAACGATTTGTCGAAGCAAAGAATCGATCTTTTGACTGCTCAGAATAATTCCTTTGAAAGCGAGATCAAAGAACTTCAAGAAAGAATCGCTTCAAACGAAGAACGTAAAAAAACTATTACTTTTAATTTAACAGAAAAGAAGAACGAGTATGCCGCTTGTTCAAAAAAGCTTGCAGTTCTTACTAAAGAAGCGGACGAACTATCGTCGAATTTTGCTTCGTATTCCGAAAAGGTTGACGGCATAAGAGAGGCGATAGCAAATAAAAATAAAGAGATTTCTCTTATCGATAACGACCTTGTTGCTCTTGAAAAAAGTAGGGAGTATACGGGAGCGGCTCTCAAAGACAACGATAACGAAATCAATTCGAGCGACGACATATTGTCCGATATCGAGAAGAAAATCGTTGCGCTTTCAAACGATAAAACTATCGAAACGCAACATCTTTCGGATCTTAGAAACGATCTTACCGAAAAAGAAGCTGAACATAGCCATATCGAAAGCGAACTTTCGATGACTGCAAACTTAATAAACGAGTTTGAAAAGAAAAAAGCGGGATATACTTCGCAAATCAACTTCTTGAAAAAGATGAAGGAAAGCTACGAAGGCTTCTCGATGTCGATCAAAAAGCTTTTGGGCGATTCAAAAACCAATTTCGAAGTAAAAAACAGAATCGAGGGTGTTGTCGCTAACCTTATGACCGTTCCCGAGAACTTAGAATCTGCGATTGAATCCGCTCTTGGCAACGCTATGCAAAATATCGTTGTTAGAGATGTTGAAGACGCGAAGTATTTGATTCGTTATTTAAAAGCAAAAGAGTACGGCACGGTAACGTTTTTGCCTATACCGTTTATGAGACGTAGAGATTTGAACGCGGAGAACAGAGCTTGCTTGAAAATGAACGGCGTTCTCGGCGTTGCGTCTGAGCTTATTTCATATTCGAGTAAATACGACAATGTATTTTCTTCGCTTTTAGGTGCGACGGTGATTGTTGATAATCTCGACAATGCGGCTGAAGTAGCGAGAAAGTTTAATTCTGCGTTTAAGGTTGTTACTCTTGACGGTGAAGTATTCGCAACCGGCGGATCTATTACTGGCGGAGGAAAGAAAGCTAAAATCACCAACTATCTTTCTTATGATAGAGAGATTGCCGAGCTTGAAAGCTCTATCGATAAAGTCAACGCAAAAGAGAATAGCTTCAATATGAAAAAAGCTAATTCTATGCTGAAAAGCCAAAGCGTTGTCGCAACTATCAAATCACTTGAAAGAGAGATCAAAGAAAGCGAGATTAAAATCGCAACTATTTCGGAAAATATTTCTTCGCTCAAGAGTTCGTCAACTTCGAATAAATCTCAAGTCGAGCTTCGTGCCGAAAAATCCATTGCGCTTAATGAGAAGCTAAGGAAAATAGACGCGGATATCGAAAGACTCAAAAAACAAAGAATTACCGTTGAAAGCGAGGGATTTGACGAAGAATATTTGAAAAACGAAGCTGCTGCTTTGGAATCGCTTCGAGTTACGCTTTTGGCGAAAAACGATGAAGTAAACTCCGAAAGAGTTTTGGAAGTACGTATTAATTCCGAAATTTCCGAACTTTTGCGCAGTGTTGAAACTATAAAGTCTGATTGCGAGTCGTACGAACGCCAGATTAAGACGAGAAGAGAATCGATAAATAACAATATTTTCGTTATTCAAAAATGCAATGAGACTCTTATCGACGTAGAGGGCTTTTCTAAGGAAGAACTTCAAGATGTAGAAGCAAAGCTTAAAGGCATTGACGATTACAAGAAAGAGCAAAATGCTAAGCTTAAAGAGCTTGACGCAAATCGTACCGAGTGTATTTCTGAGATACAAAAGCTCGAAAACAAGATTGTCAATCTCGAGTTTGATAGAGATAAGATTGATTCCGATTTGAGTGTTTTGGAAAACAAACTTCAAGAAGAGTATTTCCTTGATTTTGAAAGTGCTCTACCTCTTAAAGATCCCGAATTTAAGCTTTCTTCATCAAACAGCGAGATTAGAAAACTTAAAGACAAGATTTATCAGCTCGGAAGCGTAAACGTAAACGCAATCGAGGATTTGAAAGGTTTATCCGGTAGATACGACGAGATGAATTCTCAAAAGAACGATATGGAAAAAGCCGAAGCCGACTTGAATAAAGTTATTTCAGAGCTTGCCGAAGAAATGCGAACAAAGTTCGACGAGGGCTTTAAGCAAGTTAACGAGTATTTCGGAGAAACGTTCAAAGAGCTTTTCGGCGGTGGTAACGCTAAGCTTAAACTTGTCGAGAACGACAACGGAGATAAGCTTTCTTACGGCGTTGACATAGAGGCTGAGCCGCCCGGAAAATCTTTGCAAAACATAACGCTTTTGTCCGGCGGAGAAAAAACACTTACGTCTATTGCGATAATAATCTCTATCATGAAGCTTCGTCCGATGCCTTTCTGTCTTTTGGACGAAATCGAGTCTGCGCTTGACGAAGTAAATACCGTACGTTTTGCTCGGTATATAAAGAACTTCCCTGGCAATACGCAGTTTATTATGGTTACTCACAAGAAGAGCACTATGGAAGCTGCCGATAGAATGTTCGGTGTTACGATGCAGGAAAAAGGCGTTTCAAAAGTCGTTTCGGTTAAGCTTTCCGACGTAAAAGATATGGATGAAGATGTTGCATAAATAATATGAAAAAAGATATTTACGAAAAAGGGCTCAAAAAGACGAAGATCTCTTTTTGGGCGAAAATTAAGAATTTGTTTGTCGGAAAGGTTGATGATTCTTTTTACGACGAGTTAGAGGATATTTTAATATCGTCCGATATGTCTGTTGCCGCGGTTGACGATATTATCGAAAACTTGCGTGAATACGCGCTTGCCAATTCGATTAAAGATACTTCTTTTTTAAAAGACAAGTTGAAAGAAGAGCTTGTTTCGATTCTTGACGAAAACGGCGTTTTGAACTATAATTATCCGCTCGTTTTGATGGTTGTAGGTGTCAACGGTGTCGGAAAAACGACTACAATAGGAAAGCTTTGCAATTATTTTAAGAGTAAAGGAAAGAGCGTTATGGTTGCTGCCGCAGATACGTTTAGAGCCGCCGCCAAAGAACAGCTATCTGTTTGGGCGGACAGAAACGGAGTTAAGATAATTAAAGGCGAAGCAGGGGCCGATCCGTCTGCTGTCGTTTTCGACGCAATATCTTCCGCAAAAGCTCGAAATGCCGATGTTTTGATAATCGATACTGCTGGCAGACTTCATAACAAAACCAACCTTATGGAAGAGCTTAAAAAAATGAATAGAGTTATCGAAAGGGGGGTCGATTCTGATAACGTATATAGATTTATCGTTATCGATGCGGTGACTGGGCAAAACGCTTTGTCTCAGGTAGAAGCTTTCGATGAGGCGGTTTCGCTTGACGGGGTTGTTTTGACAAAGCTTGACGGCACTCCGAAAGGAGGAATTGCGATTACTTTGTCGAAAGAGTATTCTCTTCCGATTGCTTTTGTAGGGCTTGGAGAGGGTGTTGACGATTTGCAAGAGTTTGATTCGGAAGAATTTGTCGATGCGATTTTCGAATAAAATATTTCGATATTGTTGAATATTGAGATAAATTGCTTGACAATATCGTTTGATTTCTGTAAACTATGTCGGTGTAAGGTTTGAAAGCTTTACACCGACTGTTTTTATGGAAAAGAATTTACGTATAATCGAATTGTATGACGTTTACGGCGAGCTTTTGACCGAGCGTCAAAGGCAGATTGTCGAGATGTCTTTTAACGACGATTTGTCGTTAGGCGAGATTGCCGACGAGCTTTCGATTTCTCGGCAAAGTGTTCGCGACAGCCTTTTGTCTTCGGAGAAGATTCTGACCAATTTTGAGGAAAAACTTAAAGTAGTCAAAATGCGAGAAGGTTTTTATAAACTTTCCGAAGAACTTAATGAAAGAAATGAAACGAAAACGGTGGCAAAAGCGATTATAGATCTTTTGGAGGACTGATTTGGCAACATTCGACGGATTATCCGAAAAACTTAATCATATATTTTCCAAGCTTAAAAACAGAGGTAAGCTTACCGAGCTTGAAATCAATCAGGCGATGAGGGAAATTCGAATAGCACTATTAGAAGCTGACGTAAATTATAAGGTTGTAAAAGACTTTATCAAGGAAGTTTCCGAAAAGGCTGTCGGTCAAGAGATACTTACGTCGTTGACTCCCGGGCAGCAAGTTGTGAAAATAATCAACGAAGAGCTTGTTAAGCTCATGGGCAGCACGAACTCTAAGCTTACTTACGCAAATAAAGGCGTTTCTGTGTATATGCTTTGCGGTCTTCAAGGTGCGGGCAAAACGACGCTTGCTGGGAAGCTTTCGGCTTACTTACAAAAGCAAGGTAAAAAGGTTCTTCTTTGCGCATGCGACGTATATCGTCCCGCTGCGATCGATCAGCTTAAGATTGTTGGCGAAAGCGTAAAGACGGAAGTTTTTGAAATGGGACAAGGCGATCCGGTCAAAATTGCCAAAGAGGCGTTGAAATACGCCGACAAGAAGTCGTTTGACATTCTTTTGGTAGATACTGCGGGTCGTTTGCAAATCGACGAAAAGCTCATGGACGAGCTTAAAAGGATTAAAAAAGAAATCAATCCTTGCGAAATACTTTTGACGGTCGATGCGATGACGGGACAAGAAGCCGTCAACGTTGCTCAAAAGTTCAATGAAGATTTGGATGTTACGGGCGTTGTTCTCACTAAGCTTGACGGCGATACGA
>CAZIPL010000027.1:0-20354 GCA_964541255.1 uncultured Clostridia bacterium | reverse complement strand
AGAGACGAACAGATATTTCTCTAACAGCGTAGTTTCCGAGCGTGCAATGAGAGAGATATACCTCAAAGGCTTTGAGATTTGCATAAAAGAATCGAACCCCAAAGCGGTTATGTCGTCTTATAACCTCATAAACGGCGTTCACGCAAACGAGAGCAGAGAGCTTTGCTATGACATTCTTCGCAAAGAATTCGGCTTTGGCGGCATTTGCATGACAGACTGGCTTGTCGCAGGCTTGGTAGGCAGTAAGAACAATAAATACGGCGGTCCCGATCCCGCGCTTGTGGCCGCTGCGGGCGGAGACCTTTATATGCCGGGAAGCAAGGGCGATTGCGAAAGAATTCTTCGCGGCGCAAACGAGGGAAGAGTTTCCGAAAAGATTCTCAAACAAAACGCAACGAGAGTTTACAAAATGGCAAAGGAATTGAAAGAATAATTCTTTCGCTTGAAAGTATTGGAAACCTCGAAGTCTTGCGGATATAAATCAATCCCTTTAGTCTTGCGGGGCGCAATGACAGATCCCTTCAAAAGGAGCCTTTGGTTTCGTAGCAAAAGCTTACTTCTTAATAGGTTAGAATAACAAAACAAAAAAATGAGTTCGGATAAACACCGAACTCATTTTATATTATGTTTTAGCTTGAATTTCTTTTTATAAAGAATTGTTTTTGAAAAATCAATCTCTATAAGTTTTGATTGAGTGATATTGTTTCGTCAAGGGGAAAAGGAGGGGAACGGTGTCGGAATACTTCTGGTATTCGGGATCAAGTCCGTATGTCTTTTCGTGTCTTAGCTCGAGTCTGTGAGCGGAGTTATACATAACGTAGGTTATGCAAATAAGCGCGAGAAGAACGACAATCCACTGTGTGCCGGTAACGGAGCCTATGCCCGAAACGGTAACGCCTACCCAGAAAAGGATTTCGGAGAAATAGTTGGGACATCTGCAAATCTTGAAAAGTCCCGTATCGCAGAAACGCTTGGGGTTGACTTTCTTTGCGTTGGATTTTTGTTTGTCTGCGATTGCTTCTCCAAGGATTGCAATGAGCATAATCGCAACGCCTATCCAAGCCCAAACGTTGTCCGTGGACTGGTTGATGATTCGATAAGAAACCGCGGAAGTCTGAGACGTATAGAGGAACATAGAAAAAATCCACATCGTTATCGAAACGAATATCGGCATTTTCTTTGCTCCGCCTGCAGATTCGAGGGTTTTTCTGTACGCCGCGTTTTTGAGCTCTCGCATAAGTACGAAGCCTCCGAGTCTGAAACCGTATACCGCAAGAAGAACGCTTGCAAGCATCGGAACGAGTCTTATGCCTCCGTCGGCGAGGAAATAGGTTTTTGCGATAAGTCCGTATACGATGTGATAAATTCCTATGCACATAACGGAGAAACCGTAGCCAACCGACATAAACCAAACGAATTTATGGAAGCCCATAATGCAGCCGAGAGCCGCGACTATGATTACGCTCCACATGAACGTAGGCCAAAATTGACCGATATATTCGGGTAACAAAGTGAACATTATTTTTTACCTCCGAAGTATTCTTTGATATATTCCTTAAAGGAAGCGTCTCCCGCGATGTCTTTTCCGACCAAGTCGTGAGAAAGAGTCCATTTAGAGAACAAAATGATGTCGTGCTTTCCTGCTTTTTTGATGAAAGGCATATTGGCGAGCATGGAGAACATAAATACGGAACTGTCCTTTATGATAACGGGCTTTCCCGCAGCTCTCATGCACATTTTCGCCATTTCTTCGTACGTATAGGTTTCTTTTCCGCCTACTTCGAAAATCTTGTTTTCGTCGCCGATGTGGTCTACTATGTAGTTTGCAAAGTCGGGGCAGTCTACAACGTTTGCTTTAACGCCGTGATAGCCTTTCAAAAGCTGCATTTCGCCTTTGTCTACATAGGGTTTGAATACTTTCGCGATGTCGTAAAAATATCCTGTCGGGCGATGAATGACATAAGGAATGCCGCTCTTTACGACTTCGTCCTCGAATTTTGCCTTAGCGTCGAGCATAGGAACTTTTTCCGCTCCAGGCTCTTTGCATGCGATTACGGAAATATAAACGAACTTTTTGACGTTTGCGGCTTTTGCCTCGTTCAAAAGATTGAGGTTGCCTTGATAGTCGATGTCGTAAGAAGTGAACTTCGTCGATGCGGTGGTAAGTCCCATCGTTGTGATTACGGTATCTACGTCGTTGCAAAGTCCTTTGAGGGTTTCGGGACGGGTTGCGTCGATTTCCTTAAAGGTATATTTGCCGTGAAGATCGTTTTCTTTTTCGTTAAGGTCTGCGGCGATAACTTCGAAATTATTTGCGGTGAGAGCTTTTAATATCTCGAAACCGAGATTACCGAAGGCTCCTGCCAATAAAACTTTCATAATTAGAACTCCTTATTATATTTTTTATAGCGTTGCATTTTCAAAAGAAAGAAAATGCGTTTTTTAAAGCGGTTGATTTATTCGTCGAAATTCAAATCGATTGCGGATATTATTGACGATTATCAAAAAGTAACGATTTGTCTTACGTCGAAGCCTTTCTTGACAAAGTCTGTGTCGTACATCTCGTAAGCTGTTGGCGTGATTTTTATGAGGCAGACGTCAACCTTTGCAGCTTTCATTACGTCATACGGAATGCCTTTGAATTCGAGGACTTTTTTGAAAAGATCTGAGCGCGGAGGGAAAAGCTCGGCTTTGCCCATAACCTGAAGCCCGTGCGAGTCGTTTTTGTCTCCGTAATACTCGAATATCGAAAGCGATACGTTGAGGTTTTTCTCAAGTCCTACGAACTTGTTTCCGCCCTCGGAATAAAGATAGAAGTAGCCGTCCATATATGTATACTCGATAGGCGTGCAACGAACGTGGTCGCCGTAACCAGTTGCGAGAGCGCAGGTGTTATGGTTTTTTATAAATCCCTCGATATGCGAAAGTGCGTCGCTTCTTTCCATATGTATCGCGTTTTTCTGCTGGTTAATCCAAAAATTTTTGAAATGCTCGATATCGACTTTTTCTTGCATAATTTTTCTCCTTATTATATAATATCTTATATATAAATGATAAACTCAAATATATAAAAAGTCAAGGGGGATGTCTCGAATGGTAGAGCGAATTTTGAAACTTTTAAACGAAAAATTTGAATTGACCGAAAGAAAATGTGATGAATTCCGTTCATTAAAATTGCAAGGAATGAACTTTGAAAACACCGCTTTTTCGGCGAAGGGTCTTGGCAACGTAGCCGTTATGAAAATAACGACCGACGCCGGGGTTATGAGTATGGATACTTTAATCATAAATCCTTTTGAAATCGACGCGCCGATGCTTTCGTATGATTGCATAAATATGCAAGGCAATGCGATTTTATACTTAGAGCCTTTCGATACGACAATTTCGAAAAGCTTCGATACGAGCTTACTTAAAGATGTTGTCGATATGTATGACGACGCAATCGAAAACAATCCGCAACAGGAGCGTTGGTATGACGTTATGAGGCTTGACGGTACGTGCTTCAAAAAGACGGCAAACGTTGAGCTTTTGAACGAAATGCTCGAAAAGTATTATGTGGCTTATATAAAAGCATTAAAAACCGCAAGCTCTTGCGACGAGAACGCAAAAAAAGCCGTGGCTGCAAAATATTCGAAAGGGCTTATCGAAAACGGAGGGCCTGCTACGGATCCGTTCCTCAAAGCGTTCGGGAAAGAAACGACGGAAAGATTCTTCAAAGAAGTGCTTTTCGGCGTTTGAGCTTTGTTTGATTGAAAGAAAAAGCGTTTGAATAATAGGTCGGTTTTTGTATATGCGAATGTCGAAAAACGGTTTTTTGGTGTTTAGCTGTTTATATGAGTTTGACGTAAAAATACAACAAATAGTCAAAAATATATAAAATTGTATAAGAATATTGCAATACAAAAGCACTTTTATATGATACAATAAAGAAAAAGTCGAGAATTCGGCTTTTATGAAAGGAGACGAAATGAAATACTTTGAAGTGAACGGTAAGCCTTTTATCGCGATAGCAGGCGAAGCGCATAACTCTTCGGCATCTAACGCTAAATTTATGGAGGGCGTTTGGGATAAAGCTGAGGAAGAAGGTCTCAATACGGTTTTGATGCCCCTTTATTGGGAACTTATTGAGCCAGTTGAGGGCAAATTCGAATTCGAACTTGTTGACGAGCTTATTTTGCAAGCAAGAAGCCGTAATATGAAGATCGGCTTTTTGTGGTTCGGCGCATGGAAGAACGCGCAGATGTATTACGCTCCCGCTTGGGTAAAGACGGATATGAAGCGTTTCTGGCGTGCCGAGATAAAGAAAGGGCAACCTAAGACCAATCTCGAATGTTTCCACGGAATAGAATATTATTCGCTTTCTTATTTGTGCGAAGAAACAAAGCTTGCAGACTGCAAGGCGTTTGTCAAGACAATGGAGCACATAAAAGAGTTTGACGAAAAAGAGCAAACGGTAATCTGCATGCAGGTCGAGAACGAAACGGGCGTACAAGGCTCGGGAAGAGAAAACTCCGACTATGCGGACGAAGCGTTTAATTCGATTGTTCCTCAAGAATTCGTCGATTATATGAAATCTCACACCGCCGAAATGGCAGAAGACGTCAAGGCGGCAGTAGAAAACGGCGCTGCAAGCGGAACGTGGAGCGAGGTATTCGGGAACGTTGCAGAAGAAGTTTTCAGCGCATACCATATTTCTTCGTATGTAGGCAATCTTGCGAAAGAGGGAAAGAAAGCGTATAACATTCCCTTGACGGTAAACTGCTGGCTCGATAAAAAAGAGCAGCCCGGACAATATCCGAGCGGCGGACCCGTTGCGAGAATGCTCGAAGTTTGGAAGTTCGGCGCTCCCGACATCGACATCTTTGCTCCCGATATCTACGTTCAGAATTTCTGCGAGATTTGCGACGAATACAAAAAGCTCGGCAATCCTTTGTTTATTCCCGAGACGGCAACCCATTCTCATGCGGGTCCGAGGCTTGTTTACGCAATCGGACACCATCATGCGGTATGTTTTGCTCCGTTCGGCTTCGAAGATATGGGCGGAGACATAAAGGGCGCTTCACTCTTCCTTTTCGGAGGAGACTCGTCAGACCCCTTGCTTTCTCAGTCGCAGAACGTAGAAGAATACGCTTGGTATGCAAGAACGCTTAATTCCATGACGAATAAACTCACCGCGGCATACGGCACAAACAGATTGCAAGCGCTCATAAACGAACCTAACAACGGCGAAGTCAAGGATATGTTGCTTTTCGGCAAATATGGCTTTAAGGTAATCTTCTCGTTGCCGCAGTTCCCGCAAATGAAAGTAAGACAAGACGGTTGCTTCCTTGCATTGCAAGAGGACGAAGATACGTTCTACATTATCGTCAACGGCTGTTTTTCCTATGCGACTTTCTCGACGGAGGGCAAACATATCGACGTATTGTCGCTTGACGAGGGCGTATTCGAAAACGGCGAATTTGTTTCGACAAGAAGATTGAACGGCGACGAGGTTATGCTCAGAATGATAGATAAGCCCGTTCTTTTGAGAGTTAAGCTTTTCTCTTATTGATTGTTCGAGAAAACGATTTAATAGGGTTTGAAAGCCCTTTTGCTTTGAAACAGAATAAATAGTAAATATGAATTTATGTGGGAAGCTTTTAGGTGAGCTTCCCACAAATAATAATACAAGAAATTACAAACTTGCTTGCAAGGGTTTGGAATTTCGCTGTATTTCAAGCTAAGAAGCACAAAACGATAGTTTTGTGGCAAACATTTTTGTTTTGCAAAGATTTTGGCGCAAGACAAAAGATTTACTTTCTATAGGTTATAATACAATAAGTTTATTCTTTGCTTGCAAGAAGAGGGGGGTCGAAGTGTTGCGGACGTAAGATAATCCCTCAGTCTCGGCAAATGCCGAGCCGGCTCCCTTACTAAGGGAGCCTATGAAGTCTCGGCAAGCGAAAGAGAGAAAGAAAAACATGTCAAAAACAGATACTTTTTTAATCAAATCAAGACCTTTATTTGATACTTGGTGTATGGTATAATGTAGAAAATAATGGTTAATTGGTCGAATTACGTTGTCGGCTTTATGATGAGAGAAAAAGGTATAAACAAGGAGAAAAAAATGAAAGCTATCAATTTAAGGGTTGATTACCTAAAGAATCCGTTAGGGCTTCAAAACAGAAAGCCCAAAATCACTTGGAATATCGTCGGCGGAAAGCAAGACGCGTTCGAAGTAAGAGCCAAAAGAACACTCGGAGAAGATTTCTCGAGCGGAGTTATCGAAAGCTCGAAAATGAACTATTCTTTCGACGTGGAGTTTTTGTCGAAAGAAAGAGTCGACGTGGAGGTTATTCCGTATTGCGGAAACGTTGCGCAAGAGGCAGGCGTTGCGACGTTTGAAATAGGACTTCTTCCCGAAGATTGGACAGCAAAGTGGATAAATCCCGAGCTTGAAACGGTTCCCGAGATTCACGAATACGATCCTACCGAGAAAGAAGACTTATATAAACTTGCCGCAATGATGAAGCCGCACGAAATAGATAAAGGTCCTAATTTCGGCAATCGCCCCGCATCGTATCTTAAAAAGACCTTCACGGTAAAAGAGATCGGCAACGCAAGAATGTATGCGACGGCGCACGGAATATATAATGTCTACATCAACGGCGTATACGTCGAGGGTTTCAATCTTGCTCCCGGAACAAGCCAATATAACGTTTTGATGCAATATCAAACATACGACGTTTCGAAGTATTTGAAAATCGGCGAAAACGAGATCGTTGCTGTAATCGGAAACGGTTGGTGGAGAGGACAGGTTCAGAACCAAGCGGAAACGAACTGTTACGGCAACGACGTTGCGCTTCTTCTTCAGATCGAAAACGACGGTAAAGAGCTTGTTTCGACTGATAAGACATGGGTGGCTTCTCAAAGCGGCGCTCTTCGCGATACCGACAATATGGAGGGCGAAGTATACGACGCAAGACGTGAGGTAATCACCGACTGGCACGAAGTTAAGGAAGAAAACTTCCGCTACGACAACCTTATTGCGGCAGACGAAGTTCCTGTAAGAGAAAAAGAGCATTTCAAAGCGAAGCTTTTCATAGACAAAAACGGCGATAAAGTCCTCGATTTCGGACAGAACATCGCAGGTTACGTTTCTTTCAAACTCAACGCTCACGAAGGACAGCGCATTCAGCTTTTCCACGGCGAAGAGCTTGAAAACGGCGTATTCACGACGGAGCATTTGATGGGCTGGCAGAAAGAGCTTAAGCAAAGAGTAGATTATATTTGCAAAGAGGGCTTGAACGAATATAAGACCACTTGCGCGGTGTTCGGCTTCAGATACGTCAAGGTAATTACAGACGTTGAAATCGACGGAAGCGAATTCGAATCCATTGCCGTATATTCCGATATGGACGTTATTTCGGAATTTACTTGCGGAAACGAGCTTGTAAACCAATTCGTCAAGAACGCGGTATGGAGCGTTAAGGGTAACTTCCTCGACGTGCCGACAGATTGCCCCACTCGTGAGCGTTCGGGCTTCTCGGGAGACTTGCAATCGTTTGCGTATACGGCACTATATCTTACGGACTGCTACTCTGTTCTCAGAAAGTGGCTTGACAATCAGGCTGCTACGCAATATACGGACGGCTGCGTCAAGCAAATCGTTCCCGAAATGTGCGGAAGAGGAGTATTCGACGGATCGAACGGCTGGTCGGATTCCATCGATCTCATTCCTTACCAGATGTATTTGAGAACGGGCGACGCCGAGCTTTTGACGAGATATTACGACAACATCAAAAAGTGGGTAGAATACAACCTCAAACGCGCGAAAGATGTTACGAGACCTGAAAACATGGATAACCCGAACAGAGAGTATCTCGTTGACTCCGGTATGCATTGGGGCGAATGGATCGAGCCTACCAACAATCCCAACTTAGACGCAATGCGCTTAGGCTACACCGCTTCTCACGGCGAACCGGAGTTTTCGACGTGCTATCTTTTCATTGCGCTCAATATTTTGACGGAAAGCGCGAAGATTTTGGGAAAGAGCGAAGACGCTGAAAAATACGGTGCGCTCATTCCTAAGGCAAAAGAGGCGTATAGATATTATTCGCTTAAAAACGGACTTCCGAAAGATCTTCCGAAATCTCCCGAAACGGGCGATACTTTCAACGGAATGAAACTTACCGAAGAGCAACTTCAAATGGTAAAGAAACAGCAGATGATAGAATCTATGCTTCCTAAGCCAAAGGACAGAATGTGCAAATATGTCCGTCCGCTTTATTATAGATTGCTTAGCGCGGACGAGGTTGCAACGACGGCAAAAGCTCTCAACGATATGGTCGTAGCAAACGATTATCATCTCGGAACGGGCTTTATGACGACTCATCTTCTTTGCAGAACGCTTACGGATAACGGCTATCACGATTCCGCACTCAAGATTTTGTTGCAGGATAAGTCGCTTCCGTCGTGGCTTGTTTCTGTCAAAAAAGGAGCAACCACCGTTTGGGAAAACTGGAACGCTATCGATGACGACGGAAAACTTTACGGTTCGATGAACCACTATGCGTTCGGAGCGGTTTGCTCTTGGCTTTACGACTCGGTTCTCGGCATAAGATTTGCAAGGGGCGAACTTTCGGTTAAGCCTATCGCATCGAGTGAGCTCGGTTTTGCAAAAGGACATTACGATTCACCTGTCGGAAGAGTGGAATCGGCTTGGACGATTGACGGCGAAAACGCAACGTATACCATCACCGTTCCCGACAACGTTGACGCAACGATAATTCTTCCGTCGGGAAGAACCGAAAAGGTCAACGGCGGAACGCACGTTTATACCGAAAGAGTTTGCTGAAATAAATGGTAAAATCAAATAATACAAGAAGTCGTAAGCTTTCAAGAGCTTACGACTTCGCTATTTTTCAAACTATGGTTGTGAAACGATAGGTCTCGAATTTTAGTTCTAATAAAAAATCAAAAATCGTCGCTTTATTAAGCGGCGATTTTCTTTTATGTAAATAAGCTTCTATATTTTTCATTTTATCCGTCGGAAGAAAAAGATATTGGTTGGTGCTTTGAAGCGTGTTATTCGCTAAAAATATTTTGTCGCTTTTAGTATTATGTCTGTTGTTCTACATAATCTCGCTAGCGACCGTAATCGGCTAAATAGTTTTGTTTCTTTTAGTTACGTCTTTTATTCAAAAAAGGATTATCGAAAAAACTACGATTTAGCTAAAATCTTTTTTTGTTCGTTTAGAAAGAGCATTGCTTTTTTAGTTATTTTTTCTATACTCGTTTGGCGTTATGCCGACGTTTTCTTTGAAAACTCTTTGAAAGTGAGATTGATTCGAAAAGCATAAGTCTTCAGATATTTCGGAAATAGGCTTGTCTGTTTTTGCCAAAAGCGATTTTGCTTCTTCGCATTTTTCGGTTAATATATATGTCCTTAGCGGTATATTCGTTTTTTCGGAAAATGTGGAAGACAACGTGTGATAGTTTAGGTTAAGCTCTTCTGAAATACTTTTTAATGAAAGTTTTTTATATATGTTGCTCTTGACATATGTTTTTACCTTTCCGACAAGTCCGTTTTCCTTTTGTTTGTGGGCTTTGATTAGCTCCGAAAGGGAATATGCAAACGCATGCGAAATCTCAGCTAATTTCTTGTTTGTCCTATTGGTATTTATTTCGCTTCTCATTATATCACAAAGCGTCATAACCTCTACGGGATCTACTCCGATAGAAATCGCGCGGCGTTCGCCCGTCGTAATAAAAATACTAACCAAATCATGGTTTTCGTTTTCGCTTAGCATAGACAATTCGCGCACACTGTTTTCGCCGTAAAAAGGACGTTTCCAAATTAT
The DNA here is from genome assembly GCA_964541255.1 of uncultured Clostridia bacterium. Taxonomy (GTDB): domain Bacteria; phylum Bacillota; class Clostridia; order Christensenellales; family CAMQZB01; genus CAYOSU01. The sequence goes on along the minus strand of CAZIPL010000027.1, from coordinate 10,512 downwards.
AGCGGAAATATTTTCGCGTTTAATTTTTTCGAAACACTCCAAATCGCCGGTTTCGATGCAATGCCATAGCATTTCTTCGGTTTTTGCGTCGTTATATGTTTTGTCTATGATGCTTTGAGGCATATTTGCTATTGCTTTTTTCATTTTCAATAAATAATAATCTTTATCCATACTGAAATTATATAATAATTAACGAAAAAATGCAATACCATTAGTATAAAATTGTTTATAATTAAAAATAGGCAATGTGCCTCAAATAATAAGGAGAAAGAAAATGAGAAAAATTGTAGCGATTATTTTGTCCGTATTGATGATTTGCTCGTCTGTCGTTTGCTTGACAGCGTGCAAAACGACGAAGACCCGAATACGTTCACTTGGCTTAATACAAACGCCGAGGATGCATCGTATTATTCCGATTATAACCAAAACCCCGTTGCTATCTATGTTCAGCACAGTCAGCAATATGCAGGCGCCGACATAACGATAAAGTACGGACAGCTTATAGCAGGTTCAGAGACGGATCAATATACGACGATGATTTCGACGGGCGATTATTACGACGTCATGCCGACAAACTATGCGCCATATTCGGCTGCCGCGATGCACGAAATGGGCATAGTTCTCGACATAACGGAATACGTCGAAAAATGGATGCCCAACTATATGAAGATTGTCAAAGAGAATAAAGAGCTTGAGATGATTACGTATTCCACGAACGAGAACGGTGAAAAGAGAATTTATGCACTTTGGGCAAATACGGACGAACCTCAATATAACTTCGAAGGTTTTTGCTACAGAAGAGACTGGATCGTTAAGTACGGTGTTAACCCGTCAACAGGCGAAGCGTTCACGGGCGGATATACCAAAAAGAATGCGGACGGCACGAACGACGGTGCTTCTTGGACGGACGATGTCAAGTTCCCGTCTTGGTATTCGAACGATAAATATGCCGTTGAATATAGAGCAAATCACCCCGAATGGGACGGAAGCGATCCCGTATTCATTTCCGACTGGGAATGGATGTTCGAGATTTTCGACAAGGCAAGAGAGGATTTAGGTATAACGGATAAAGGATATAACATTTCGATTTCCTATCTCGGATATTCCGAAACGGGCGAATTGTTCTCGGCTTTTGGCGGCGGAGCTCCGATGTGGAGTTATAATCAAAATACGGGCAAAGTCGAGTTCAACGGCGCTTCGGAATCGATGAAATCGTATTTAACGTGTATGAACAATTGGTACGAAAAAGGCTGGCTTGACAAAGCGTTCGCAGAGCATTCCTCAGATATGTTCTATGATATAGACTCTGCAAAGGTTCGTAGCGGCTATGTGGGAATGTGGCAAGGCATGCGTTCGACTCTTGCGGCACAGATGGAAGAGACCGTCAACTTCCCTGCGACGGAAGGTATTTACGTTGCGGGTGCAAAATTGCCTATTAACGACGTATACGGAGAAGATAGCACCAAGGGCAACGAGCCTTATTCGAGTTATCAATTCGTGTCGGTAACAACCGCAATAGTTATTACAGAAAGCGCAAAGGATAAAAACTTAGAGGCGCTCTTCACGTACCTCGATACTTTCTATGATCCCGATAACGTAAACTATATTGCAAGTAATTACGGACTTACCAAAGAACAGTATGAATCTATCGAGCAGTATCAAGAAAAGATAAACGGTAAGACTTTCCAGGAAAGATTCGGAATCGAAAACGGCGGTTATACCGTAACGGAAAAAGACGGGAAGAGAACGTATGAATTTAGCGAAATACTTCTTGAGGATACAACGCTTCAAAATGCGCAAAAGGGCAACAGACTTTGGAGATATCAGATTGTTTCGGAAAGCAACAATATAACGGATGACGTATATGACGCCGTAGTAAATCAATGGGCGGCATATCCGAACTTCGGTTGGATTAACAACTCGATACTAAGCCTGTTGTCTACCGAAAAAGCTGATGCCCGTACAAAGACTCGTTCGAAGATAAACGACAAAATGGGCTCGGAAATTCCGAAGTTTATCAACGGAACCTATGACGTCAACGGCGCAGATTGGGATACCTATTGCAAGACGATAAACAAAATGGGACACCAGAAGATTACGGACTATTTGCAAGAGCTTTATAACTAACAGATAATGGTGAATTGTCAAACTAAGTACAACACTTGTGAAATAAAGAAGAAAGAGTGCGAAAACGCACTCTTTTTTCTTATATAAAAATACGCACTTGGTCGTATTAGGGCTATGCCCGAAAATGAAGAACCACTCGCTATTGCCGAGTGGATATACATTTATGCAGATGTTTTTCTATATTCGTTCGGCGTTATTCCGACAAGTTCTTTGAACACTCTTTGAAAATGTGATTGGCTTGAAAAGCACAGCTCTTCCGAAATTTCCGAAATAGGCTTATTTGTTTTTGCTAAAAGCGATTTTGCTTCCTTGCATTTTTCGAGCAAGATAAACTTGCTAAGAGTCATATTCGCCTTTTTCGAAAACTCAGTCGAGAGTGTGATATAGTTTATTTCGAGAGCTTCCGAAATGCTTTTTAGCGAAAGCTTTTTATAGATATTGTCTTTGATATATCGCTTGACTTTTCCGACAAGCCCCGTATCGCTTTGCTTATTTTTGTTGACAAGTTGGATTAGCGAATAAATAAAAATATTTGCTAGCTCCGTCATATGCTGCGGATTTCGGTTTGTGTTAAGGTCGCTTCGGATAAGGTCGGCAAGAGTGAAGACCTCGATCGGCGTTGCTCCGCCAGAAAGAGCTCTGCGAGAGCCTACCGCGATGAATATGCTAAGTAGCTCATAAAGCTCGTTATCGCTTACTTTCGATAAGTCTCTCACGCAATCGTCGCCGTAAAAACGCCTTTTCCAAATGACGTATGAAAATGCTTTTTCCTTGATTTTTTCGTAAGCTTCGAGGTCTCCGTTTTCCACGCATTGCCAAAGCTTTTCTTCCGCTATTCGGTTTTTGTTTGTTGCGTCGATAATGCTTTGCGGAGTTTTTGCTAAAAGTTTTTTTGTTTGTAATAAATAATAATCTTTATCCATAATAAAATTATATAATATATTAAAAAATAATGCAATATTTGCTAAAAACTTTTTATTATACTTATAATGAAAAGAGCGTGTTTTCTTTTGATTTGCGAATAAAAATACTTATTTTTCGTGTCGATAAAGAAAATGCTTTCGAAAGCTATGAAAAAGACTTTTCGAAAAGCGAAATTTTGCTTTTTAAGGTCTGTTGTTATGGAGGAATTATGGATAATTACAAAAACAAAGAATTGTCGGCAAAGGATCGTGCGAAAGACCTGTTGTCAAAAATGACGCTTGACGAAAAAGTAGCGCAGCTTCGCGGAATTTTGCCTAATTTCGTGTGTAACTTTTTCGGAGATTTCAGCGAAGAAATGGCTGAAAAGCAAATTAAGAACGGAATAGGGCGAGTTATGCAAGGCGGAATGCTTTCGATGTTCGATAGCAAAAAAATACCGAAAGCATATAACGATTTGCAAAGGTATTTGGTCGAAAAAACAAGACTCGGGATTCCTGCGTTCACGACGATTGAAGTAAACAACGGTCAGGTTTTGCAAGGCGGGGCACAATATCCGCAGCCTATCGAGCGTGCGGCTACCTTTGACGAAGAAATCAATTACGAAATCGGCAAAGAGATCGGAAAAGAAATGAACGCTTGCGGAATGACGATAGGGCTTTCGCCCGTTATGGACTTGGCAAGAGACGTTCGTTGGGGAAGAACAAGCGAAACGCTCGGAGAAGACAGATATTTGTCGGCAAAAATGGGTGCTTCTCTCGTAAAGGGCATGCAAGAAAGCGAAAAAGTGCTCTCTTGCGGCAAGCATTTTGTGGGATATTCGACAACCGTCGGAGGAATAAACTGCGCTTCCGTTGCAATTACCGACAGAGAATTATACGAAGATTATTGCTATCCTTTCGAGGCGTGCTTTAGAAACGGTATGACGAACATTATGGATACGTATTCTGCGATAAACGAACGTCCCGTTTCGGTTAACAAAGCGATTTTGACAGATTTATTGAGAGAAAAGCTCGGCTTTGACGGCGTTGCGGTGTCTGACGGCGGCGCGGTGGAACGAGTCAGAGACGTTCAAAAGATAGGTCGTGATTACGCCGACGTTGCGGCTCTTGCGATAAAAGCGGGACTTAATTCCGATAACCCGACGGGCGAAGCGTTTAAGTCTATTCCCGAAGCGATAACAAGAGGCATTTTGACGGAGGAAGACGTCGATAAGGCTGTTATGCCCGTTCTTGAAATGAAGTTTTCGTCGGGGCTTTTCGATAATCCTTATGTAGACGAAGAGAAATTCTTGAAAGCCGTCAATACGGAAAAAGCAAAAGAAATAGGTCAAAAAGCTGCGGAAGAGGGAATAGTCCTTTTGAAAAACGACGGAATATTGCCCCTTAAAAACGTGAAGCGTATTCTTATCGTAGGCGCCGACGACGATAAATTGAAGCGCGATTACGGCTGCTATACTTATAGCGGTTGTATGGATATGATGGAAGAAATCATAAAAGGCGGACATGGCGCTATGCAAGGAGTTGCCGATAACGTAGAAAAAAGCGACGGCAATCTTGCGAAAGAGGTTTTTAATAAAAATCCCGAAGATGCAATGAAAATGGCGGAGCTTATCGCAAGCCCCGATATTGCGGAAACTGTCACAAAAAGCGTTTACGGCGGAAAGAGCCGCGAAGAGACATTGCGCGAAATTACTGGCGCGGAGTGCGAATACGTGAGAGTGTGCGATTATAACGAAAGGTATCCAGATGCTCTTTTGACGGCTGTCGAAAAGGCGAAAAACGCCGACGTTGTTTTATGCTTATTCGGCGATAGAAGCAACTGGGTATCTGACGGAACGAGCGGAGAGGATAAAGATTCTTGCAAAGCGGAATTGACGAAACCTCAAATCGAAGCGCTTGAAAAGCTAAGCGCTGCAAACGGCAACATCGTTCTTGCCCTTATTCACGGAAGAACGCTTGCGCTTCCGAAAAACGTGACGGAGATGCCACGCGCGATTTTGGATATGTTTGCTCCGTGCGAACAAAATAAAGCGGCACTTGCAAATATCTTGATAGGGAAAGTCAATCCGTCGGGCAAGCTTCCTTATACGGTTCCGCAATATGTCGGACAGACTCCTTTATATTACAGTCAAATATACGGCAACGGCACGTATAAAGGAGCGGGCGTTTTGGGCGGAGACGTATATGTCGATTGCGACGGAAAACCCGCATATCCTTTCGGGTACGGACTATCCTATTCAAAGTTCGAATATTCCGACTTAGAAGTTGAAAACTTCGAAACCGACGGGAAGGCGGTCGTGTCTTTCAAGGTTAAAAACATAAGCGACGTTGCGGGGAAAGAAGCTGTTCAGCTATACTTCGGCTTGAAAGAAAGACTTATTTCTCTCCCCATCAAGAGACTTGTCGGATATAAAAAGCTCGAGCTTTTAAAAAATGAGCAAAAAACGGTTGCGTTTGAAATCGATTCGGAGCTTTTGGCGTATGTCGATTTCGATAACGAGCTTGTTATCGATAGCGGAAAAGTGGAATTTTCCGTCGACGGAAGCTCGGATACGACTTTATCAAAGACGGTTGAAATTAAAGGCGACAAAAAAGTTTTCGAAAAGAGAAACAACTTCTTCTCGACCGTGACCGTAAAATAGAAAAACACTACAACAAAGAAGGACGTTATATGAAAAACATTTTGATCTTCAATCCCGATTCAATGCGCGCAGACGCAATGAGGCATTTAGGCAACGAGGCGGCGTATACGCCGAACTTAGACAACTTGGCAAACGACGGCGTGTCGTTTAAGAATGCGTTTTGCCAAAACACCGTTTGCGTGCCGTCGAGATGCTCGTTTATGACGGGACTGTATTGCCATACCCACGGACATAGGACGATGAGCTATCTTTTGCGAAACGGCGAAGATAACCTCTTTTCCGACCTTAAAACGGCGGGATATTATACGATTTCTTCGACAAGAGGAGATCTTATGGCAGGCGAGGACAAGAAATATCACAAGGCTTGTATCGACGAATATATCAAGCTTCAAGGAATTAAAGGCGGCGTCAAAAGTCAAATGAAGATGTATGACCGCGGAGGCGAAGATTCCGATACGTATTATTCGTTCCTAAACAACGGCGGCATAATCGACGGAGAGGGGGTTGTCGAAAATATCGACGATTTGACTATCGATGGCGCGATAAGGTCGTTGAAAAAAAGACCTAAGGATAAGCCGTTCTTTATGTTTGTCGGAACGAATGCTCCGCATCCCGAGTATATGATCGAGAGAAAGTTCTATGACCTTATCGACAAAGACAAGCTTCAACCCCGCATTCCGTCTATAAGCGACGAAGACGGAAAGCCCAAAATGGAAAAAGGGCTTAGAGATATTATGCGAGTCGGGGATTGGGACGAAGAAAGACTCAAACACTTGCGTGCGGTGTATTTGGGTATGTGTGCCAAGGTCGATTATCATATGGGACGTTTGGTTGAAGCCCTTAAAGAAGAGGGGATATACGACGACACGATGATAATCTTTATGTCCGACCACGGCGATTATACGGGGGATTTCGGAATCGTCGAAAAATGCCAGAACTGCTTCCCCGATTGCTTGACGAATATTCCGTTTATCATAAAACCGTGCAAGGATGATAAGGTAACTTCGGGAATAAACGAAAACCTTGTAGAGCTAACCGATATGACGGCGACAATTTGGGAGGAAGCCGGGATAGAACCAAACTTCAGAACGCAGTTTGGACATAGTCTTTTTCCGATGATGAGAGATAAGTCGTTAAATCTTCGAAGCGAAGTCTTTTGCGAGGGCGGAAGAAACCCCGGCGAAACGATGTGCGTGGAAAATTTAAGGCAGACTTCGCCGTATTACGCTCGCCATACGCAGGAAATACAAGAGGACGGAAGACACGGCAAAGCCGTTATGGTGAGAACGAAAAACTTGAAGTATGTTTATAGGCTTTACGAAGAGGACGAACTATACGATTTGTCCATAGGTGAAAGCAAGAATCTTATTGCGGACGAAAAATATGCAGAAGACGTTTTGAAGCTCAAAGAGAAAGCTCTCGAATGGATGGTGAAAACGTGCGACGAAGTTCCGAAAAAACTCGATTCGAGATTTATGAACGAATTTATGTATAACAATATGCGAATGATGGGCTCGGGCGGAAAGCTTGCGGTTTTGGGTTTGAAATTCTATTTCAACGTACTCAAAAAATCGCCTATGGACTTAATCAAAAAACATATTTAGGGAAAGAAAAACACACCTCAAAGTGACGTAAACGCAAAAGTTTAGAGTTTTTTGAAGGTGTGTTTTTTTATATAAAAACAACTTTACTAAAATATATTTGACAATCGGGGGGGGGAGGTGTATAAGAATTATATCAAAGCGTTTTTGAGATACTATTATTGCGACGAAAGTATTGCTTTGTGTGTTTATTAAGGGAAAATAGGTCGGTATTTAAGGAGGATTTTGCTATGAAAAAAAGAACTGCTATTGTTATTGCGATGGTTGTCGCCTTGATTTTTTTGCTATCGGCTTGCAACGTCGAAAGGAACGAGCTTCCGAGCTTTGATTTTAGCGGTGCCGAGCCGCAATATATCGAAACATTTCCGGAAAACGAATTTACGGAGGAAATCATTAAGCCTTCGTCTGGCGAACTCGATTACGTTTTGGACTTGACCGAAAGCTCGAGATATGCGATTTTTTATAAAAACATCGATTTGAGCGAATCGGAAAAGTGGCTTGACGATATGCTGGATTTCGGATTCAAGAAAGTTCAATATGCTGCTAACTCCGTTTCGGTCGGAACCATTCTTCAAAAGGACGACGTATATTTGTCCGTTGCCTTTTCCGACGGAAGTTTGGCTATTTTGATTGCGATTAAAAAATAATAAATATATGTTTTATCCGACTGCGAAAAGATTTTTGCACGTCGGATTTTTTTTGTCTGCGTTATCGGTTATTATACTATAAGCAAAACTTTGACGAAATGGGCAAAAACGGCTTTTATTCTCAATTGCGAGATTATCAATGGATATGGTTGCAAATGAAAGTCAAAATGCTAATCTTTAGGAGTACGTTTATTGACTTAAAAACGCGGAGCTTTATATTCGTAAATGCTCTTTTCGGGGCGTTTTCATACAAGGAAAACGGTTTTCTAAGTTTTTATTCATTATTCGGAATAAACTATATTATAATAATAAAAGAAGTAACAAACATGCTTGCAAGGGATTGGAATTTCGATGTTTTTCAAGCTAATAAGCGAAACGGTAGTTTTGTGACAAAAGCGAAGCGTTTTGCGAAAGATTTTGTCGTGAGACAAAAGATTTGCTTCTTATAGGTTGTGCTTATAAAGGTAATGCTTGAATATAAGCATAACCAATTTGTGAATTTTAAAGGAGACGGATATATGAAGCTTTTTTTCGGCGACATTCATAATCATTGCGGAATCACTTACGGCTTCGGCGGACTTGAAAACGCCATTAAAAATGCAAAATCGCACCTTGATTTTTGCGCAGTAACGGGGCACGCGTTTTGGCCGGACATGCCCGCGCGCGACGAGCATACTGCATTTTTGATCGATTTCCACAAAAAAGGCTTTCAAAAGCTTTCCGACAACTTCGATAGCATAAAAGCGACTATTAAAGAAACCAACGAGCCGCATAAGTTCACAACCTTTTATTCATACGAAATGCACTCTTCTTATTACGGCGATCACCACGTCGTTTCGGGAGACGATAATATAAAGCTTCTTTACGCAAATTCCCCCGAAGAATGGTGGAATAAACTCAAAGACTTTGAAAATACGGTTATTATTCCGCATCATATTGCTTATACTCCGGGGTATCGAGGCATAAACTGGGACGAGTTCAACGACGGCATTTGCCCCGTTGTCGAGGTTTGCTCTAAGCACGGAGTTTCTATGAGCGACCGCCACCCCAACGAATACTTCCATAATATGGGAGCGCGCGACGAACATAACACCGTTTACAGCGGACTCAAAAAGGGTAAAGTATTCGGCTTCGTCGGTTCGACGGATCATCACGCGGGTTTCCCGGGAAGCTACGGAGATTGCCTTCTTGCAGTAAAAGCCGAGGACAATACGAGAGAATCTATTATGAACGCTATCAAGGCGCGCCGCACCTATGCTCTTACGGCGGATAAAATCAAGTGCGATTTCTCTGTTAACGGACATGACTTCGGCGAAGTCGTCGATGTAGAAAAGGGCGCAAGAAATATCTCTTTCTCGGTAGAGGCTTCTGACTATATAGATAAAGTCGTTATTTTTAAAAACCTCAAACCCATTCATATCGTAAACGGCGAGCTTATAGAACAAAGCCTTTCGGACGATACGTTTAAAGTAAGAGCGGAATTCGGTTGGGGGAACAATAAGGAGCTTTACGACTGGGATTTCGATATCTGTTCGACGGGTGAAATTATCGACGTAGAAAAAGCTTTCCGCGGCAAATCTGTTCTTGCACCCAAAGAGGGGGAGACTTATGACGACGACGTAAACAAAATAGAGGATTACGTCAACGTTATTGACACTCGCCGCATTTCGGGCAAGGTGCAGACTATGGCGAATATATCTACGACTTCGCCTATGACGAGCGCGGTTATTTTGACAATCAAAGGAAGTCGCGATACCACGATTACTTTCACCGTCAACGGCAAAGCTCATACGTTGACGATAGACGAATTGCTCAATAGTAGCTTTACTTATCCCGAGCGCAACACCAATTCGCAAACTTTCAAAATACATAGAGCCGTCCCGAAGAGCCAATATCTATATGCAAGAGGCTTTGTCGATTTCGACGACAAAGAAACGTTCTATCATATGGAAGTCAAGCAAGCAAACGGCAGTATGGCTTTCGTAAGCCCCGTTTACTTTGTTGATAAAAAATAAAAACAACCGAAAGTACTTATCGATACTTTTTCATTTCTCGGCTCTCGATTTTTTCGAGAGCCTTTTCCTTTTGGTTAAATTAAGTGATAAAAACAACATGTACTTTGGCAATTTGATGCGTTATGTGCAAAAAAAAGTATATGTTATTGTCGAAAAAGGGAAATAAAAAGGGAGGCGAAATAATTTTTTATCAAAATCGGCAAAAAACAGTTGACAAACCCGCCGTTTTTTTATAGACTATATAAGCGTTCTTTCGTGGAATGCACGTCGCGGGGTAGAGCAGTCTGGTAGCTCGTCGGGCTCATAACCCGGAGGTCATGTGGTTCAAATCCCATCCCCGCAACCATTTGTTTTGTGGCGGCGTAGCTTAGTTGGTTAGAGCGATCGGTTCATACCCGATAGGTCGGCGGTTCGACTCCACCCGCCGCTACCAAAAATAATGGCCCCTTGGTCAAGCGGTTAAGACATCACCCTTTCACGGTGGTAACATGGGTTCGATTCCCGTAGGGGTCACCAAGCGCAACAAATCCGAACTATTTCGTAAATCGAAATTGGTT
>CAZIPL010000026.1:0-20964 GCA_964541255.1 uncultured Clostridia bacterium | reverse complement strand
GTAAATGTTTTAGCTAATGCAAAAACATTTTGCAAATGCTTCGCTTTTGCCACGAAACTATCGTTTCGCGCTTCTAAGTTTGAAATACTTCGAAGTTTCCGCACCTTGCAAGCAATGCGTAAACTTCTTGTATTATAACCTATAAGAAGCAATCTTTTGTCTATCGACAAAATCTTTTCAAAGCAAGAATGCTTTAAAAAAACTATCGTTTTGTATTTCTTAGTTTGAAATACTGCGGCGTTTCTGTTCTTTGCACGCAAAACAGAAACTTCTTGCATTAAAAAACGGCGGCAGCAGAGCCACCGCCCTACGGTGATGAGATGTTTTTTTGAAATCATTGCTTAATATTGCGCCACCAACCGGTAGGGCGGGGGTTCTACTCCCGCCGAAGAAAAGGCTCCTTTAGTAAGGGAGCTGTCGCCGCAAGGCGACTGAGGGATTGCAGTAAATTGACAATACTTCATTCCAAGCCCTCGCAAGCAAGTTCCCGACTTCTTACATTGTGAGAAGTTGCTCGCCGTTTTTGCAAATTTATTGAGTTAAAACTCAATTGCTTTGACTTTTCAATGGATAACAGCTATGTTTTCTATCAAAGCAAAAAGACGCATAAAATGCGCCTTCTTGCTTTAACGATTATCTATTATCTTGTAGCTATCGTTAGCTTATTCTGTCGTATACCTCTTGCAAATATGCCGTAATCTTTTTATGCCCCAGCTTTTCTATTATCTTGCAATAGGTATCCCAATCCTCGCCGTTTATATCATACGTTCCGTTGATAAACTTAGGTATTTCCACAGACATCTTATCGTTGATTTTGCTTCTTGTTTTTGCATAAGTGTCCGACTGCTCCGTCGTGAGAAGACCTAAGGTTGACTTTGAAATATAGCCCTTATTCAAATATGCGTGCCAATGCTCATCGACGGTATCTTGTATATATTCGGTAAGCTCGCTGCTTTCGGATATTATGCGATAGCCGAACATTCTGTTCCCCTTGGTCGCATTTCTCAAATATCCGTCGCCGAGAATGATCTCGGAAAGCGCGTAAAACGTTTTGCCGTTTTTCTCCGTTATCGTATACGAGCCGTCTTGAATTTCGAATCTTTCTTGGAACGTTTTGCCGTTACGCTTTTCTTGAACGTCGCTTATAGATTCGTACTGCTCTTTCGTAAGTCCGTAGTTTCTTGCGATATAATTCTCGTGTTCGGGATTATAGAAAGTATCGAGATACGTGAAAAGCGCTTCCAAGTTTTTGTCTTTCGCAGCGTCCGTAATTATAATTCCCGTACCGACTCTTTCTGACTGATACATGGCATAAGGCTCGTTTCCTTTCGTGCTTTCAGCTCCGTAAACATCGTTGATAGGCTGTTTTGCACCGACAACGAAAATGCCCTCAGTCAAAGGATAATGTTCCAAATCTTCGAGCGAACAACCGAGGGTATGGTTTCCGCCCTGCCACATCGCGACGTAGCCGTTGCATACCTTTACTGAATCTATCGAATAAAACATATCGGAAGAATGCTCCGTGAACGCTCTGTCAAGCCAGCCTTTTTCATACCATGTGTTCATACACTCTAAGTATGACTTCATAGAATCGCTCGTGGCATTGAACTCGACTTTTTTAGTATTATAGTTATAGCTCCAAAGAGGCGCGCCTCCGCCGAAAGCGCAGAACAAATCGCCCGTTTCGACATAGCCGGGATAATACAGCGATATGTCATACCCCTTATCGGCGATACCTAAGTCTTCTCTTGCCTTGTCGAATATCTCGAACATCCATTCCCAGTCGGAAATAAATATCGGATCGGAGCCGTCCCATTCGGGGTGGTTTGCTTTATATTCAACGGCATATTTACTATCCGAGTACCAAGACGGGAACTTCACATCGTCTACCCAAGAATAAATGTCGTTCTTGCCTTCCGAATCTCTTGCCGCCGTGTATCCACCCGTGAACGCCTCTCCCGTTTGAGGGTTTGTGCCGTACTTGACGAGCCAATCTCTTCTGTAGCAAAAGCCCTCGTAAATAGGCGACGGCTCGTTTGTCGCCCCGTAAAGCGCATAAATTCTCTTTTCGCCATTTTCGTTTTTGACATACGCCGCTCTTGCAAGCTCTTCGTTTTCAGCAAGAACTTTCAAGTAATTCGGCATATATTTTTCGACGTACTCCGTTATGTCGAGCGCAATTCCCATTTCGTTGAGAACGGCGGGCGAATAAGGCGCATAGTTTATGCCCATAACGTCATAATATTCGCCGGTTGAAATCATTGTGGTATATTGATCCTTTTCCGAGCCTACAACCAACTGCTTATATTCGAACTTAAGCTCCGCGCCCGCATACTCTTTGTTCAGTTGAGTATATATCGCGACGGGGTTTTCGTTATAATCGGAATAATACGTCGAATCCTCGCCGCTTTCGATTAGCCACGTGAAAGAATTCGGATCGTCGCTATTGCTGCAAGCAGATAACATTGCAAGCGACGAACAAAGAAGCAATACCGATAAAGCAATCGATAAAAATTTTTTCATCTTTTTTTCTCCTTTTTATCATATTGTCGAAACGCAAAGTACTTTTCTTCCGTTTACACACGACAATCAAAGCGTTTCAACCAAAGAAGCGATATATCGGCTTACGGCGTATTATTTCAAAACGTTTTACCAAAAGCCAAAACAGCTCTTCTTATCGGTAACATTATAAAGCAAACCAAGATACTTGTATTGCACGGATTTTCTGTTTTTATCAAAAAAATGTTGTCAATTTTTTCTTTTTTCGTTTTTTATTTGCTATAGTTTCCAAACGATTTCTTTTGTGCAAAAGCAATTACGTCTAAAACGCGTCTTGTGTTTTTAACGATGCTAAAAAAATAAAGGCAAACAATCGCAGCGACTAAAACGTATTAAGCCACTTAAAATTCGTCGAATCGATTGCGGTAAACGAATTCATTGCAAAAACCGTTCCCAGACAATCAAAAAAAACGCTCGATCATAAACAATCAAGCGTTTTACGTTTTATATAATATTTATTTTATAGCTTTTCAAGCCAATCGGAATATCGCAAAACAGTTTTACCTACGCACGGCATAACGTCGTTTTTTGCCGCTTCCCTTGTCTTTTCAAGTCGCAAAGTAACGTCTTTAGAAAGAAATAGCTTTTCGTAATACGAAAACGCAAGAAGAAGCGTGCTATCGGCTCTGTTTATTTCGGGAAGAAGCTCCGCGTAATATTTCGCCGCTTTCCCGCCGTCGTCTTCGAATATCGCCGTCAAAAACGCAGAAGTCTTCAAATCTTTTTGATAAAAATCCGCCGAAAAGGGAAGAATATCCTCTATCTTTTTGCCGTAATAGAAAATCTTCTTTTCGTTGGCTCTGTCAAGATAATAATAGAATAGGTTCGAATATATCACCGCACTCATAACGTCGTCGTCCGAAACAACGGGTATATCCGCAACCTCGCTTTCGGGAATCTCCGTCGGGCTTACGCCGCCCATAAAGTATCCTTGCAAGGACAAAACTTTCATTGTCGCAACAGATGAAGCGGTTTTCTTTTTCATCATATCGACAAGCATTCCGTCGGTCGGAGTTCCTCCGATAGATGTGACTGCGGCGTTCGTGAAAAATATATATGCATTGATAGGGAACGCACCCGCAAGCGCCCAGAAGAAATATCCTTTTTTATCTACGAAAAACAGCGTCAGAAAAAGTACAAGGGAGATCACCGTCAGAACGAGCGACGAAATAAGTCCGCCCAGAATATGCGCTAAAAAGCTTTCTTTCGTTACGTTTTTCGGCGGAAGCATTCTGCAATAGCCGCCGATGCTTTTGCTTTTTTCGAAATATACTTTGAGATTCCCCGTTTCTTTCGAAAAGCAAAGTCCCCCGATAGAAAAAGCGACGAAGGTATATCCGCCGATAAGTCCGCCGATAAGATGCCCCGTTTCGTGAAGAATTATATGAATATAAAACGCCAACAAAACGCCGACGACAAACAAAACGACTTTCCATATATCGACGACAGCACGACCCTCGAACATTGCAATTTCAGTTCCTATGCGCCATCCGAACAAGCAACAAGCCGCAATCGCAAGAACGGCGCCGACCAATCCAAGTCTCTTTTTCATTTTGTAAACACCTTCATATATCCGTATAAATTATCCGATTCGGACGATATAATTTCCTCTATTTCAAGCTTTTCCATGACGCACCTTAGAATCATCGAGCCGCTCGCGATTATTTCGGCGCGCTTGTTGTTTATCATGGAAAGGTTTTTTCGCCTGTCTATACCCATTTCGAAAAGCTCGTCCGATAAGTGGCAAAGCTCATCGTATTTTATGCAAAAGCCGTGCGTTATCTTTTTGTCGTAAACGGGATTCCCCGATAAAATCGACGAAAGCGAAGTAACCGTACCACCTATCGCGATATAGCTTTCTGCTTTTAACGGCGATACGCCGTCAAGCATTTTTTCGACATATTCCCTCGTTTTTTGTTTATTTTCAAGACACGCGGAGTATGTTTTGACGGCTCCTATCGGATAGCTCACGGAAGACAAAATCCCTTTATCGCTTCCAAGCGCGAGCTCCGTGCTTCCGCCACCTATATCCAAAACCGCGCAAGGAAATTTTTTCGCAATGACGCTTCCGCCTATATAGGCGATCTTAGCCTCCTCTTCACCCGAAATGACGTTTAGTTCGATACCGCATTCCTTTCTGACTTTTCCCAAAAACTCATCGGCGTTTTTAGCCTGACGGCACGCCGCCGTACCGAAAGCCTCGGGAACGATACCGTCATTTTCGCATTTTTTAGCAAAACGGGATATCGCAAGAAGAGTGTTTGCAATATCCCCGTCGTTCATTCTGTCGTTTTTGACAAGACCGCTACCGAGCCTTGTCGTTATCGTCTCGCAAAACAACTCCTCGTCGCCGTCAAATATCCCGAGGCGAACGGAATTGGAGCCGACGTCGATTATGCCTCTCATTAGTTTTTCGGCGTAAATATTACGTCGTCCGAGCCGTGAAGTCCGAGCTGCTCGCGAGCATATTTTTCGATAAACATAAGCGAATTTTTATACTCTATCTCGTCGTTTATCGATTCGATTTCTCCCTCTAAGAACGCGACCTTTTCTTCAAGCTCTTTTGTTTTCGCATTTGCAACGCTCAAAGTAATGAGCTGAACGACAAGGGTGAGCACCAAAATCACCGCAAGGCATGACGCCAAAATCGTTACGTTGCGATATAATTTTCTTTTGTTCATAAGCCCTCCGAAATCCGTTAATGTAATCTATAAATAATATGTTTTATTTTCGCTAAAATCTTTTGAAAACGCTTGCTTTTGTTACAAAACCAAAGACTCCTTTTGAAAGGGAGGTGTCTCCACAAGGTGACTAAAGGGATTGCCATATTTTAGCAACACTTCAAAGTTCCCACACCTTGAGAAAGTTTGCGACCTCTTCTCTAACCCCAAATCGTTTTACAAAACCAAAGCTTCCTTAACGCCGTAAAACTAAAGGTATTGTCTATTATTTTGCAATGTTGCGGCATTTCTATTTTTCTCAACGCTACTTTCTATCAACATCTCTTTTTTTAGAATGCTTTGCATTAAGATTTATTCTATTATAGCAAAGATTTTCGAAAAGTGCAACAATCGTATCGATAATATATTTCCCCATATACATTCCGGAGCAAAAAACTATTGAGTAAACGCCCGATTTTTTCACGTGCGGAAAGGAAAGCAGCAAAAAAATATATAAAACGCCTACGCTCGCTCCGCAAAATATCGCGACAATATGCCTAAAAAAGTTCTCTTTCGACAGCAAAAACATAACTTTTCGCACAACGAAAACAACGATGCCCGCCAATCCGCCAAAGAGAAGCAGCCGCGCAAAGCACGCAAATTGATTTGCAGTCGCCGATATCATTTGAAAAGTTTTTTGACGGCAAGCCCGCCGTTTTTATATGTTATCGAAAAAACTTTCCCGACAGATTCGAAACGCTTGCTTTCGACGTCAAAATTCTTTATAGAAAGTCCCGAACCTTTGATATGAATTTTATCTCCGCCGCCTTTAAGTGTGATTTCTTTTTCATCGAAAGAAACTACTTCTTCAATCCCGACGATAGACAACGCATTTTTGTTTGTCAATGATAAAACCTGTTCCATAAATCCTCCTATTTCCCCTAAAAATCTGCGAGTGAGCAATATGCGTCTTTTTTTCTTTCTTATAATACAACAAAACTTCACTCAATCATTCTATAAACGCGACTTTAGTATTGAAATACTTTGCAATCCAAAGGCTCCTTTAGCAAGGGAGCTGTCTCGGCATTGCCGAGACTGAGGGATTGTCAATTATAGTAAGATTGCTAAAACCCACACTCTTGCAAGCAAAACAGAAACTTCTTGTATTATAATATGCCGAAAAAACTCCCGTAATGAAAAAAAGTCCGCATTAAGAATCTAAAATGCGATTTAGCTTTTTGCTTACGCAAATTCTTAAAGCGAACTTTTATATTATTTATTGTTGCGATCGGGGTTTGATAAAATGCATTTTATTTAATCAAACAACTCCTTTCGCATTAAACTCATTGATTTGTATTTTCAAGTAATTATTCCGATCTTGCGAGCGTTCTTAGAAAATACAACGATTGGTCGCGCTGATCTTCGGGCAACATAACTTTAACTGCGGCGAAGATATCTTTCTCGTCAACCTCATTGGTTCCTTTTTGAGATACTATTCCCAAAACAACCTGTTCGGAAGCCGCAATGCCCTCTTTCGGCATAAACTTAGTGAAGCTTCTCCAAATGTTTCTCGCTTCTTTCGTCCAAGTCGCGCTCCCGATAAAGGTCGGCGTATCGGCAATAAGTTCCTCTTCCCTTGCGGCGAGAATGTCTTCCGCCGTCGTTCCTCCCTCTTTTTTGAGTCCGAGCCTTACGAACTGCTCGTCGGGAGCCTGCGCTTTTATCAATTCTTCCGCCAAAATATCCGCATACTTTGCTTCAAGCTCCGCATTGTCAATAGGCTCTTTCTGTCTCGGGTCTTTTGCTACGTTATATAGTTTCGTCCCGAAATTTACCGCGCTGATGAAATTGCCGGGTGCAGGCGTTTTCAAAACCTTGCAGCCTTTTGTGAATGGAAGTGGCCCTACGAATTCGGCTTTTTGAAGCGTTCCGACATCAAAGCGCATTCTCATTCTTGTCGGCATGAGGGTATATTCATAGCAATTCTTTTCTTCTTTCGAAAGGGGTGCGCGGAAATATACATACTCTCCGTCCGTAACCGCAACCTGCGCGCAATTAAAGCCGAACAACGCATGTTCCCTTATTTTTTTATTTTCGCGAAGAAGAGGCAAAATGCTGTTGCCTTGCATGTCGGGCGTTTTTTCTATACCGAAAATATCCAAAATCGTTGCGGGAATATCTATCGTCGAAACAAGTCCGCTACGACGCTCTCCCTTAATCTTGCTTACGGGATCGTATATGAAAAGCGGCGTGTGGCTGATTTCTTCGTATGCAGGCATCATGCTCTTAGCCCACCAACCGTGCTCGCCCAAAAGGAAGCCGTGATCGGTGTTAACGATAAGCATCGTGTCTTTCCAAAGATCATACTCGTCGAAAAGGTCGAGCACTTTGCCTAAATAATGGTCGCACATCGAAACGAGTGCCGAATAAAGCCAACGCACGTGCGCGATGTCTTCGTCCGTCTCGTTCTCGCCAACCGCCTCGTACGGTGGCCAGTCGCCCTTTTGTCCCGTATATTTTTGAATCTCGGGATAAAGCTCTTTCCATTTATCGTGCGTAAAGAACGGCTCGTGCGGATCGAATGTTTCTATTTGCAAGAACCAATTGTCTACGTCGTGATTTTCGTTTATAAACTTCAAGCCGTCGGCAAAAGTCAACGCTTGCGGCATTAGGTCGTCCGTCGGCATATTCTCTCTGTTGACTTTATCGTAAAGTCGAGACATCTGCGGCCAAAGATCGTACCTTGACGAATCGCCCAAGTCATGAGCAAGCTTAACCACTCTCTTATCGAAATTGCATTGGTCGCCCTCTTGACCTCTATGCCCGATCCATGCGGAATATCTCGTGTGATATGTCGCTCCGCCGTCTTCCCAATAATGCCCGTGGTCGGAAACAAGCGCGGAATACACTCCGTTTTTCTTCAATATTTCGGGAACCGAATCGTCAAACGGTTCGAGCGGGCCCCAGTCGCGCTGCAAGAAATTTACGCGCGAATTATGAAGATCGCGCCTTGCGGGCATGCAAGGAAGCGAGCATACATAGCTGTTTTCGAAGGTAACGGCATTTCGAGCAAGTCTGTCAAAATTGGGCGTCTTGACGTCTTTGTTGCCGTACGGCGACAAAAAGTGCCTACACAAAGTATCGTACATTACGTTTACTACTCTCATTTTCTCCTCCAAACTACTTTAATGTTATTCATATATATTATACCAAACCGAAAACTCGATGTATTGCAGAAAAACTTAAATTATTGCAAATTCTTTATATTTTTAAGACCAATATAAAAACGTCCCGATATTTCTATCGAGACGCTAATTATATACTTTTTTATTCTTCGTCTTTCGAACCGAAAATCTGCTCTTTGATGACTTTATGAATCATCGCCGCGCTAATCTGATTGTCGTTGAAGAACGTGGGGTTGACGTCGTCTTTGCTAAATTCCGCAATAGGAATAATCTCTTCGATTGCAAGCTTTATTGCTTTCGAAAGCTTGGACTTCTTCAAAAGCTCCAACGCTTCCTCTTTGTTGTTCGCCTTAACAAGCTTTCCGCACTCGAGGTTCTTTCTTCCGTTGTTTCCGTTTGCTTTCGAAATGATATCGACGATTCCGTTGTAATAATTTACCTTTCTGATAAGCGTCGTATCTTTCGCCGTAACGGTAAGCTCGGAATTTACGGGAACGTTCTTGACGATAATCTCAACGTCGCAAGGAACGATTTCCTTTCTTTCGTCGATAAGGAGCAAGTCTTCTTTGCTTTCGACAAAATATATCTTGCCGTCTCTTTCCACTCTTTCAAGAACTCTTTCTTCATTTCCGAAAGAAGCAACGACTTCTTTCGCGTCCTCTATATCGACGACCTTAACGACAAATGTTCTCGTTTCGGGGACAAGCGAAAGGTCTCCGCTTGCTTTGACCGTAACGGTAACGTCGTTTCCGTTTTCCGCAACGCAAATTCTCGTATTTGCGGTCTTGCCGTCCTTATAATCATAGCTTTCGCCGTCGTCTTCGTATAAGTTATATTCTCCGTTGCCTTTCGTTACGACAAGTTCCAAATTGTCGGGGTTGCCCGTTCCGAAATAATCGTAGTTGAGGGGCAAAACGCCTCCTTTTTGCATAAGTGCGGGAATCTTCGAAAGTGAACGTGCGAAAATATTTTCCCCGCCGTTATAATATCTTCTCTCGAACAAGTCGAACCACTCGCCGTCGGGAAGCCAGCATCTTTCGATACCGAGCTTAAGGTCTTTGTCCGCCTTGTGCGTTATCGGCATAACGAAAAGCTTTCTTCCGAACATATAGGAATTTTTATATTTAAACGCGTTTTCGCCGTCGAAGTAATAATAAAGCGGTGCGCAGATAGGATATCCCTCGTCGATGCTGTTGACATGCTCGGAATAAATATACGGAACCATTTTGTGACGAAGTCTCATAAACTTCTTCGAAACAAGCTCTGCATATTCGTTAGCACGCCACGGCTCTTTGCCCGTAGTGAAGTTATTGGTCGAATGCAATCTGTTGATAGGCAAGAACGCTCCGAGAGCAATCCAACGCGCATAAAGCTCGTCGTCCTTAATTCCGCCCATATGAGCGCCGATGTCGTGGCTCCAAAGCGGATATGCGGCGTTTGCGGCATTTGCGGTGTAATAAGGAATGAAATCGAGGATTTTATAGTTAATGTAAGAATCGCCCGAGAATCCGATCGGGTATCTTTGGCTGCCGAGCTTCGAATAACGCGAGAACAAAAGTCCGCGTTTATCGACGGAATTTTCAAGGAAGTGATAGTGATTGAGCGCGAACAAAGGATCCAAGCCTTCCATTTCGGACTCCGTTCCCTGCTGCCAATCCATCCACCAGAAGTCTACGCCCTTTTTCTCGAGAGGCTTAAGCAAATCGTCGAAGTAGGAATTTATGAAATCAGTGCTTGCGAAGTTAAATT
Source organism: uncultured Clostridia bacterium (assembly GCA_964541255.1). Taxonomy (GTDB): domain Bacteria; phylum Bacillota; class Clostridia; order Christensenellales; family CAMQZB01; genus CAYOSU01. The sequence continues at coordinate 10,811 of CAZIPL010000026.1, read as the reverse complement.
CTATGTTACCCATTTCTCCTACGGGGAGCTTTTTGCTCATTACCGGGAATGCTTCTTCGTGAGGGAAAACGCCTTGAGCGGGGTGAAGATTGAGTGTCGTTTTTAATCCCATATCGTGAAGATCGGAAAGGAACTTCTCGGGGTCGGGGATAAGGTCTCTGTTGAAAGTATATCCCGTCCAACCCGTTATTCCGCGCTTATAGAACATCGGGATTTTTTTGCCCTTATAAAGATCCGGCCAGCGACGCTTGAAGTCGTATGTATAGTGCCAATCCATATCGATAACGGAAACGGAAAGAGGTACGTTCTCGTTATGGAATTTTCTCATAAGCTCGATATACTCTTTTTGAGTATACGCATAATATCTCGACCACCAATTGCCGAATACGTATCTCGGAAGCATAGGCTGCTTGCCCGAAATAAGATAGAAATCGTGCAAAACGTTGTTATATTCCGTCGTTACGAAAACGTATTCGTCTTTTTCCTTGTTTTCTCTTCTGACGATTTCGCCATTCTTGGCAAAAAGAAGAGTTTCGGAATCGTCGATAACCGTAACGCCGTTCTTACTCATCAAGCCTTTCTCGAGCTTGCAAGCGCCTCTGCATTGGTCAAGCGTTCTGCTTGTGCCCAAAAGGTTTTCCTTTTCGTTTTCGGCTACGTATGTTTTTCCGCCGTCAAAAGAAGCTCCGACAAAAGCGCCGTCCTTAATTTTGAAAACAGCCTTTGCAGTCGTTATGTAAAGCTCTTCGCCTACCACTTTCGTAGTATACTTGACGTCGGGGGTGTTTCTGTTGATGACCATCTGCGACGGAGCGTCTTCAAAGACTCCGTTTTCGGAGCGTTCGACTCTTATTACCCTTTCAGTCAAAACGGTAACTCTGACTTTATCGCCGAAATTAACTACGTTCGCTTTGTTCGGAGACCCGTCGTAATGCGCTTGAAGATATGAATTTAGCATATTTTTCTCTCCTTATATCTCATATCCGTAATTAAGAAAACCTCAATATCAAGCCTTATTCGAAATAGGACCTATAAAAGCGTTTCTTTAACGGATATTTTCATTATAGCACAATAGTTTTTTCTTGAAAATACTTTTTTTTACTATTTTTTGCGAAAAATTACAATAAATTGAACTTTTTTTGAGACTTTTTATCCACTTAATTACATCTGTTTTATTGACAACTTTTTAAGAAGACTAAATAAAAAAAGAAAATCGGAAAGAATAAACAAAAACGACGACTTTCAAATGAAAATCGTCGTTATTATTTGGCTGGGGTAGAGAGATTTGAACTCCCGAATGACGGAGTCAGAGTCCGTTGCCTTACCGCTTGGCGACACCCCAATAAATTTAGCTTTTGTATTATGGAATAAATTATCGGAAAAGTCAAGCAAAATCGCGTATGTTGCGAAAAATAATCTTTTATCTTTGATTTTTGACAAAAAGTTTCATATAAAAATACGCACCTTGAAATGTCTTCGTTTTCAAGGTGCGTAAAGATATTTTTTCTCTTGTCTGTTATCCATTGAAAAGCCAAAGCAATTGAATTTTAACCCAATCATTTTGTAATCTAATAATACAAGGAATTACAAACTTGCTTGCAAGGGTTTGGAATTCCGATGTTTTTCAATCTAAGAAGCACAAAACGATAGTTTTGTGGCAAATGCGAAGCGTTTTGCAAAATGATTTGTCGTCAGACAAAGCATTTACTTCTTATAGGTTATATAATACGTAGATATACTATAAGCTCAGATGAACATTCCGTAAAAAAGACACCAATAAAGCTCAATCGGGTACAGCTTCCCACAGATAAGCAAAGCTATTTATTATTCTTAACTTCAATAGAGACAAAAAAGCGTTCGCTGTTATTCGTGCAAAGAGTTTTATAGCAAAAATATTCGTCGAGATTTGTCGTAGAGGGTTCTATTCCGAGCGCATAATCAAAAGACGCGTTGGAATTCCATTGAACAAAGCACGGAAGAGAGTCTTTCGAATACGTCATTTCGAGAGTTTCCCCCAATTTATCGTTTTTTACAACGACTTTTGGCGTTTTCATATCGAGGAAATAGCAACATTCCTCCTCGTTGTCTTTCGGCGCCAAGAAAACGCTCCTTTCATCGATACGCTCTTTAGCGTATTCCGTCCTCGGAAGAACGCTTATCGCGTCCGTCTCTATTCTTACGTTCTCGTCGAGCATCGGATATCCGACGTTTATGTGATATAAAAGGCAATAGTTTTCGTCGGCTGTACCTTTGTTTTTCAAAACGTCTTCGACGTTCACCTTTTCGCCGAGAACGTCGCAAGTGATTCTTCTTTTTAAGACAAGATTTTTACCGAAAAGCTCCGTATCTTCGACAATCCCCTCGACGATTATTTTTTCTTCGTCGATTTCACATTTAACAACCTTTGCGGGAATATTGTGAATAGTTCCGTGCGTTTCGAAACCCTCCTTGCCGCCGACGAAATCGAGTCCGCAAGTATAAAGCATTCCGCCTTCGAAGCGTTTTTGGAACGGCACTTCTCTTTTGGTTAAACCGTTTTTCGATAAAAATCCGATGTTTTTACCATCGTGCCAAAATCGCGATATGTCAAGAGCCTTGCTTTCGTTAAGCCAAAAGCGAATTCGCCCCGTATCGACCTCAATAATCTTGAGTCCGTCCTCTTTGCCGCCGCTTAATACAAATCTATTGATAGACGCAACTTGCGAAAAATTAGATATTCTTTTATCCATATGTTTTATTCGAGTCCTCCGAAGACTTTAAGCGTTTCCTCGACGTTTTTCGCCATAGCGTTCTTCGCTTCGAGCGCCAAATCGTGATAGAAAGTCGAATCGATTTTCTCTGTCATTTTTTTCGCCGCGGCATAGCCCTCATACGCCATATAGGTATAATAGTTAATCTTCGTGATACCGCGCCTTATGACCTCTCTGTATTCGTCGTGCGAGATTCCGCTTCCGCCGTGCATAACCAAAGGAACGCTCGTTTTTTTCGAAACCTCCGTAATAATATCAAAATTAAGCTTCGGTTTTTCTTTATAAATTCCGTGCGCCGTCCCGAAAGCTATCGCAAGCGCGTCAACGCCCGTTCTTCCGACAAAATCTTCGACAAGCTCGGGGCGAGTATATAGATCTTCGATATTAACATCAGCCTCACCGCCGCCCTCTCTTAGCGGAAGAGCACCAAGTTCCGCTTCGACGTCAACGCCCTTTTCGTGAGCATAATCAATCACCTCTTTTGTGCCTTTGACGTTCTCTTCATAAGGCAAAGTCGAGTAGTCTATCATAACGGAAGTAAACCCGTAATCGATCGCCCTTTTTACGTAATCGGGATCTTCGCCGTGGTCGAGATGTACGCATACCTTTGCGCTGCTTGCCTTTGCAAGCGCAACCATACACGGTGCGATTCTGTCAAGCGGCGCGACAGATTCGTGGCACTGGGCGTGCGCAATTATTATAGGAAGATCAAGCTTCTCCGCCATTTCCAACACCGCTATCATGCTTTCGGTATTAGGCGTATTAAACGAGCCGACCGCAATACCTCTACTTCTTGCTTCTTTGCAAACTTCTTTCAATCCGACCAGCATTGTTATTCTCCTATATCGATGATTTCATAATTAAGATAAGTTCCGAACGCTTCCTCCAAAACGCTCTTCATATGCCCTACGCCTACCGTAGTGTGATGTTTGAATCCGCTTTTTGCAAGCTTTATCAGCTTATTCTGAAGATTAGGAATTTCCGCAACTCCGCCGCAGCCGAAAAACTCTTTTTCGATGACGTCCTCCGTAAAGCGCGCTTCGCTAACATAAACCTTAAACTTTCCGTTCTCGGTAAATCCGTTCGAGAAAGTCATATCGAACGGTTTTATTCTGCCCTCATTTGTACCCCAACCGCTTCCGGGGTCGCCCTTAGCAAACATCTTATGCTCGGTGACGGTACCTTTTCCGTCCATAAGGCTTTGTGCAACGGGACCGCAATGGAACAATATAACCTTGTTCGGATCGTCGCCGTAGTTGTTGTTCCAATCCAAGCACGCCGTAGGCTTTTCGCTCGCAAGAGCCATAGCTCTCATCGTTATCGCGGAAGTTAAGTCAATCTCGCACGACGCAACGATTCCTCTGTCGTTAAGCTCCGACAAAAGCACGCAAGGGCATACGCGAAGAATGGTTTCCATCTCGTTCCAGCAACGCAACGTTATCGCGTCAAGGTGATATTTTTCTATATATTCGTCTAAAACAACGGATATTTTCGCCAAAGTAATCTTATTTGCCGTAGGGACACGCGAAAAATCGGTATATCTTTCAAGCGACGCTATTTTGTTTAGAACAAGCTCATCATCGTCTTTCTTTTTGCCAACTTCGAAAATGAGTTCCGAAAGGTCGAAACTTTCGACATTAATTCCGTAACGTTGCAAAGTAACTTCGTCAAAACGTACCGTCTTGAACGCGGTTGTTCTCGCTCCGATACACCCCAAATTAAATCTCTTCATCCCCTTTACGACTCTGCATATTGCCGCAAATTCCTCTAAATTCTCGGCAAACTCTCGGCTGTTCGGATGAACTACGTGAGGCTTTAATACGGTGAAAGGAATCTTATATTGATAGAACACGTCCGTCACCGAGAACTTTCCGCAATAAGCGTCTCTACGATGTTTGAAATCCATCTTGCCTATCTCGTCGGGATATGCCTGCATAAGAATAGGCACACCCGCGTCTTGCAACGCCGTCACAGCGCCGTTTTCGTCTATGAAAATCGGCATGCAAAGAATGACTCCGTCATATTCTCCCTCATGGCTCTTGAGCCAGTCGTGATAAAGCCGCCCCTCTTCTCTTGTTTCGATAGCGCCGTAACGAGTCAAGCTTTCGTCCATAGCGATATATTCGTGCCCCGCTTTCGTCACAGCCTCTATCATATCTTTTCTCGCGCCCGTAATAAGCTCTCCCGGCATAAAGCCGCGGTTCCCGAAAAACAATGCAAATTTCATATCAATTTATCTCCTTTAGAATATCATATAGTTTTTTATATTTCGAATACTTTTCTTCATAAACGCTTTTTTTAGGAACGACAGTCTCACCGTATCGAACGAACAGCTCGATTCCGGCATCGATACTTTTGTCTTCGTTAAGTGCCGCAAAAGATAAAATAGCAAGTCCGCACAGTCCTCCTTCCGAAGAACGCAAGGTCTTTATCGGAAGAGAAAGTATATCGGACTTTATTTGCAACCACAGTCGCGAATTAGCACCTCCACCCGTTGCAGTCAATACCTCGGCGTTTATTCCGTATTCTTTGCCCGTCTCGAGATTAACTCTCATTTCAAAGGACGTCCCCTCCAATATAGCGCGATAAATATCCACGTCCTTGGTTTTATCCGTAAGGTTAAGTATCGCGCCTTTCGCATTCATATCCTGCTTTGGCGTCGCAGAGCCCGCAAAGTACGGCAACAACAAAACGTCCGTCATTCCGTCGCTTCCCTCGAGGTACTCGAATTGACTGTCAAGGTCACCCTTATACCCGTGCAAAATGTCTTTTCTGAACCAATTTACGACGACGTTCGACGTATAGTTGAACATATACGTGCAATAAAGCCCGTCCAAGAACGGCACTATGCAATACCCCATATTGCCGAAATTTATATCGAGCTTTGGCTCTTTGAAAATTGCCGTTATGCACTCTACCGTACCCATTCCGTCGGAGCATTCCCCGTCTTTTGTTACGCCCGAACCTATACAGGCAACCACTTGATCGTGTCCGCCCAAGATAAGAACGCAAGATTTATCAAGCCCGAATTTGCAAGCTGCATTATACGTGATTTCTCCGACGACGACTCCCGTTTGCATGGGAGTCGAAAACAGCTTTACGTCAAGCCCGATTTTGCCCAAAATCTCTTCGTCGAAACGTTTTTCGATAACGTTGAAAACTCCCGTTCTGGCGGCGAGAGAATAATCGATAACTCTTTTCCCCGTCAACAAATATCCGAAATAATCCCCTATAAGGAAAACCTTATCGGCTTTTTCAAAGCGCTTATCGTTGTTTTTGAGCCATAAAAGCTTTGAAACGGTATACATCGAGTGAGGCACCGTTCCCGTCTTTTCAAAAACAGCTTTTCGCCCGACTGTTTCTTCTAAATACTGCGCCTCGCTTTTTCCTCTAACATCGGTATATAACATCGGATAAGAAACAATCTCGTCGTTTTCGTCGAGAACGACGCACGATTCGCCAAAAGACGAAAACGCTACGGAATGAATTTTCGTCATCGACGAAGCTTCTTTGATAAGTTCTTCCACCGCTTGCCTTATTCCGACAATGTCGATATATCTTTCACCGTCAATCGTCGTCAACGGGCATTCGACGGTGCGATAAAAAAGTATCTCGCCTTTCTCGTCAAAAACCTGCGCTTTCGAAGCGGTCGTACCGACATCTACGCAAAGCATATTCATATACCCTTTTCCCCCTTTTTGAAGAATCTTTTTCCACTTCAATTATATTTTATTTGAAAAACAAGCGGATTTATAGTATAATAAATAAAAATATATGGTAAATTCGTATTTATGATTACTAATTTTTCAAAAAACATCAAAGAACCGACGCAGCTTCTGAAAGACTTTTATAACCTCACCTCGATGAAAATATGCCTATTCGACTCGGACGGAAAAGAGCTATGCTATTTCCCGGAAAGACTTTCTTCCTTTTGCGACGCTTTGAGGAAAAACAAAACGCTTGACGAAAAGTGTAGAGAATGCGATAAGCTCGCAATCGAAAAATGTCGCAAAAGCGGCAATTCCGTTATATATAAATGCCATTCGGGACTTTTCGAGGGTTTTGCACCTATAATAATTAGCGGAGAAATAATCGGCTTTATCGCAATAGGGCAAATTAAAAGCAAAAGCTCCGCACCGACCGAATATATTCGATGCAATACGGATCTTAAAAAAGAATATGATAAGCTTCCCGAGATCCCGGAAGACAAAATATATTCCGCTTTGCACGTCGTAGACGCGTGCGCAAGATACGAGGAATTGAAAGTTTTCTTAGAAAACAATTCTGCACTTCCGAAGCAACAAATCGATTCGTATATCGAAAAAAACATCGCAGAAAACATCGATGTAACGTCAATGGCAAAAACCCTACGAATTTCTCGCTTCGAAATATACGAGCTATGCAAGCATTACTATTCGACAACGCCTGCCGAGCTAATAAAAAACCGCAGATTGAAGAAAGCTGCGGAATTATTGAAAAACACAAGCTTAAAAGTATCTCAAATCGCTATACTATGCGGAATTCCCGATTATAATTACTTTTCAAAAGTGTTCAAGAAAAAATACTCCCTTTCGCCGAGAGAGTATCGAAAAGAACAGCAATAAGAACTATTCGCACGTATTCAAAACGCGTTCCGAAAATCAGACTATTATCAAAAAGACTTTCGTCAACGCATAGTTTTTATATATAAAAACCGACCGAAAGAACAATCTTCAGGTCGGTTGTTTTTTTGTAGTGTCAGCAATATACCGCTTATAGGTTATAATACAAGAAGTTTCTGACAATGCTAACAAAGAACAGAAACGCCGCAGTATTTCAACGTTAGTTATAATACAAGAAGTCGGAAACTTGCTTGCAAGGGTTTACGACTTCGCAGTGTTTCAAGCTTAGAAGTGCGAAATGAAAGTTTCGCAGCAAAACATTCTTGTTTTGCAAAGATTTTGTCGCAAGACAAAAGATTACTTCTTATAGGTTATAAAGCTTTTTCGTAGGATATTCGGGATCGCAAGTAATTTGAACCTTGAGATTTCTGAACATTCTCTCGTCTTGCGGCGTCAGAATAACCGTCGAATGCGCCTGACAATCCTTCAAAACGGAAAGCTTTTTCAAAGAAAACTCCGCCATTGCGTTGGTCGCACCGCAAATAGAAAGGGCAAGAAGAGCTTCTTCGAGATTCAATCTCGCAGGCTGTCCGATCTTTGTCTTGAAGTCGATAATAGGCTGAATTACAGAGGGGGACAAAAGCATAATGCCGTCGTTGATTTCGGAAAGAATCTTTATGCAATTAAGAACGCACGCCGCGGAAGCGGAAAGTATATCGCTTTCCTTTCCCGTGATTATCTCTCCATGAGGAAGTTGTATCGCAACTACGGGTTTGCCGTTTTCGGCATCCGACTTTTCCGTTGCTTTCGAAACGACCTTTCTGTCGGCAGGAGTCAAGTGCATCTCTTTCATTAAAAGTCCCATACGCTCAACTGTATCGCCGTCCGCAATTCCTTGCTTATAATCGCAAAGCGAGCGATAATAGCGGCGAATAATCTCTTGACGAGCCGCCTCTTTGCATATGTCGTCGTCCGTAATACAAAAACCAAGCATATTAACACCCATATCCGTAGGCGACTTATACGGGCATTCATTGCCCATAATCTTTTCGAGAATGTTTTTGACAACGGGGAATACCTCGATGTCTCTGTTATAGTTAACGGTCGTTTCGCCGTACGCTTCCAAATGGAAATGGTCGATAAGGTTGACGTCTTTCAAATCGGCGGTTGCTGCTTCGTATGCCATATTGACGGGATGTCTTAACGGCAAATTCCAAACGGGGAAAGTTTCGAACTTCGCATAACCCGCTTTATTTCCTCTCTTGAACTCATGATAAAGTTGCGAAAGACAGGTCGCAAGCTTTCCGCTTCCCGGTCCTGGCGCAGTTACGACAACAAGAGGTCTCGTCGTTTCGATGAAAGGATTCTTTCCGTATCCTTCTTCCGAAACGATAGTATCTACGTCTACGGGATAACCCTTGGTCTTTTTGTGAATATATACCTTTTCTCCACGGTTTTCGAGTTTCTGCTTAAAAAGCTTTGCGGACGATTGATGCTCATATTGCGTAATAACGATGCTACCTACCTTAATGCCGTAAGAACGCAAAGAGTCTATCATTCTCAATACTTCGACATCATAAGTAATTCCGTAGTCCGCACGAATTTTCTTATCCTCGATCGACGGCGCGGAAATGCATATAATCACCTCGATATCGTCTTTCATAGTCTTCAAAAGACTGATTTTCGCATCGGGCGCGAACCCAGGCAAGACTCTCGCCGCGTGAAGGTCGTCGAACAGCTTACCGCCGAATTCGACATAAAGCTTGCCGCCGAATTCGTTAATTCTCTGAAGAATTCTTTCGCTCTGAATTTTTACGTACTTTTCATTATCAAAACCGATATTTTTCATTCTCTTCTCCTCCCTTGTATCTCCGTTACGCTATAAAAAAGTCGCTTAAAGAGAGACTTCAAGCGACTAAGTATATCTTTTCATTTAGCGGGGTCGAAAAGTAAGCAATCGTGTCATTGCTTGCAAACATAACCGTATTCACTTCTTTTCGTTTGTACTTCATAACTAAAAATTATAATCCACCGCAACTGCTTTTTCTATTACGCTGTGGACATACTTTTTCACGACGTTAACGTGATAATCGCTGTCCTGATATGCATAGTAATCGTCGATATCGTCGAACGTCGTAATCAAAACGACGTCGTAACTTCTGTCCGTCCCCAAAATATCCGAGCCCGCTTCTACGCCTTGAAGCTCGTCGATGTTTCCGCGCATGGACTTGAACATCTCGACAAGAGCTTTTTTATTGGCGGCAGTCGGCTCTTTGAGCTTATACATAACGATATGCCTTACCATTTTATTAACCTCCTCGTTCCCGAATAGAAACGACAAAAATGCTTGTTTTTTGTCTCGATTTTTAATAGAGACATTTTAAAACAACATTGACCTTATTTTAGAACAAACATACCCCCTAAGTCAAGAGTATAGCAAAAATTTTTTTTGAATTTTTTTATTTCTACTTCAATCTATTGCTTTCCACACAACCGATAAATATCCTCGCTCAGAGCAAAGTCTAACACGTTTTTCTAAAACGATAATAGACATTCAATTTCAGCATCAATCTTTTGACAAAAAAATATAATATAAAAACCATTTCGCGGAAAAGCTTTATGAAAGAAATACTCAAACCTCACTTATTAGGGAGTATTTTTTTATGAAATACATATTTTTATTTAGCTTTGTCAATACTATGGTCAAACAACAATCGGAGGATGTTATATGAAAAAAATAATCACAATCTCACTTTGCTTGATTTTATGCTTTGCATTCTGCGCCTGCAACAAGGACAACGCAAAGAAAATCAAAGCGGATTACAATGCATTTGATTGGGGAAAAGCGACTCCCGCCGCAGCAAAAACCAAAGCGGAAGCTCTTCTTCAAAGGATAAAAAAGCTGACGGCAACCGAACAGCAAGAATTGAAAGAGATTAAGCTTAAACTCGAAGAATACGCAAAAATAGATTTAACGCCGTCGCCATCGCCAACCACTACGCCCTCTGCCACACCGTCAGCGTCTCCGTCCGCGACGCCCTCTGCCACACCGTCAGCGTCTCCGTCCGCGACGCCCTCTAATAACGCACCCGAGGGATTATAACCTATAAGAAGTAATCTTTTGTCTTGTGACAAAATCTTTGCAAAACAAGAATGTTTTGCCACAAAACTATCGTTTTGTGCTTCTGAGCTTGAAATACCGCGAAATTCCAAACCCTTGCAAGCAAGTTTGTAACTTCTTGTATTATAACCTAAAGAAGTAAATGGTTTAGCACACGCTAAACCATTTTTCAAAGCAATACAATTCCACTGAAACGGCGATTGAACGCCGTGTTACGTACCACAACTTAAAAGGAGTCGGTAATAAGGACGTTTGTTGTTAACCCTCGTCGAAAGCCATGCCACCAATCGGTAGGGCGGGGGTTCTTGTCAAGAGTAAGATTGTTAACAACTTGTGCAA
>CAZIPL010000025.1:0-22039 GCA_964541255.1 uncultured Clostridia bacterium | reverse complement strand
ACAAAGCCTTAGGTTTTCTGTTTAAGTACTGCTCGATATCGAGAATCTTTGCAGCTTCCTTAACTCTCTTGTCAATTTCGGCTTTATCCATTTTTCTGAGCTTCAAAGCAAAAGCCATATTGTCATAAACGGTCATATGCGGATAAAGTGCGTAGTTTTGGAAAACCATCGCGATGTCTCTGTCTTTCGACTCAACGTCGTTGACAAGACGTCCGTCAATGTAAAGTTCACCGGAAGTAATTTCTTCTAGTCCGGCAATCATACGAAGCGTTGTAGACTTTCCGCAGCCAGACGGGCCAACGAAAACAATAAACTCTTTATCGGCTATTTCCATCGAGAAATCCGATACGGCGGGTTTGAGTATCGAAAGATCACCGCTTTCTTGAGCAGCTTTTACTTCTTTCGGTGAAGCGGAATTTTCATAAACTTTGTATATGTGTTGCAAACTTAAGCTCGACATAAAAACATATCTCCATATTTGTTTTTTCTTTCATTTTATATCGAAACGCTTGCTATTTCTCGCCAAAAATAATAATATAATAGACAAATATTATCTTTATTTTTTGGAATTTAAATATATTGGGGAATTTATGGACTATTTTTGCGAAAAGAAATATATCGAAAACGCGTCGAGCGGAACGATAACGGACAACGCCTTTACCGTTATATATGTATCAAACGGGAGCTTGCAACTTACTTTTCTTAACGAATCGTATGAAATTTTCTACAACCAAGCGACTGTTATTTTTCCAAATATCCCTTATTCTCTTTTTACTTTCGATAACTCAAATATTATCGTTTTGCGTTTTTCGACAAACTTCATTCCCGAAGCAACCGAAAGAGTTTCGGGCAAAGTTCCCTCTAACCCCATATTTGACGGCTATTCGATTTACGACAATTTAGAGAGCATCGAAAACACGGACGATATTTTGATTCTCAAAGCATATGTTTATGAATTGATGTATTCTTATTTTTCTATCACACAACTTAAAAACGCAGATTTTTCAAAATACGCATTTTTGACAGAAGCCACGAAATACATTTCTGAAAATTTCACAAACAACATCTCTTTGAAATCTTTAGCAGACCACCTCAAATATGATTATAACTATACGTCGAGGCTTTTCAAATCGACTTTCAAGATGCAATTCCCCGCTCTTCTTAACGATTACAGAATCAACAAAGCAAGTAGCGATCTTATTAAGTTCCCCGAAAAGAACATTCTCGAAATTGCATACGATTGCGGATATACGTCGCTTAGGACATTCAACAGAAACTTTCTCGAAATAACCGGAACAACCCCGAAAGAATACCGTCAAAACAATTTGAAATAACCCATATACAAAAAAGCAGCCCGCAAAAAGCCGATACTCTTTGCGGGCATAATTATGTAATTCGATAAAACTTATTTAATTTCGAGAATGCAAGAATCGTAAGCACCGAGAAGTACTGAAATTTCGTTATCGTATTCTTTTTCCTCGCCGTTATTTACGTTATACATCGTGCCGATATTATTCATTCCTACTTTTTCCGCAGGAACAGACACCCTTCTTTCCTCGCCGTCAAAATTGAACAAAGCCACAAAATGTCTGTCGTTATGGTGCAAGAAGTATACGTTCGTCGTTCCGTCGCAAAGGTATGCAGGAACGAAAGCTTTATGGAAACGAGCGATCTCGTTAAGCTTTTCGTTATTTGCAAGCTCAATCGTTCTTCTCTTCGCTTCGGCTATTTGCGTTTCTTCGCCAGCAGGTCCGTAGTTATCAGAAAGGAGCATTATCGTTCCAGAAATAACCGACGCATTATAGCGTGATCTTGCGGCATTAAAGTCAGTCTGCCCTCTTCCGTCAACAAAGGATTGTTGCAAAACCGTGTGATCGGGATCGGCAAATTGATACAACGTACCGTTCGTCCACCAGCCATAGTTCAACGCATTGAGAATATATCTTACGTCCTCGTGATGACCGAAAGCGTCGCAACAACATCTTCTACCATGTCCGTAACCGGCAGGGAAAAGCGGAGCTATCGATAAATCGATAAAGATTTCTCTACCGACTTTTTCGGGGTCGATTTCTTCACGCAAGATGTTATAGAACCTCATCATCGCTTGTCGTCCTGTTCTTATCGATTTATCGTAACGCTCTCCCTCGACGGCACCGTGCGACAAGAAGTCTATTTTTATGTAATCAAAACCCGTTTCGACAAGATCCCTTATCGTAAGCCTGAGGTTTTCTTCAGCCTCGTGTAACGTTATATCGATAGGAATCGAGCCGTCAATCGTCGGATAGGGATTACCGTTTTTATCTTTCATTACAAGATCGAGAAGATTTTTCGTCGGATTGCCTTTAAGCGGCATAATTCCGAGAAGTTTATGCGCCATAAGCGGTCCCATATACGAACCTGCTTTTTGCCCTCTTGATTTTATGTCCGAAATAACTCGTTTTACTTCGTCTTTATTCAGTCCGAAATTAGCGTCGAGGTTTATATACGCGCTGCCCTCGCTGTCTTTGAAATTAGGAAGATTCTCATCAAAGAACTTCGAAGTGGTTTCCCACGACTGCAAAGTATGGAAAAGCGAAACGGAACACGAATAGCTGTTCCAGCCGAACGGAACGACGTTTTTCCACTTGAAGTAGAATTTATCTTCCATAGCGACCTTGCCGTATTCCTCCATACCGCACCTAATATCGTCATACCAACCGCAAAGAAAACGTGCTGATTTTACGCTTTTTCCTATTATCGTTCCGTGAGGATATATATCGTGCGTGCATTCGTCCGCAACTCCCGAGAAAGCGGTATAACATCTTGCGTCCCAAGCCGAACACTTTATCGCGTTTTTCCAAGTATCGAAATCAAGCGCACCGATAACCATACCCGTATTGTTATTCGCTTCGAATATCGCGGTAACGTCATAGCTTGTACGTCCCGGGCGCAAGTGATCCGATTCGTAACGCACCCACATATCGTTATCGTAAGGAACAAGAAGCATTCTTTGGTCAAGTGACAAAAACAACGGCTTACACTCGGCGTTAGGATACGCAAAGTCAAGAGGTGCGATATAGTTCGTTTCCGTTTCTCTCGTCAAATCCTCGAGTTCGCCTTGCGCGACAAAATATCTTTTATCCTTAAAAAGCGTTATATGATTGGTAAATTTCAATCCGTTTTGTTCGAAAACGAGCGAAAGATTCATATTTTCGCCGCTTTCAGCTCCGTCGAAAGAAACAAGCTTTGCACTTCTCGTATCGATCATTCTGCCGTCTTTTACAGACGCTAGCGACTGACACATCGTAATCTTTTCACCGTCAAGCGCAAAGAAAAACGCATTGGTGTCCATCAAAGTAATCGTCATTCTTCCAAAAGACATTTCTTTCACAACTTGCGGAACTTTCGTAAATTCGGTTACGAGTTTTTGCAAAATATCATTCGGTAAATCAAACTTTTCTTCCATATTTTTCTCCTTATCATATATTAAAGCGCGTTTTTCATACGCAAAAGTTTCATTTAATCCATTGCGTTGAGATCCGTTCCTCGCGTTTCTTTTACCGCAAAAAGAGTTATTATCGTGCTTATCAAGCTATAAGGAACTATAACAGACAACGCAGCTACGTTGAGATTGAATATATTCATAAGAATCATTAGCTGTGCTACACCTATAAAGCAACCGAGCATCATAAGCATCATCGCTCCGCCCATAATGGAACCTCTTATTCTCGTCGGTACTTTTTCAAGAAGCATTATGCTCATATAGTCCGTGCCCACAAAATATCCGCCGAGATATATGCCGTTCAACAAGCCTATTATATACGGATTGATCCCGTTTTTGCAACCTAATATAAACGCAATAAAACCAAATGCAGTCATAAAGCCCGAAGCAACGAGAACGGGTTTTCTTCCGACTCTATCGGCAACAAAGCCGCCCAAGAAAGACAACGCCGCATAAACAAACGGATATACATAAAGCGCATTGGTTACGTCTTTTGACGAAAGTCCGTTAGACGTCATTAACGATTCGACATAAGAATATGCCGCCATCGAGCACATACCGTAAAAAGTAAACGCAATTACGGGAAGCAAGACCTCTTTATGCTTGACGATGTAGCCTATTGCCTTGAAAACACCCACGTCGTTCTTTTCGCGAGCTTTCTTCTTCTTTTCTTCTTCGGGAAGCCTAAGAAAATTCATACGCTTTTCGAAAAAAGTATTCGATTCACGTAAAAAGATCGTCGAAGCGATGCAAATTATTATGCAAATAATCATAGGAACGATATATACGCTTCGCCACATCTTAGGGTCGTTTTTCATAACGGTATCGCGAAGTATCGGGACTATTACCATACCCAAAATTCCGAGAGATTTGACTATTCCGAAAAAGCTTGTCCCTTTGCCTTGCGGTGCGACTTCCATTATATATATCATCTGAAGATCGTTTTGCGTGAAAAACGTATATATCGCAGAGCCCATGCAATATACCGCAACAACGGGAGACCAATAACAAAGAAGCATTCCGACCGCCAAGCCGAAAGCGTTTATTATCATGACTGTCTTTCTTCCCAATATATCGGCAAGCGATTTATAGAAAATCGAAAACATCGTAAATACACTTACCACCATATTGATGAGAGAATACTTCGTGAGAGCTTGCTCATACGTAACTCCGTCTTTTACGAAAAACTCCGTTACGACGGAAGATTGAATATACGTAGAAAGGTTCGTCGAAAGCTCGTTGGTAATTCTCGTCAAAACGATAATAATCGCAAAAACGAATATATATCCGCTATAAGCTTTTTTAGTTTTTTGTTTTTCTAATCTTTTTAGTTGAAAGGTCTCGATTTTCTTCATTTATTTACAAGTTTTTATGTGTTTTTCGAGTAAATTCCTTAGAATTCGCTATTGACAAAGCTTCCATTAAGCATTATAATAATACCAACAAAGTGTTGGATTGTCAACAGCAAGTTGGAAAACTTTGTTACTATCATAACAGTAGAATGATTATTGTAATTAACGGTTTTAATTTATAAAAAACTACTGCTATGACATTTTAAGATTAAAATTATTTTCAATAAAGGAGAAAAATATGCCAAACAGAAGAACATTATTGACGAAAAGAATTATCAAAGAATCCCTCGTCGAAATGTTGAAGAAAAAACCGATCGACAAAGTTACGGTCAGCGCATTATGCCTCGAAGCGGATATCAACCGTTCAACGTTTTACGCCCACTATTCGGACGTTTGCGACGTTATCGAAGAAATCAAGCATGAGTTTTTGGTTAAGTACTGCCCGTTTATTTATGACATCGAAGACGAAAGTATTTCGAGAGCTACTTTTATGAAGTTCTTTGATGCCGTAAGATCGAAAAACGAGCTTATTGCTGTTCTTCTTAACAATACGACTATTTTGCACGACATCACTCAGCCTGCTCGCGTCAATTTGAGAGAGCTTTATAAAAAACGTTGGGGGCAATTGCCGAAAAACGCCGAGCTATACCTTGACGCAGAAGCAACGTTCTTAACGTTCGGATTTTTCTCTACGGTAAATAGATGGTTGGAGCTCGGATGCAAGACCGAACCGGAATATCTTTACGAAATGCTTAAGCAGTCCATAAAGGATTTCTACAATAACTTGAAAGATTTTGCCGCTAAAATGTCTGCTTAATCTTGACACATCGCCGATTTGCTTTTTGCAGTCGGCTTTTATTTACATTTTTATGATAAGGAGAAGTATGATATGAAATCGTTATTCAAAGTCAACGGCAAGCCGTTTTTCTCAATCGGCGGTCAGGTCAACAACTCGTCTTCTTCAAATGCTGAAGTGATGAAAATTGCATTCGAAACATCAAAAAACTTAGGGCTTAATACTATTGCAGCACCCGTTCATTGGGAACTTTTCGAACCTACGGAAGGACAGTTCGACTTTACACAAGTGAAAATGCTTATCGACGGAGCAAGACAACATAATCTTAAGCTCGTTATTCTTTGGTTCGGAAGCTGGAAAAACGGCAATTCACACTATGTTCCGAGTTGGATTAAACTTCAAAAAGAGCGTTTTCTTTGGGCAAAAGCCGCCGACGGCGTTGAAATACGATCCCTTTCTCCTCTTTGCGAAGAAACAAGGCTTGCAGACGAAAAGGCATTTACCACGCTATGTAAATTCATCGCAGAAAACAACTCCGACGAAACCGTTATAGGCGTTCAAGTAGAAAACGAACCGGGGCTTATCGGTTCGCCGAGAGACTATTCTCCGATAGGCAACGAGCTGTTTAACTCCGAAGTTCCTCAAGAGGTAGCCGAGTTTTCCGGCAAAAACGGCACGTGGGAAGAAGTCTTCGGCTTTTACGGAGCGGAATATTTCTCCGCATACTACTTTGTCAAATATATAGATTCAATAACTGCAAAAGGAAAAGAGATTCTCGATCTTCCGATGTATATCAACGTTTGGCTCGGAGAAATGTATTCTCATATCCCGGGAACGAATTATCCGTCAGGCGGAGCGACAACGAGAACTTTCGAGCTTTGGAAGCATTTTGCTAAGCACATAGACGCAATTGCACCCGATATATATCTATCAGATTATGCGACTTGCGAAGAGCTTTTCAAAACATATTCTTCATGCGACAACACCTTCTATCTCCCGGAATCAATGCCTACGCCTCAAGCTATAATAAATTCTATGAGAGCGGTAGCGGAATACGGCTTATGCGGAATCCACTTCTTCGGAATCGATATGTTCGCGGCGCTTTTGAATCCTCAATTCAAAGATATGCTCGGCTCTATGGGAGACAACCCTTTGATGAAACAGCTTCTTCCTATGGTAGGCGAAATAATGGGCGCAATTAAGATTTTGAGAAGCTCGAAAAACCTTATCGAAGAGTATCAAGGAACAGGCAAGCTTTATGCCATAGGACAATACGAAGGTCAAGCAAACGGATATATTGATTTCGGCGATTACCTCGGATCTATAAGATTCCTTAACCCCACCGGTCTTTCACTCGGCTCGGGCGGAGATACGAACATGGATAATCGCCATATGGCAGCGGCGTACCCGAATTACAGAGCAAAAGGCTTTATCGTATATAAAGGAAACGGCGAATTCTATTTAACGGGAGACGCTTATAGACTTATGCTCTATCCGAAGAAAAACATAGTCGAAACCACAAGCGCAGTTCATGCGGGAGATTTCCTCAATCAAAGAAGCCAAGGCTACGTTTCCGTTACGGAGGGCTTTTTCACCGAAAACGGCGAATACGTGCCAACGATTATTCGTAACGGCGACGAATACGATTACGGTCTTTGGGTAACAAACGACATCGGCGTTTTGCACATTCAAATGGATAGATAAAGCGCAAAAAGTAGTGTTTGTTCTTTAATAATACAGCAGATAGCTCTGCGTTTATAAAACAATAAGAATAAAACAGAACAGGTATGATTTCGGTCACACCTGTTCTTCTTTTTTGGCATCTACTTTTATATTGGGCTTTTTACTCACATTTTATGAAAAAGACCGAAATCAATCAAGTAAATTTGTAATCGCATTTGCCGCAATCGCACCGTCCGCACAAGCAGTTACAATCTGTCGAAGAGGCGAATCGGTAACATCGCCTACGGCATAAACGTTTTTTATCGAAGTGCGCTTGTTTTTATCTACTTTAATAAAACCGTTTTCGTCTTTTTCGACATCAAAGTCATTACACGGTATAATACCTACCGCTTCGAAAAGTGCCGATACAAAGATTTCACGCTTCTTATCACCGTTTTTAATTACGATACTTTCAAGAATATCTTCACCTTTTATTTCTAAAACTTCGGAAGAAAGAATAAATTCGACGTTATCGCGTTTATTTAGTTCGTCGATATATTTCTTCGTTCCGCGGAACTCGTTTCTTCTATGGATAAGATATACCTTTCGGCAAATACCCGAAAGATATAAAGCATCTGTCAACGCAGTATCTCCACCTCCGACGACAGAAACATCTTTTCCCTTGAAAAAATAGCCGTCGCAATGAGCGCAAAAAGATATACCCTTTCCGATCAATTCTTCTTCGTTTTTTATGCCAAGTTTTCGAGGCAACGCTCCGCTTGCGATAACAACGCTATCGCACGAATACTCTTCCCCCGAGATTTCGAAAATCTTTTTATCGGAAGTGAGATCCTTCACCGTGACGGTGCCGTATTTGATTTCAAGACCTGCGTCCTTACACTGCTTAGAAAGCTCATACGAAAGCTCAAATCCCGTTTTCCCGATTACGGACGGATAGTTTTCTATAACTCCTGTGTTATTTGTTTGTCCCCCGAGAACGGTCTTTTCGGCAAGAAGAACGCTTTTGCCGCTTCGCAAAAGGTATAGTGCCGCAGTCATACCGCTTGGACCGCCACCTATAATTATTACGTCGTAGTTTTTCAAATTTCCCTCCGTTATACGCCTATTTTTTGATTTGTCGGAGCAAAATATTCGGGGATTATGTCTTTAAGCAAAAATTCCTTATAATCGGTCTCGCTTTTTGCTACGATAACTTTGAAAGTATCGGGATCGCAAAACTCGAGCATAACTTGCCTACAAACTCCACACGGCATTGCATACGTCGAAATTTCCTCTCCGTCAAGTCCTCCGACAACGGCAATAGCACGAAACACCATGTCACCTTCCGAAACAGCTTTGAAAAACGCAGTTCTTTCGGCACAGCTTGTCGCGGTAAAACCGATATTTTCTATATTGCAGCCCGTATACGTTTTTCCGTCTTTCGTATAAAGAGCGGCTCCCACTTTAAAATGAGAATAAGGCGAATAGGATTTTTCACGAGCATTTATCGCATCTTTTATCAACTGTTCTATATTCATAGACTTTCTCCGATAATATTTTATTCCAATGCTATTTTACCACAAAGATAAATAAAAAACAACTATTGATTTTTTGAAAATCGGGTGTATAATTGATATATAAAGATTTGATCTTCAAGGAGAAAACTATGAGCATTTTCACGACGATTTATAAAAAAGCGTTCCCTATTCCGCCAATGGACGGATTTGAAAGATATCTTTTCGTCAGCCCTCACCCGGACGATACCGACGTTAGCTGCGGAGCGTTTATCTCAAGGCTTATGCGAGAAGGCAAGGAGGTTTTTATACTTAACGTAACGGACGGTCGTTACGGCGACTCCGAGTATCGCCCCGAATATACCGTTCCGCATAGACAAAAAGAAGAGCTTGCCGCAAAAAAGGAATACGGAATCGACGAAAACCACGTCATTTTCTTACCATTCTTTGACGGCGGAGAATACGATACTGAAGACGCTGCGAGAGCGATCGCAAAGGAAATCTTGAAAATTAAGCCCGATGTCGTTATCGCAGTTGACGGAAGAACTCTCACCGAATGCCATATAGACCACCAAAAGGTAGGCGTTGCGGCAGAGCATTCGATCCTCTATTCGGGAAATGCGGGGGTTGTCAAAAATAGATTGGGCGACGACGCCCCGTTCGACATCAAAGAAATGGCTTTTTATAATACCGATAAGCCGAATAGGTACGTCAAAGTGACGAAAGCAGACCTTGAAACGCAAATTAGAGCAATACGCCACCATAAATCACAGTTCTCTGAAGAAGAATTCAAGAGCTTCGAAACGTTCTTTAAAATACGTGCGATAAGAGCAGGCGTTCATGCGGGATGTAAATATGCGGAACGCTATAGAGTCGTAACGAAATTCTTGTCACACTGCATACCTGAAGGAAGCGAAATCTAACTATTATTCTTCCTTTCGTTTTAAGTAAATAAAATATCGATACTAAAAAAGCGTGTAAGTTTTTAAGCCTACACGCTTTTTATTGATTATTTATAAATGATTCTACCGCACTCTTCGCATTCGATTACGTGTTTTTCTTTGAGCTTAGACATCATATTCATCGAAAGTTCCATTCTGCAACCTCCGCAAGATTCGCCGTTCACAGCAACGATAGCGGGATAAATCTTTTTCTCGCGAACCTTTTTATATAGCGCAAAAACATCTTTATCGTTTGTCGGAATGTTCTTTTCTATGGAAGAAAGCTCTCCTCTTATTCTATCGAAATCCCCTTGATGAGATTTTTTGAGGTCGTCGTATTTTTTCTTATATGATTCAAACTCTTCTTTCGCGCTTTTAACTTTCTTTTTATAGTCGTCAAAAGATATTAAAAGCGTTTTTACGTCTGCAATAATCTTGGAAGCATCGTTTTCTGCGGAAGAAAGTTCTTCGTCGAGTTTTGCCACCTTTTTAACGAAATAATTGATCTCGGCTTCGTCCGCGCTTTTATTAAGTAATGCAAGATATTCGTTAAGTTCAGCGGAAAGCTTTTCGATCTTATTTCTCAAAAGAGCAAAATTGGAATTAAGCGCTGCCGCTTTATCGTCCATTTCCTTAATATTTTTGTCTACGTCTTGCAAAAAAGACCTTGCTTTTACGAGTTTTCTTCTCTCATCGCTTTGCGACAAGCTCTTTTCAAGATCGATCAATTCCTTTTCTTTTCTCTGATAGTCCAAAATCTCTTGATACATAGTTTATCTCCTTCAGAAGTCGCATATGCAACTCCTCATTTTATTTTAATTTGAATGCTAAATCAGTCTGAAATCCGATTCGCATATATATTTATCAACGCCTATATCTAAGTTTTCGAAAATCTTCTTGAAAAAGAAGAATTCACTTTCGCCGTGGTTTAGCTCGATAACGGAAATTCCGTTTTCTTTAAGCTCGACAAGGTGTTGATGATCTATATCGCACGACACAAAAAGCTCGGCATTGTTGTTAATTGCAAACTTAACGTCTCTTCCGGAAGCTTTACCGCAAAAAGTCGCTACGCTACTAATATCCGTTTTTTCGCCATTGAAGTATTTTACAGACGAAAAGTCTTTTTTTAGTTTCTCGATCAATTCTTCTATCGAAACGGGCTGAATTTCTCTGATTTTTCCGTATGAATAAGTTTCTTCGTCAATCATTTTCGAAACAACTTCTCCGTCGAAATATTCGGAAAACAAGTCGTCTATTCCGCCTTTTGTCATATCGGAAGGCAAATGAGAGGAATATACGCTTATGCCGTTTTGAATAAGACGACGAATGAGTCTTCCTTTGTAATCATCCTCCGTCACGGAAGAAATCGGAGAATATATGAAGGGATGATGGGAAATAATCAAATTGCAGCCTTTTTCCAAAGCTATATCGACAGCATCGTTCGATACGTCAATCGTAACGACAGCTCCGTCTGCTTCGACGTTTCTGTCTCCGATAAGAAATCCGCTGTTATCGTAATCCCCTTTCGAAATCAAATCTTTCGAGATACCAAGCGGGGCAAATTCTTCTATTTTTTTAATTATTTCTTTAATTATCATTTTGTTTTCTCCGCTTAATAGCTTCTATTTTTTTAATATAATCATATAGCTCGGCTTTTCTTTTCCCGGTGGCTTTTATGATTATTTCTTTCGTCTTATCAAGCTCGTTTTCAAGATAAGACATAAAATCTTCAGATAGATTTTGAAGATTTGTTCTTCCGAAAACGATCTCGTCTTCCGATAAAGTATCGAACCCGATATCAGTCACAATAATATTATAGTACTTTCCGTCAAATATAATTTCGTCGGACTTGATTTTATATCCGTTACGCACTAAAAACTCTCTCAAAGAATCGATATTCTTCATCGGCTGTAAAAGAGCTCTCATCGGTTTTCTATCTTCGAGAATCTTCATAATCTCACGTCCGCCCATTCCCGCAATTACGAGAAAATCGAATTCTACGTTTTTCGGAATGCCGTCGGCAACGTAATATGAACCTCGTTCTCCGATAAGGTTTTGTGCTTTTTTTAAGGACGGTGCCGATATATCGGAGCACACGACCTTTTTTGCAATTCCGCGATTAAGCGCTTCGTACGATATATACCCGTGATCGCATCCGACGTCTAACATTGTGTCGCATTCGGGAATTCTTTTAATTATTTCTTCAAAGCGTTTAACCATTTATAGCAAGCCTCAACTTAAAAGCTAAATTATTCGCATAACACACTAAATTTAGGAATAAATACTCGATTATTCCGAAAAATCTTTAATCTGTGCGCTGCGCTTGGGGTGGCGAAGCTTTCTCAAAGCCTTAGCCTCGATCTGTCTTATACGCTCTCTCGTGACATCAAACTCTTTGCCGACTTCTTCGAGCGTTTTGGGTTTTCCGTCATCAAGACCGTAACGAAGTCTTATTACCTTTTCTTCTCTCGGCGTTAACGTCGAAAGAACGGAAATAAGCTTTTCTTTAAGCATTTGATTGGATACTAAATCCGTGGGCGATATCGACGTTTCGTCTTCGATAAAATCGCCAAGGTGAGTATCCTCTTCTTCGCCAATCGGTGTTTCGAGAGATACCGGGTCTAACGCGATTCTTTGAATCTCGAGAACTCTGTCAACGGGAACGCCCATTTCTTCGGCAATTTCTTCGATTGTCGGCTCTCTTCCCAAGCGTTGGAGAAGAACTCTTGTCGCACGGGTTTTTCTGTTTATCGTTTCGACCATATGCACGGGAACTCGAATTGTTCTCGCTTGATCGGCAATTGCTCTTGTGATAGACTGTCTTATCCACCACGTTGCGTATGTAGAAAACTTGAAGCCTTTGGTATAGTCAAACTTCTCGATGGCTTTCATTAGTCCCATATTGCCCTCTTGAACAAGGTCAAGAAGCTGCAAGCCTCTTCCTACATATCTTTTTGCAATAGATACTACAAGACGAAGGTTAGCTTCCGCAAGCTTTCTCTTTGCGTTTTCGTCACCTTCGAGCATCTGCTGAGCGGTTTTGATCTCTTCCTCCGTAGATAGAAGAGGAACTTTTCCGATGTCTTTTAAGTATAGTTTGACGGGGTCGTTGATACCCAAATCGTCGGTATACAGTTCGTTTGCTATTTCGGCAGATATTTCTTCTTTGAGTAGCTCGTCCGTATCGTCGATGATTTTGATATTGTTCTCTTCAAGCTGTTGATATACTTCGTCTATCTTATCGGGCGACAAATCGAGCTTTTCGAGATGATCGAATATTTCATCCGCAGTTACCTTGCCTGTTTTCTTTCCCTCTTCAATAAGCGAGGCAACTGCGCTTATCTTTGTTACTTCTTGTAAGTCGGTCATTATATGCTGTCCTTTATTACACGCCTAAATATAGGCAATTATTTTTGATTTATTCGTTTTCGAACTCTTTGAATTTTTTAGCTCTTGTCGGGCTTCTGAGTTTTCTCAAAGCCTTAGCTTCGATCTGCCTTATACGTTCTCTCGTTACGCGGAAATCCCTTCCCACCTCTTCGAGCGTTTTGGGTTTTCCGTCGTCAAGACCGTAACGAAGTCTTATTACCTTTTCTTCTCTCGGCGTTAACGTCGATAAAATCTCGGCAAATTGGTCTCGAAGTGCCTTACTCGTCATATTTTCTTCGGGAGAAATCACGTGTTCGTCCTCTATGAAGTCGCCCAAATGAGTGTCGTCTTCTTCACCGATAGGAGATTCCAAAGATACGGGATCGAGCGCGATTTTTTGAATTTCAAGAACCTTTTCTTCCGATACGTTGAGCCTTTCGGCAAGCTCGGCAATCGTAGGTTCTCTTCCGAGTTCCTGAAGCAATGCCCTCGAAGCTTTCGTCTGACGGTTGATTGTTTCAACCATATGAACTGGTATTCTTATTGTTCTTGCCTGATCGGCGATAGATCTCGTTATAGCTTGTCTTATCCACCACGTCGCATATGTAGAGAACTTAAAGCCCTTAGTGTAGTCAAACTTTTCGACCGCTTTCATCAAGCCGAGATTACCCTCTTGTATAAGGTCGAGTAACTGCAAGCCTCTTCCTACGTACCTTTTTGCGATTGATACTACAAGACGAAGGTTTGCTTCCGACAATATCAATTTTGCGTTTTCGTCGCCCTCGAGCATACGTTTCGCAACTTCAATCTCTTCTTCGCTTGAAAGAAGCGGAACCTTTCCGATGTCTTTCAAATACATCTTCACGGGGTCGTCTACGCTCACTTGAGCGGCGATCTCGTTAAAGTCCGTGTCTATCTTCGTATATTCGTTGGTTTCGATTATGCGAATATTGTTTTCTTCCAAAATCGCATATACGTTTTCAAAGCACTCGGGCGGGATATGACGTTTTTCGAGTTTGTCAAAAAGCTCTTCGCTCGTGATTTCGCCCGTGGATTTATAGCCGGCAACTATTTCTTTTGCCAAATTTTCAACAAAGTCCTTAATTTCCATTACGTTTATTCCCCCTTTTCGCATTATTGTTCAATTGCTTGGATATTTCAAGAATATCCGCCGTTATCTGTTGTTTCTCTGCAAGATCGTCTGTTTCGCGATACATTTGTTTCAACCTCGAAAGCGTTTCTTGTTTTGATTTTTGGTATACCGTTCGCATACAATCGTCGAAGTATTCTTCTAAATTGTCTTCCGTGATGCCTTCGTTTTCCATAAACTCAAGCACTTGCGTCAACTCTTCGTACTCCGCTTCGTCAAGCACGTTGAAAAGCATGCTTCCGTTTATCTTTGTGCCGTCTTTATCCTTTATATACTCAAATATTTTCCTATGAGTATCACTTGAAATATATTCCTCGAGAGGGGAAATGTCCGCCAAAGATTTTCTGCCGTCGATACACAGCGACAATCCGCAACGTATCGCCTTAGTCACACCGTCGGCTGCTCTTTCTGAAGGAGATTCTACGTTTATTTCGGGCTTTTCCCCCTTATCGACCTTTAGCAAATCTCGATGCAAGCTATCGACGGAAATGGAAGTATACTCAGAAGTCTTTTTAAGCCATTCTTCTTTTTCCGCTTCGGTCGAAAGAGTCGAGATTACGCGCAACGCGTTTTCAAGATATTTTTTCTTTCCGCCTAAATCCTTTACGTCGAACTTATCGGACAATATCTTGAACTTAAACTCCGTTCCTGTGAGTGCGTTGTCGAGAGCCTTTTGATACTCTTCTTTGCCGTATTTTCTTATTATTTCGTCCGGATCGAGATTGTCGCGAAGAATAACAATCTTAGCGTTAATACCCTCGTCTTCAAGGATTTTTTGTCCCAAAACGGCACCTTTAACGCCTGCCGCATCGCCGTCATACGATATATATACGTCTTCGGTAACGTAGTGCATAAGCTTTGCTTGCTCTTTCGTCAACGCGGTTCCCATGCTTGCGACAACGTTATGGAAGCCTTGCTCGTAAACAGATATGGCGTCCATATAGCCCTCGACCAAAATCAAGCTCTTAATCGTTTCTTTCAGCTTTTGCTTTTTGACGAGATTCAGACCGTACAGAACTTTTCTTTTGTTGAACGCGATAGTGTCGTTGGTGTTTTTATACTTTGCTTGAGCGTGTTTATCGAGCGTTCTTCCGCCGAATGCGACGACTTGTCCGTATGAATCGATTATCGGAATTATGATTCGCGTTGCATACGCGTCGTAATATCTTCCTTTATCGCTTTTCCCGGCAACGCCCGCTTCAAGCATTTCCTCTTCGGTATATCCGAGCTTTTTCAAATGTCTGATTACGCCCGTCCAGTCCGTCGATGCGCCGATACCGAATCTTGTTATCGTTTTTTGCGAGATACCTCTATTTAAAAGATATTGCAATTTTTCGGCATTCTCGGGCTTATATATCTCTTTGTTATAATATTTTGCAGCGTCTTTCAAAAGGGCATATGCTCTTTCTCGTTTTTTCTTATTCAGAGAAATCTCGTCTTTATTCCCTCCCGAAAAGGACGGCACTTCCATTCCTACAAGCTGAGCAAGTATCGTTATCGCACCGATAAAATCCGTCGATTCGACGTTTTGCACGAACTTGATTACATCGCCCGATTCGTGGCAGCCGAAACAATAATAGAATTGCTTTATTTCGTCTATCGCAAAAGAGGGCGTTCGCTCATGGTGAAAAGGACAACAGCCCCAATACTTATTGCCCTTTCTTTGCAACGTCATATAGCGACTTGCTACGTCTACTATATTGACCTTGCTCTTAAGTTGTTCCAAAAAAACATTTAACTCCATAAGCTTTTTCTTCTTTTCTTTAGAGTGAAAATTATATTGTAAAAGAAAATTTAACTAATTCCAAATCAATAAAAACCTCTCATTTTAGGCTCGAACAAACTCCTGAACGTTTCAAGCGCGAAACTATCGGTCATCGTCGAAATATAATCTGCTACTACCGTTTCTTTTCGATAATTATCAAGAAGCCCTTTATAAAAATCGGGAAGATCGTCAGGGGTTTTTATGTACCAATCAAACAGGTATTTCAGCATGATGTCTACTTTCTCTTCCTCTTTTCTCTTATCGGCAGAGAAATAGACCCTTTCGAACATAAATTTTCGCAAAACGTCCGCAGCCTCGGCAACCTCGGGAGTGTATCCGACGGTAGGCTTATTTAAAGAAGCGTCGTATACGGACATAATCATTGTGTTTATACGCTTAGAAAATGTATCGCCCAAAACGTCCGAAACGGACTTCGGAATGTTGTTTTGCGTGATGATCCCCGCTCTTATAGAGTCCTCTATATCGTGGTTTAGGTATGCGATTCTATCAGCAAGATGAACAACCGCACCCTCGAGAGTTTTCGGATGCCCCGAAGAATTGTGATTGACAATGCCGTCTTTGACTTCGAAAGTGAGATTAAGCCCTTTCCCGTTGTTTTCGAGAACATCGACTACTCTCAACGATTGCCGTTCATGCAAAAATTCGCCGCCCGTAAGTTCATTCAGCGTACGCTCTCCCGCATGGCCGAACGGCGTGTGACCAAGGTCATGCCCTAAGGCGATTGCTTCGGTCAAATCTTCATTTAGATTGCAAATCCTTGAAATGGTTCTTCCGATCTGCGCAACGTCCAACGTGTGAGTAAGGCGCGTCATATAATGATCGCCCTCGGGTTTAATGAAAACCTGAGTTTTATTCTTCAAGCGCCTAAATGCCTTACAGTGAATTATTCTGTCTCTATCGCGCTGAAAATCCGTACGTGTAGGACAAAGCTCTTCGAAAACCTTTCTTCCTTTTGTGTCTTTCGATTTCATCGCATACGGCGACAAAAATTTTTCTTCGATTAAGTAAGTTTTATTCTCCACAAGAAATACTCCGAAATTATTCTAAATATATTATACAATAATACTTCCCTCTTTTCCTTTTTATTGCGAAACTTTTTATATCAAAAAAAGAGCAAAGATTTCTCTTTGCCCTGATTTTTTGATTTGTAATCGAATTATTCAGCGTCAACCTTTGCAGCGTGAGCGATAAGGTCAACAACCTTGTTAGAATAACCCCACTCGTTGTCATACCAAGAAACGAGTTTAACGAACGTATCGGTAAGCATGATGCCTGCCTTAGCGTCAAATACGGAGGTGTTAACTTCGCCGATGAAGTCAGAAGAAACAACTGCATCCTCGGTGTAACCCAAAACGCCCTTCATATAGGTCTCGGAAGCGTTCTTGATTGCAGCGCAGATTTCTTCATAAGTAGTGGGCTTAGCAAGATTGCAAGTAAGGTCAACAACAGATACGTCGAGAGTAGGAACTCTGAATGCCATACCCGTAAGTTTGCCGTTAAGCTCGGGGATTACTTTGCCTACTGCTTTAGCAGCGCCCGTAGACGAAGGAATGATGTTGCCAGCAGCAGCTCTACCGCCTCTCCAGTCCTTCTTGGAAGGTCCGTCAACGGTCTTCTGCGTAGCAGTTGTGGAGTGAACGGTCGTCATAAGTCCTTCCTTGATGCCGAACTCTTTGTTTACTACGTAAGCCAAAGGAGCGAGGCAGTTCGTTGTGCAGGAAGCGTTAGAGATAACCGTCATATCTTTCTTATATTCGTTGTGGTTTACGCCCATAACGAACATAGGAGCGTCTTTGGAAGGAGCAGTGATAACAACCTTCTTTGCGCCACCGACAAAGTGAGCCTGAGCCTTTTCGATCGTCGTGAAGATACCCGTTGCTTCTGCGATATATTCAGCACCGCAAGATTTCCAATCGATGCAAGCAGGATCTTTTTCTGCAAATACAGCTATTTCGTTGCCGTTTACATAAAGCTTTCCGTCTTTAGCGCATACTTCGCCGTCGAATCTTCCGTGAACGGTATCATACTTCATCATGTAGACCATGTATTCTGCATCGATGAAAGGATCGTTTACGCCGACAACCTGAACATCAGGGTTTTTGAGCGAAGCCTGAAGAACCAATCTTCCGATACGTCCAAAGCCGTTAATACCAACTTTTACCATAATATTTACCTCCGTAAAGTTAAATCAAAATACAAATTCATTATAACAACATAAGCATAAAAACGCAACCGTTTTTTACTTCTTTTGCCTTTTTTCGTTAATAATTTCACAAGAGCGACCGCTTTTTGAAAACCATTCAATCGCAGTTGTTTGCCTATTTCGTTTCGCGATAATCTTTAATCGCAAAACAATATTCTCAAAAAGATATTATTTGAGGTTCTCGGGATTCAAGCATTCAAGCTCAGGAATAACGAAACGACCGTCTTTTCTAATTAAAACATCGTCGAAATAAATCTCGCCGCCGCCCCATTCGGGTGTCTGGATATGTACCAAATCCCAATGGATCGCGCTGTTATTGCCGTTAGGAGCTTCGTCATAGCAAGCACCGGGAGTGAAGTGAATTGAACCTGCGATCTTTTCGTCGAACAAAATATCGAGCATAGGCTTATTTACATAAGGATTGACGCCGATTGCGAATTCTCCTACGTATCTTGCGCCCTCATCCGTATTGAATACGTTTTCGATGTCGGCAGTTCTCGACGACGTTGCTTTGACGATTTTTCCGTCCTTAAACTCAAGTCTGATGTCGTCGTGTCTGATTCCGTTATAAATCGACGGTGCGGAATAGCTTATATATCCGTTGACGGAATCCTTTACGGGTGCGGTATATACTTCGCCGTCGGGGATATTGCAATATCCTGCGCAAGGAATTGCGGGGATTCCCTTTATAGAGAATCTAAGGTCTGTCTTAGCGTCAAGAATTCTTACCTTGTCGGTTCTGTTCATAAGGTCAACAAGCGGCTGCATAGCCTTGCCCATCTTAGCATAATCCAAGCAGCATACGTCGAAGAAGAAGTTCTCGAAGCTTTCCGTAGACATTCCCGCAGCTTGTGCAAAAGACGCGGTAGGATAACGAAGAACTACCCAGCGAGTCTTTGCAACTCTGATTTCGTGATGAACCTTATGGAAATATTCGCTATTGAAAAGCTGCATATTTTCTGCGGGAACGTCGGAAAGATCGAAGCTGTTCTCTCCGCCTCTGATTCCGATATAGCAATCCATATCTGCCATTCTTTCGGCATCCCACTTTACCCAATAATTCATCTGCTCTTCGCTTATACCCATAAGCATAGCGCGTTTCGTCGTCGGATCGGTGTAGTTATAATAAGGATATGCACCGACTTTGTAGCATTCCTTGATACATTCGTTTACTAAAGGCGCATCGGAAAAGCTTCCCTCTATGAGAACCTTGTCGCCTTTTTTGGCGCGAACGGAATTGTTTACGAGATTTTTCGCAAGAATTTTTATTCTTTCGTCAACCATTTCTTTAAGTCTCCTTTATGTCAATGAATTTTTTATTTCAATATAGTTATATAAAACGCTTTTTAAGTTATATATTGCGTTTTATATCAAACGATTATTTTTCAAGATTATACGTTTCGTCAACGATATACTTAGGTCTGTTTTTGACTTCGTCGTATACTCTTCCGACGTATAGGTTCGTTATGCCATTAGAAACAAGCATACCCGCAAGAGCAATCACAAGAATGTCTATCGTCCATAAATCGATAGGAAGAGCCGCCGTAACGCCGCATGCCGAAAGTATCGCAAAAACTATCAATGCCAAGAGTCCGACAACGCCTATTATTCCGAAAGCGACGCCGAAATATAGTGCCAAGTATAAAGGCTTCGACGAATTCGATATTATGCCGTCGCTTGCAAGCTTGACCATCTTTTTCATCGTATACTTCGTCTCACCAGCAAACCTTGCTTCTCTTTCATATTCGAGCGCATAAGTCTTGAATCCGACAAAAGCATTCATACCTCTTAGGTATCTGTTATGCTCGGGCATAGAGTTCAAAGTATCGATTACTTTTCGGGATATTAGGCGAAAATCTCCGGAGTCTTTCGGGATCTCGAATTCGGAAAGTCCGTTTACTATTCTGTAATATACGAAAGCAGTGAGTTTTTTGAAAACCGTTTCTCCCGCTCTTGTCTTTCTTTTGCCGTATACGATGTCGTATCCCTCTCTCCACTTCTTCACCATGTCGTAAATAACTTTCGGCGGGTCTTGAAGGTCTGCGTCAATAATTATCGCGGCATCGCCTTTGCAATGCTCCATTCCGCAAGAAACAGCCGCTTGATGACCGAAGTTGCGAGAGAAAGACAAAACAACGGCATTCTTGTCTTTTTCGGAAATGTCCTTCAAAAGCTCGAGAGATTTATCCTTGCTTCCGTCGTTAACAAACACAAGCTCGTATTTTTCGCCTAGATTTTCTGCTACTTCCTTAATTCTTTCATAAGAAGTAGGAAGCACTTCTTCTTCATTATATATCGGGATAATAATTGAAATCATTTTCACATTCTCCTATCGGGTTTATTGTAGCACAAAATCACTTTCAATCAAAGTTTTTTTATGCATTTTGACGATTTTATTTGTTTTCAAATATTATTTAGGTTGTTTAAGGCAGAAAAATATGATATACTAATGACAAGTTATGCGGTTTTTTGTCATACAAAGGTGTTCCTACACTTTGAGCAGCGTAAATCGCAACTTAAATATTCGTAACAGTATTTTGGAGGTTTATAAATATGCCACTCGTAACAAGCAAAGAAATGTTTGAAAAGGCTTATAACGGCGGTTATGCCGTAGGCGCGTTCAACGTTAACAACATGGAAATGGTTCAGGCTATCGTTGAAGCAGCCAACGAATTGAAGTCCCCCGTTATTTTGCAGGTATCTGCAGGTGCAAGAAAATACGCTAACCCCGTATATCTTCGTCATCTCGTTGCAGCAGCTGTTGAAACGACGGAAATTCCTATCGTTATGCACCTTGACCACGGCGCAAACTTCGAAGTTTGCAAATCCGCTATCGACGACGGCTTCACTTCCGTTATGATCGATGCAAGCAGCATGTCTTGGGAAGATAACATTGCCGAAACCAAAAAGGTTGTAGAATACGCTCACGCTCGCGGAGTCGTAGTTGAAGCCGAGCTCGGTAAGCTCGCAGGCGTAGAAGACGACGTTAAAGTCGAAGCAGACGACGCACTCTTCACAAGCCCCGACGAAGTTGAAGAATTCGTTTCGAGAACGGGTATCGACAGCCTCGCAATCGCTATCGGAACAAGCCACGGCGCATATAAATTCAAACCCGGTCAGGATCCTAAACTCCGCCTCGACATCTTGGAAGAAATCGGAAAGAGACTTCCTAACTTCCCCATCGTTCTTCACGGCGCAAGCTCCGTTCCTCAGGATAAGGTAGCTATCGTCAACGAATTCGGTGGACATATGCCCGATGCAATCGGTATTCCCGAATCCGAGCTTAGAAAAGCCGCAAAGATGGCTGTTTGCAAAATCAACATCGACAGCGACCTTCGTCTCTCTTTCACGGCGGCAGTTCGTAAACACTTCGTCGAACATCCCGATCACTTCGATCCGAGACAGTATCTCGGCGACGCTCGTACGATGATGAAAGAAGAAGTTAAGAGAAAGATCGTCGAAGTTCTCGGCAGCGCAGGAAAGGCTGAATAAATCTCTATTAGATAAATAAATATCTTCTATAAACGGTTTTCGTAACATTCGAAAGCCGTTTTCTTTTTATTCTTACTACTCTTAGAAACCAAACTATCCTTAGTATTTATTATGATAATGCTTATAATGTGCGAAAACTTCAAGTTTTAAGGAAATAAAAATATCAATTTCCAAGTCTCGACATTTGCCGAGATTGTTCCCTTAATAAGAGAGTTTTGTTTATTCGGCGGCAGCAGAGCTGTATAGTGTAGTAAGATAGTATACAGGTTGTGCAAGGAGATAGTATACAGTTT
>CAZIPL010000024.1:0-23416 GCA_964541255.1 uncultured Clostridia bacterium | reverse complement strand
TGAACCTTGACAAATTCGAGATCACCGACCACTACAACGCAGTCGCCTATTCCCATAAGACGCTGAAGGAATCTGTCGATGTCTGCAATAGTCGCTTTTTTGTTTATGTTTATTACGAAAAACTCCGTGCAGTAAGCAAATTCGATATTGCCTAAGTCAAAGTCGCCTACGATTACGTCGTCTTGATTGGACTCGATCTGAACGGGAGCTTCTTGAATCTCT
The DNA here is from genome assembly GCA_964541255.1 of uncultured Clostridia bacterium. Lineage (GTDB taxonomy): Bacteria > Bacillota > Clostridia > Christensenellales > CAMQZB01 > CAYOSU01. The sequence continues at coordinate 23,194 of CAZIPL010000024.1, read as the reverse complement.
CCGTCGATCGTTCCGCCGATGCAAACGGTATACATTCCGCGAAGGAATACCAAAAGTCCTTTACCGCCGGCATCGACTACGCCCGCTTTTTTAAGTACGGGAAGTATCTCGGGCGTTCTTGCCAAAGATTCTTCGCCCGCTTCGATTATCTTCAAGAAGAAGTCTTCGAAATACGAGGTCGATTTATATTCCTTTGCGGCATACTCCGCCATCTCGCGGACTACCGTCAATATAGTTCCTTCCTGAGGCTTCGTTACGGCGGAATAAGCTATTTCCGTCGCTTGTCCGAAAGCTTTCGCCAAAGCAAGATTATCAAACGATCTCGCTTTCTTGACCGCTTGACAGAAGCCTTTCAATATCTGCGACGTGATTACGCCCGAGTTTCCTCTCGCGCCGCGAAGAGCAGACTTCGAGATTACATCGCATATTTCGCCCATGTCGTTGCCCGGAAGATTGTTGAGTTCCTTGACAGCCGACGAAAGGGTCATCGACATATTTGTTCCCGTATCGCCGTCAGGCACGGGGAATACATTCAGGGAATCGACAAGCTGCTTGTTTACTTCGAGGTTCTTGACTCCGCCGACAAACATTTTGCGGAACAACGCCGCATTGACAGATTTATACATATATATGAATTTTCTCCGAAATTACAATTTGACGCCTACTACGCTGACGTTAACCGTATCCACGAACATTCCCGTGAATTTCTCGACAGAGTATTTGACGCTTTCTTTGACTGATTCGGCAACGGCGTTTATCGATACGCCGTATTTTACGACGATGAAAAGGTCGATATATATTCTGTCTCCGAGCGTCGTAACCTTGACACCCTGCGAAACGGAATGCTTGTTGAAAAGGCACGCAATGCTGTCCGTAAGTCTTCTCGAAACCATATCTATGATGCCGTAACAAGAACGTGCAGCTTGACCTGCGACGATACTTATCGCTTCATCGGTGATGGTTATCTTTCCGTATGCGTTTCTTGTGTTGACCGCCATATTGCCCTCCATTTTATCAATCTGATAGTATTTTACTATATCGAAAACTTTTTTGCAACTTATTCCCTTAACTAATTTGACAAATAAGCTAAAATATTTTGACTATTCCCCTTAAAAATCCTTGCTTTTTTCATCGAAGCGTGTTAATATATCTTAGTCAAATCAGTATTTTACCGAGGAGGTGCACAATATATGTCTAAAGTTTGCAGCGTTTGCGGAAAGGGTTCTATGAGCGGAAACCTCGTTAGCCATTCTCACCGCAAGACTCCTAGAAGCTTAGGTGCTAACGTTCAGAAAGTCAGAATCGTAAAGAACGGAAAGGTTGAATCGTGCTACGTTTGCACGTCTTGCCTTAAGAGCGGAAAAGTAGAAAGAGCGTAATTATTTAATTTCAAAAACGAAAGACAGGTTATCGACCTGTCTTTTTTGTTATTCTCTTTCGTAAGTTTGTTTTAGAAGGCTTTTCCGATTATTTATCTCACTCGTTGCTATCCGTCGAAAGTCGAACCCGACTTTTAATGGATAACTCAAAGCTTCTTACTCTCCCTTATTCTTCCTTATAAAGAGCGACGCTATTTTACTAAGCATTCTCGGAAGCTTTATGCAAATGATTTTCATTATCTCTCCGCTTTGTTAACGATGACGTAAAGTAAGCCTTCAATCGGAGTTATCTTAACGATATCCTCCGTTGCGACGTTCGAAACGCCTTTGGTCTCGCTTTTCGTGAGGGTCAGGTCGTTCACCTTATATTTGAGCCCTTCTCCGTCAATTATATGCACGCTTTCGCTAAAAGGTAACAGCGAGATTGTTTTCCCTAAAACGCCTCTTAATTCGAAATGCTCTTTTATTAGGTATATATCCTCGTTTTCGGAAATTATTCTCGCAAAGACGGAATTATCGATTGCTATTTTTAAAAGCGCAAGATTGCCTAAAAAGTGATCGGTTCTTAAACCCATAGCCCACGCTATATCGATTTTATCGCACCCCTTTTCGACAAGGTACATTAAAGCCACCTCGCCGTCGGTGAAGTCCTTTTCGGGCTCGAGCTTCATTATTCCGACGTCTTTCGGAACGTATCCGAGAGAATCGAAATCTCCGACAACGCAGGTGATATTTCCTATCGCTTCTTTGGCTTTTTCATACGCTCCGTCGGCTACGACAATAAGGTCGTAGTCTTTTTCGTCGGGAAGCAAATCGCTTTTATTTCCGTTTAATATCAATAATCCTCTCATTTTCTTTCCCCATCCGTCAATCGAAAAGCTATTATTCCTCTTTGGTCTTTGAGTTTTTTAGAGCCGCGATATTCTTTTTCATATCGGATCCGTTATAAACCGCGCTTCCAGCAACAAGAACTTCGGCGCCTGCGTCGATAATGCTTTTCACGGTCTTCGTATTGACGCCGCCGTCTATCTCGATAAGATAGTTTAAGTCCTTTTCAAGCTTTATCTCTTTGAGTTTCCTAACCTTATCAAGGGTTTTTTCTATAAATTTTTGTCCGCCAAAACCGGGATATACGCTCATGACAAGCACCATATCGCATATATCGAGAACGTCCTCTATCGCCGAAACGGGAGTATCGGGAGAAACGACTATTCCGCATTTTGCATTGAGGCTCTTGATTTTTTCAAGAAGCGGTCTTGCGTTCTTTTCCGCTTCGATATGGAACGTTATGTAATCTGCCCCCGCCCTGACAAACTTTTCAGCATAAAAAGACGGTTCGCTAACCATCATATGAACGTCGATGGGAAGCTTCGTATGCGGACGAATATCCTCGACCATTTTTGCCCCGAAAGTTATGTTCGGCACGAAGTTCCCGTCCATAACGTCTACGTGCAAAATATCCGCACCCGAATCTTCGGCACGGCGTACCTCTTCGCCCATCTTCGAAAAATCCGCAGAAAGTATCGACGGCGCAATCATGACATCAGTCATATTTTTTCCTCCATTTCTCTTTTAGTTCGTTATATAGTTCGATATATCTATCGTACCTTTCCTTTGAAAGCAAGCCCTCTTCGACAGCTTTTTTGACCTCGCAATTCGGTTCGTTGATATGGTTGCAGCTTCGATACTTGCATTTATCTGAAAACTCGTTGAAATCGAAGTAATGCTTTTTAAGATCGTCGGGATCTATATCAAGGTCGAAAAAGCTGAACCCCGGCGTATCGACGATAAAGCTGTCGTCGTCGACGCGCACTATCTCGGAATGCCTCGTCGTATGCCTGCCTCGTTTTATTTTCGACAGCTCCCCCGTTTCAAAGCTCTTTTCGTTTTGAAGAGCGTTTATTAAAGTAGATTTTCCCACCGCAGACTGACCTATGACGCAAGTCATCTTGCCTCGAAGAATTTCTTTGACCTTGTCGATCGAATCCTCCTCTTTTGCGGAAACGGCTATTACGTCGTCAACGTGCTTGGCGTAATTACTTAAAACGGAATCATATAACTCCTCTTGCCCTAAGTCCGACTTTGTTACGAGAAGCGTTACTCCGATGTTTTTCATCGACAGCGAAACAAGCATTTTGTCTATCAGATGAAAATCGGGGACAGGCTCTTTCGAAAGCAAAATTAACGCAGAATCGACGTTTGAGATCGGAGGTCTTTTGAGCTGGTTCTTTCTCGGCAAAACAAGCTCGATAACCCCTTTCCCCTTTTCAATCACGGAAAAATCGACCATATCTCCGATAAAGATATTGCCCGTTTTCGTCTTTACGGTCTTTCTCGCGTCACAGAGGAAAATCTCTCCAAAGCTTTCGACTATGTACGTTCCCGCTATTCCTTTCGTTACTCGCCCTAAAATGTCTGTTTCTCCTTAAATAGTGTGGATAACTCGAAAATTTGTTCACTTTATCACAATAAACAACCGATTTTTACGCGTATATTTGTTTATTTATGAAATTCGATAAAAACCGAAAGAAAAGTTATCCACATGTTATGCACAATTTTTCAATATCGAAAGCTACTTTTCCACACCGTCCAAGTATCTTCTTCTGAGCATTCCGCACGCGCCCTCTATGTCTACGCCCATCTGACGTCTAAGCGTTGCGGAAATGCCTTTTTCGTTTAGTTTTGCGACGAACGCATATCCGTCTTTGCGCGTTGTCGGCATAAAGTCCTTGCCCTTTATCTCGTTATAGATTATGCAATTTACGTGGCTGGGGAAGCCTTTCACAAGCTTTGCGAGCTTGTCTATATATTTCTCGCCGTCGTTCACGCCCTTTATGAGTGTATATTCGAAAACCACTCTTCTTCCAGTTTTTTCGAAATAATAACGCGCAGCCTGCACTATCTCTTCGACAGAGTAGGCGTTCGTTATCGGCATGATTTCCTTTCGCTCTTCGTTTATCGGGTTATGTAGAGAAATGGTGAGCGTTACGCCGATGTTTTTTTCGGCAAGCTCTTTAATCTTCGGAACGATTCCCGACGTCGAAAGAGAGATATTGCGCATGCTTACGTTAAGGGAGCTTTCGGAGTTTATCAGCTCCAAAAACCTCATTACGTTGTCGTAGTTGTCTAACGGTTCGCCGCTTCCCATCAAAACGATGTTTGTTATACGTCTGTCGCTCTTTCCGCCGCCTAAATACCTATTTGCTGTAGTTACTTCGGCAAGCATTTCAGATGCCGTCAAATCTCTTTTCAATCCGTCCATACCCGAAGCGCAGAATCTACACCCCATGCGGCACCCTATCTGCGAGGAAATGCAAATGGTGTTGCCGTATTCGTAATGCATGATTACGCCCTCCAAAAGCTCGCCGTCGTGAGTTTTATATAGCAGCTTAACAGTTCCGTCTTTAGACACAAAGTCTTTCATAACGGTAAGCGGCACGTCGATGTAGCTTTCTTTGAGCTTTTCGCGTATTCCTTTCGGAATATCCGTCATCTCGTCGAAGCTATATCCGTTCAAGAGCCATTTTTTGACCGTTTTTACTTGAAAACTCTTCAAGCCGACTTCAAGAAGCGTGCTTTCAAATATTTCGTTGTCTAAATCCGTAAGTATCATCGCTTCACAATCTTTGACATATAAAAGCCTATCGTTCCCGAAATAACGGGACAAAGCTCTATGCCATATTCCTTTTCTATATGAGGAATGTCGCTTTTTATCTTAATGACTTCAAAGCCGTCGTTGTTTTCCAAAAAGCGCTTTATTGTGTCATCGTTTTCTTCCTTAAAAAGCGAGCACGTCGAATACAAAAGCTCTCCGCCCTTTTTGAGGTACTTGGCGTTGTTTTCAAGTATCGAATATTGCAATGCGTTAAGCGAAGCTATTCTGCTTTCCGTTATGCCGAAAAGAACGTCGGGGCGGTTCATAAACACGCCGCTTCCGCTGCACGGAACGTCACAGATGATTTTATCGAACCTTTCGAAATATTCTTCGTCTTCCTTTTCGCCGTTTTTCAAAATCGCCGTAACGTTTTTCGCACCCATTCTCAAAGCATAGCTTTCTATAAGCGCGACTCTATGCGGATATATATCGCACGCGACAACGCTCTTTGCCTTTTCGGAAGCGTAAATCGCCTTACCGCCGGGAGCCGCGCACGAGTCCAAAACCTCGTCGGAGTCCTTTATATCGAGCATATCCACCGCTTCTATCGAAGCAAGAGCCTGACACGTATAAAGCTTTTTGTCGAGCTTTTCCGATATATCCGAAAGCTTCACCTCGAAAGCGTTTTCTTTGAGACGCTTATACGGAATATCAAACGCATAAAGCTCGTTTTTGAAAGCCTCTCCGCTTATTTTGCGTGCGTTCGATCTGACGCATTCAAGCGAACTTTCTGTCCTTGAAAACATCTTTCCCGCCCTTTCTTTTCCGTATTCCGATATTATTTTTTTTATTATTAAGGTCGGAACGCTATATTCGACGGAAAGTCTTTCTATTTCATCTGTCGGCGTCGGATAATCATACCCCACCGCTCTTCGAAGCGTTCCGTTGACAAACCCCGACAGCGAGCCTTTACTCAGCTTTTTCGCTATTTTGACGCATTCGTCAATTGCCGCATAATCGGGAACGGAATCGAGCTCATACAAAAGATATAATCCCACCTTTATCAAAGACGCGATTGCACCTTTCGGTTTTTTTGCGCAAAGGCAGGAAATATAATAATCGTACCGAACGGAGTTTTCGAGCGTTCCGTAAACGATTTTGGTAATAATTCCCTTTTCGTCTTCGGGTGCGATTTTGAGCGCTTTGTTAAGCTCTATCGTCGAAAACGCCTTATCTCGCAAAACGCCGTCGGTTATTTTGTAGGCTCTGTATATATAGTTCATTAAAGTATCTTTCCCTGAGGAATTTCTCTTCCGTTAAGAAAATCTTTTATCGCAAGTCTCTTACCGTTGGGGTATTGAAGCTCGTCTATCGAAAGAGCGCCCTCGCCGCACTTTATTATAAGTCCTTGCTTTTTGTCGCTCAAAACAACTTCTCCGACTTTTCCGTCGAAAGATTCTTCGACGACGTGAGACTTAAATACTTTTACCATAGCATTGTCAAGATCGAAAAACGCCGTCGGCTTGGGGTTAAGTCCTCTAATGAGGTTTTTAAGCTCTTTCGCACTCTTTGAGAAATCGAGCTTGCCCTCTTCCTTTTCGAGCATTTTCGCGTGCGTAGCTCTCTCGTTGTCTTGCGGCGTGAAAACGGCTTTTCCGCTTTCTATTTCGTCAAGACCTTTGACGATAAGCCTTGCGCCTATTTCGGAAAGTCTGTCGAAAAGCTCGCCCGTCGTTTCGTCTTCGCCTATGTCGGTGGCTTCAGCCATCAAAATATCGCCCGTGTCGATACCCTTATCCGTTCTCATAAGCGTTACGCCCGTTCTTTCTTCTCCGTCAATGACGGCTCTTGCAATAGGCGCGGCACCGCGGTATTTCGGAAGAAGCGACGCGTGAATGTTGATTATTCCGTATTTCGGAATATCGATTATATCTTGCGACAAAATCTGACCGTACGCGCAAGTAACCATAAGATCGGGACTAAGTTGTCTTAAATCGTTAAGTCCGTCAACCCTTAATTTGTTATATTGCAAAACGGGAAGTCCCAATTCCTTTGCGGCGATCTTTACGGCGGACTGGGATATTTTATGTCCCCTATCCGTCGGACGGTCGGGCTGCGTTACGACAGCAAGTATTTCATGCGAGCTTTCTTTTATCGCCATAAGCGGTTTTACCGCAAAATCAGGAGTTCCCAAAAAAACAATTTTCATTAGCGTCAATCCTCGTCGTATTCTTCTTTTTCGGTAGCTTTATCAATAAAGAGTATTCCGTCTAAGTGGTCGTTCTCGTGGCAGAAACATCTTGCGGAAAGCTCGGTCAAGGTCATCTTGAACTCTTCGCCGTATCTGTCTTGCGCTTTTACCTTGACGGTCATAGGGCGCTTTACTTTTCCTCTGACTCCGGGGACGGAAAGGCAACCCTCGTCGCCGTATTGCTCGCCCTTTGCCTCCAAAAGCTCGGGGTTGATAAATTCGACAACGTTGCTATGCTTCTCGTCCCCCGTTTCGATTATGAAAATTCTTCTCAAAATTCCGACCTGCGGAGCGGCAAGACCTACTCCGTCGGCTTTTTTCAACGTCTGCTTCATATCGTCGAGAAGCGATCCGAGCTTTTTGTCGAATTCCGTTACCGGACGTGAATGCTTGCGCAGCGTTTCGTTACCTTCTTGAATGATTTTTCTAAGTGCCATGTATTCTCCTTATTATCGTCAGTACATATTCGCGGGGTTTATCTCGACAAAGCTTGTCACACCCGCATCCTTACAATTATCGACTATATTATATATATTCTCTTCGATTTTAGCAACCTCTTCGCCCGTTATTCGGCAGATAATCTGGAAGCGGAATTTGTCGTCTATTCTCGAAATCGGCGATCTCATGCCGTTAAAATAGACAAAATCCCCCTCTTTTTTCTTCTTGAGGTCGTTGATTTGATTGAAAATCGCTCTCGAAGTTTTTTTCGCTTTCGCCTCGTCGCTGCTTATTATCATTATTCGAACGATGTCGGCAAACGGCGGAAACAACGTCGCCCGACGGGCGTTTATCTCGTAATCGTAAAAATCGACGTAGTTATATTTCGTAGCGTAATTTATTATATAATGATGCGGCGAATAGGTTTGAAGAAGAACTATCCCCTCTCGCTCAGCCCTTCCCGCACGCCCTGCCACTTGCGTAACAAGCTGGAACGTCCTTTCGCCGCTTCGGTAGTCGGAATAATAAAGGGATTGATCCGCGTCGATTATGCCGACAAGGGTGCATAGCGGGAAATCGTGCCCTTTCGCTACCATTTGCGTGCCTACCAAAATATCCGCTTGATGCTTTCTGAACGTCGATAGAATGGCGTTATGCGCCTCTTTCGTCGAAGTCGTATCGTTATCCATACGAAGAATCCTTGCTTCGGGGAAAAGCTTTTGCACTTCTTCGACTATTCTCTCCGTTCCCACTCCTCCCATTTTGAAGTGATTGCCGCCGCATTCGGGGCAGGTCTTCGGAATGATATATTTCGTGCCGCAATAGTGGCATTTGAGCGCATGCTCGCTCTTGTGATAGTTTAGGCTTACGTCGCACGTATTGCACTTGCAAACATAGCCGCAATCGAGGCATTGATAGTACGCCGAAAAGCCTCTTCTATTCAAAAACAAAATGGCTTGCTCGCCGCTATCCAGCGTCTTTTTGAGAAGCTTTTCAAGCTCCGAGGAAATAAGCGACTTATTTCCCCGTTGAACCTCTCGTTTCATATCGACTATCTCGACATAAGGAAGCCGCCTTTTGTTGACTCTTTCCGTTATTTCGAAAAGCCCGTATTCGCCGCTTTTGGCTTTGTAATAGCTCTCTACCGACGGGGTTGCGCTTCCCAAAACTATCTTACCGCGAGAATTTCTTATTCTATACTTTGCTACATCAATCGTCGAATATCTCGGAGAATTCTCCGCGCGATAGCTCGTTTCGTGTTCTTCGTCGATGACGATTATTCCGATATTTTGAAGCGGCGCGAAAACCGCGCTTCGAGCTCCTACGACGATTTTCGCTTCGCCCGTTCTTATTCGCCACCACTCGTCGAACCTTTCGCCTGCCGACAATCCGCTATGGATTATCGCGACGGTATCTTTGAACCTTGCGCGAAGCTTCGAAACCATTTGCGGAGTCAACGCTATTTCGGGAACCATAAAAAGCGCGGTCTTGCCCTTTTTAAGCTCCTTTTCTATTAGGTTAAGATATATCTCCGTCTTGCCAGATCCCGTTACGCCGCGAATGAGCGTGATTTCTTTATCGGTCTTTTCGACGTATTCGATCGCGCCTTTTTGCTCTTCCGTCAAAACATGCTCTTCGTCTTTTTCTTCGACGAACTCGTAAGGAATTCTGTTTATATGTTCCTCTTCGAAATAAACGATTCCTTTCTTTTCAAGCGCCTTTAACGCGGGATAGCCGTAGCAGCTTGCCAAGAAAGTATAGTCGTTTTCGCCGCCATAAATATCCTCGAGAAGATCGAATTGTTTACGCGCGTTTTTCGCTATCGTTCCGACGGCTTCTGCGTAAGGAATTCCGCAAAGGCATACCACCGTCTTTTCTTTTTCTTTGACCTTGCCGCCCCTCATTTCCGACGGAATCATAAGTCGAAGAACCTCGGACTTTAATGCGTGATATTTTTTCGCAACAAAGTCGGCAAGCTCTATCGTATCGGTTGTAAGCGGCGGAATTTTATCCAAAACCTCCGACACGCTTTTAAGTTTTTCTATCGGACAATCGGTAGAATCGGAAATATCGATAACAAAGCCTTCGACGTTTTGACGGCCAAAAGGCACAAGTACTCTTGCGCCTTTTTCGACAACAAGGTTTTCGGGGATCATATAATCGAAAACCTTGTCTACGTTTGAATGTGTTACGTCTACAATAACCTTTGCTATCATCTGTGTTTGAATTATCTTTTAATAAAGCGTCGCTATATTGTCGAGTATTACGTCGGCAAGCTGCGTTTTTTTCATACTCGGAACTTCCGTTATCTCGCCGCTTCTTTTTATTATCGTGACGGCGTTTTCGTCCGAAGAAAAACCGCCCGTTTTTCCGCCTACGACGTTTGCTATAACCATATCGGCATTTTTTCCTTCGAGCTTTTTATATGCGCTCTCCAAAAGGTTCTCCGTTTCGGCGGCAAATATGACAAGCTTTTTATCTCCCTTGATTTTGCCTACTTCCTTTGCTATATCGGGATTTTTGACAAACTCTATCGTCAATTCCTTATCCTTGATTTTGCCCGAGAATCTGTTCTTAGGCTTGAAATCGCAAGGCGCTGCCGCCTTAATCACGATGTCGTTTTCGGGAAGCTCTTTCATTACGGCTTCGAACATATCGTCGGTCGATCTTACCTTGACGTTCTTATGCGTTTTGGGCATAGGAACGGAAACGTTACCCTCGACGAGCGTTACTATCGCGCCGCGGTCTATCAAGGCGTTTGCTATCGCAGCTCCCGTCTTTCCGCTTGAATAGTTCGTTATGCAGCGAACCTTATCTATATCTTCGACTGTGCCTCCGCAAGTAACCAAAACGCGTTTACCTAAAAAGTCTTTCTTTTCGAAAAGCATTTCTATGGCAAAATCGCATATAACATCGGGCTCTTGCATTTTGCCTACTCCGTTATCTCCGCACGCCAAATGTCCGTCAACGGGATCGACGAAGTATACTCCTTTCTTTTTTAGCTCCTCGATGTTTTTTTGCGTAGCTTCGGCTTTATACATCGCAGTATTCATCGCAGGCGCGATTATTTTCGTCTTTTCAAAAGCCAAAAAGGTCGTCGAAAGCATATCGTCGGCAATTCCTTCGTTTGCCTTTGCCAAGAAATTCGCGGTTGCGGGAGCTACAAGGAACAAATCGCCTTGCTTTGCCAAAGAAATATGTTCTACCTCATATTCGTGCTCTTGGAACGTTTCGGTATATACCTTATTGCCCGTGAGCGTTTCGAACGTCAAGGGAGATACGAATTCCGTCGCGTTTTTCGTCATAATCGCGATTACGTTTATTCCTTTCTTTTTCAAATAGCTTGCGATGTAGCACGATTTATACGCCGCTATTCCGCCCGTTATTCCCAAAAGAACGGTCTTAATATTATTAGTCATATCTGTTTTCTATTATCCTTTCGATGAGCTTTTCGTTTCGAGAAGCTCTGTATAGCTCGGATTTTAATATCTTTTCTATTTTTACGCACGTCGTTTCGATGTCGTCGTTTTCGTTTATTACGATATAATCGAAGCTCTTGAAATTTCTAAGTTCCGCCGCAGATTTGGAATATCTTTTCTTGATTTCCTCTTCCGTCTCGGTATTTCTCTTCGTAAGTCTTTGAATAAGCTCGGGTAGCGAGGGCGGCGCGAGCATAATCAAAACGGCGTCGGGCTCGGAGCCTCTGACGTGGAGCGCGCCTTGAACGTCTATTTCGAGCAAAACGTCTTTCCCTAAGTTTCTCTGTTCGTCTACGAACGCCTTGAGCGTTCCGTATTTTCTTCCGAAAACTCCCGCGTATTCGAGGAATTGATTTTCAAGTATCAACGCGTCGAATTCTTCTTCGGTCTTGAAGAAATAATGTATTCCCTCTTCCTCGCCGGGGCGCGGCTTTCTTGTCGTGCAGGATATCGATTCGATAAGCTTCGGATTCCTTTTGAGTAGCTCGTTTTTAACCGTGCCTTTGCCTACTCCCGAGGGACCCGATATTACGATTAACATTCCTTTTTCCATATATTCTCCTTAAACTTTTCCGTTGTATTTTTATTGCTTTATTCGAGGTTTTGAATTTGTTCTCTTATCTTTTCGATTTCGGACTTCATTGAAAGAGCGGTGTTCGTAACCTCAATATCGTTGGATTTGCTGCAAATGGTGTTGGTTTCGCGGTTTAGTTCCTGAACCAAAAAGTCCATTTTTCTTCCAACCAACGTTTCTTTTTCCATAATGTCTCTTGCCTGAACGAAATGCGATTTGAGTCTTGTTATCTCTTCGTCGATGTTGGCTTTGTCGGTGAAGAACGCAACTTCATTCAAAAGCCTCGTTTCGTCTATCTCAACGCCGCTTAATGCTTCGGTTATTCTCGAAGTAAGCTTTTCGCGATAGTTTTCTACGACAATCGGCGCGCGTTTCTCGATTTTTGCCAAGCACTCTTTCAAAACCTCTATGCGGCTCATTATGTCGGCTTTGAGCTTCTCGCCCTCTTTTTCGCGCATGACGTTCATATTCTGCAATGCTTCTCTCGCCGTTTCTCTTATTAAAGACTCAAGCTCGTCGTAATCTTCGTCTACGCTTTCGGGCTTGACTACGTCTGGGATTCTTAAAATTGCCGTCATAGTAAGGTCGTTTGTTATTCCGAGCTTTTCTTCGAGCTCTTTTGCCGCTTTCATATATCCCGCGGCAAGACCTACGTCCGCAACGACGTTCTTTTCGACGTCGCTTGTCGTCGAATAGGTCACGAAAACATCGACGCGACCGCGCGACAAAACGCTTTGGATTTCTTTTCTGAGAGCGTCCTCTACGCAAATAAGCGTTTTAGGCAATTTGCAGTTGATATCCAAAAATCTGTTATTGACCGATTTCAATTCGATCGTCATCTCTCTGCCGTCAACCGTTTTGGTCGCTTTTCCGTACCCTGTCATGCTATACATATCGTTACCGCCTTTATATCAATTTCAAAAATTCTTCTTCCGTGATAATTCTTATCCCGAGCTTTTTCGCCTTTTCGAGTTTGCTTCCCGCTTCTTCTCCAGCAAGAACGAGCGTCGTGCTTTTCGTTACCGACGAGCCTATATTACCGCCCTTTTCTTCGATTATCTTCGACGCCTCAGAGCGGGTAAAATTAGCTAAACTTCCCGTCAAAACCACCGTTTCGCCGCTAAAAACGCCCTCTAACTGCTTTTTCTTGCCGTAATCAATTTCGACCTCTTTCAAAAGCATTTCGAGGTTTTCTCTTTCGAATTCGTCGGAGAAATATTCCTTTATGCTTCCTGCGACTATCTCTCCTACGTCCTCCATCGATACAAGCCTTTCAACGTCTGCGTTTTTAAGCTCGTCGATGCTTTCAAACTCTCTCGCTAGGTCTTTCGCCGTTTTTGTTCCGACGTTCAGAATTCCGAGCGAGAAGATGAACTTATCGAAAGGTATCTTTCTCGATTTTTCTATCGCTTTGAGGAAGTTCTCGGCTTTCTTATCCTTGAAGCCCTCGACCTTCAAAAGGTCTTCCTTTTTCAAATGATACAGTTCAAACGGTCTTTTAACCTCCAAAACGGAGAAGAATTTCTCCGCGGCGGACTCCGAAAAACCGACGATGTCCATACCCGCTTTTGACGCAAAGTGCGTTATTCTTTGAACGACTTGCTTTTGGCAATTGAGCTCGTTCGGGCAGAAAATATGCGCGCCTTTATCTACCGTTTTCGCTCCGCAAGACGGGCAATATTCGGGGCGAGTCACCTCGACGGAATTTTCGAATCTTTCGGCTAAGCCCGTAATTTCGGGGATTACGTCGTTGGATCTTCTTATAAACACGCGATCGCCGACTTTGACGTCCTTTCTTCTTATGTCGCCGAGGTTATTGAGCGTTGCGCGCGAAACGGTTACGCCGCATAATTCCACGGGGTCGAGTATCGCAAGAGGAGTTAATTTCCCCGTTCTTCCGACCTGCCAGATTACGTCTTTCAAAACCGTGGTTGTTTCTTCCGCTTCAAACTTGAACGCAACAGCCCACCTTGGGAATTTTTCGGTGAAACCGAGCTCTTCTCTTTTTGCGTAGTCGTCGATCTTGATTACCGCGCCGTCTATCAGAAAATCGAGTTTATCTCTATTTTGCCCGATTTTTTCTATCTCCGTTTTGATTTTTTCTTTATCGGAATCGAACAAAACGAAAGGACTTATCTTGAACTTGTTCTTTTTTAAGAACTCTATCGTCTGCTCTTGCGAGCGAACTATGCTCTCGTCTTCGATATAGTTTATCGAATAAAAAACTATCTGCGGAGCGCGTCTTGCAGTCTCTTTCGGGTCTAAATTCCTTATCGCGCCCGCCACCGCGTTCCTTGCGTTTTTGAGTGGTACTTCCGCCGTTTCGTTATATTTTTTCAGCGTCGAAAGATACATGATTGCTTCGCCTACGACTTCGAGTTCTCCCTTATACTCTATCTCGAGCGGAAAGGTCTTTATCGTCAAAACCTGCGCGGTAACGTCTTCGCCCGTCGTTCCGTCTCCTCGAGTCGTCGCACGGACGAATTTTCCGTCGGAATAGCTTAGGCACATCGTCAGACCGTCGAACTTATATTCGAGAGAATATCTGCACTTCCCAACCTTCTGTTCCGCCTTTTCGAACCATTCGGAAAGGCTTTCTATCGACTGAGCCTTATCCAAAGAATAGAGCCTATGCTTATGAACGTGCTGAGAAAAAGCCGAAAGCGGCGCACCGCCTACGCGGCGCGTCGGAGAATCATCCCTTATAAACCCCGTTTCTTTTTCTATTTTCATAAGCTCGTCATAAAGCGCATCGTACTCCTTGTCGGAAACCGTGGGGTTGTCCAAAACATAGTAGTTATATGCGTATTCGTTAAGCTTTTCAATTAAAAAATCGACTCTATCCATACTTTTTTCTTAAATCTTTTTTATCGGAGCGAACTTCGCGACAAGAGTTTTTATTCCAAAGCCCTTGAAAGCAACGTCGATTACCAGCGATTCTCCCACGCCTTTCGTTCCGACGACGACGCCTTGTCCGAACTTTTTATGCTCTACGTTGTCGCCGACGTTAAACGCGCCGCTTGATTGAGCTTTAGGCTTAGGCGCTTCGAACGACTTTGCCACGCTTCCCGTAAATACCACTTTCGGAGCGGGCGGATCATACGATACTTTCTCGGGAATTCCCAAAATATCTTTGAGATCGTCGATATATCTCGACCTCATTTGCGGAGACCTTTCGCCGTATTGATAGGAATATCTCGACTCGCACCTTGTCATATAAAGCCTTTCCATAGCTCTTGTTACGGCAACGTACATCAGTCTACGCTCTTCCTCTAAATCCGACGGTCTCGTGTCGGGGCGGACTATCGGGAAAATCTTTTCGTCCAAGCCCACAATGAAAACCACCTTGAATTCCAAGCCCTTGACGGCGTGAACGGTGGCAAGAGTGACGGCGTTTTCCTCGTCTTCGAGATCGTCTATCGCGCTTGAAAGGGTTATCGACTGTAAATAGTCAGATATGCTCGCGCCCTCGTTTTTCTCGCAAAACTCGCCTACCGAATGAACGAATTCTTCGACGTTGAGCTTTCTCGATTTAGATTCTTCAGACGAATCGGCGAACTGCTCCATAAAGGACGTCGAATCGATTATGCTTCTGACAAAACCCTCGGGAGTTTTTTCCGCACTTTCTGAGATAAGATACGCATAAAGGCTTCTGAACGAAATCAATTTGTTCTTCGTGCCTTGATTGAATTCCGTTCTCTCCTCGATTTTTGCCAAAAGCTCGTATAAATATATATTCTCTCTTTTGGCAATCTGCTCGAGCTTATCTATCGTCGTATCGCCTATCCCGCGCTTGGGAACGTTTATAATTCGCCTTATAGCTTCGTTGTCCTTGTGATTGACAACGGCTCTTATATATGCGGTCAAGTCCTTTATTTCTTTTCTTTCATAGAACTTCTGTCCGCCGAAAACCTTGCAAGGAATGTTATATTTCAAAAACTCCTGTTCGAAAGCGCGGGACAAAGAGTTCATTCGATATAAAACCGCGATGTCGGAATTTGAATATCCCGAATATGTAGTTAATGACTTTATGCTTCCCACAACATACGACGCTTCGTCTCTTTCGTCAAACAGCGAGCGGTATTCAATTCTTACGCCCTCTTCGTTGTCGCACCAAAGCTTTTTGTCCGCTCTGCCGTGGTTTTTGCAAATAATGGCGTTCGCCGCTTGCAAAATCTTTTTCGTGGAGCGGTAGTTTTGCTCCAATTTATATGTCTTTGCCGTCGGAAAATCCTTTTCGAAATTCAAAATATTATTGACGTTCGCGCCTCTGAATCCGTAGATACTTTGATCGTCGTCACCTACCGCAAAAAGATTTCCGTGGTTTTTGCAAAGAAGTTTGACTATCTTATATTGAATGTCGTTGACGTCTTGGAATTCGTCGATGTGGACGTATTTGAACTTCTCGGAATACTTATCTCGCGTTTCCTCGCTCGACGACAAAAGCTCGTACGTTTTGGTCAAAAGATCGTCGAAATCGAGCGCGTTGTTTTTCATAAGTCTCGTTTCGTATTCGGCGAAAACGTCGCATATCTCATATATGTTTTTGTTTAAGCCGTTGAGCTTTTCGTATTCTTCGGGGGTATATCCGCTCGCCTTTGCGTTGCCGATATTCCACATAACGGACTTAATTAAGTCTTCGTCATAGCCTTTTTCTGCAATTATTGCCTTGACTATACGCTGCTTTTCCACCTCGGAATAAATAGAAAAATTGCCGTCGTAGCCGATTTTATCTATATCGCGGCGAAGAATTCTCGTGCACATGCTGTGAATGGTGCATACCCACATTTCGTTCGCATCAAGCCCCATATTGAGAAGCCTTTCTTTCATCTCGTTCGCCGCTTTATTGGTAAACGTTATCGCCAAAATCTCGTAAGGACGGGCAAGTCCCAAATCGAGAATGTTGGCTATTCGCATAGTAAGTACCCTTGTTTTCCCCGAGCCTGCGCCCGCAAAAACCAAAACCGCACCCTCGGTGTCTTTTGCGGCGTTTTTTTGTACTTCGTTGAGAAGGGAAAAATCTATCATAAATATCCTCGTATTCGTGTTTGTTCGTTTTATGCACTTTCGCATAAAACTCCATGTTAAACATTAGTATATCACAAAACCGCGGATAAGTAAACCACATCTTATAAAAAAGCAAAGAAAGCCCGTCCTTGTTATGACACACCGATAAACGAATCGGCTTTGTCATATAAAGCGAGCTTTTCTATACGTTTTTGATTTTTACATTTTTGCCAAATTATTCAGCCGTTTTTCGATTTCTCTTTCGGCAAGATACCTTTCGGACAGCTTTTTATATATATCCGAAAGTTCCAAAACATATCTTTGCTTTTCGGCGAAATCCAAGCTTTCGTAATATTCTCTGTCGATAAGTCGCCCCAAAGGATTGAGTCCGTCGTCGGACTCGATTATGTCGCATACTATCGGATAAAGCCTGCTCTCCCTATCCTCTTCGTCGGCGTATTTTTTCAAGCTCCTTTCGGCAACGGAAAAGTATTGCTTTACTTCGTCGACACAAAGTTTGCTTCCGCCGCTTCTTTCAAGACACGCTTTGAGTTTTTCTTTTCGATCAACCCAATATCCGCTTTTCAGTCTTGCTTTCGCTTGACGCGCCATGCTTTTCAATTCTCCCTCTTTTCCCATTATAAACTCCTTTTTTCTTGCTAAAACTTGCTTTTTGCAAATAATAATTCACTTCCCCTAAAATAAGGCTTGTCTTTTTTGCAAACAAAAAAATGACCTTGATATCATCAAAGTCATCTTCTGTATTTCATAAATTCAATTTGAGCTTAAATTAAAAAGCTCTGTTGCCGCGCTTTCTTGCAGCCTCGGCTTTCTTTTTGCGTCTGACGCTCGGTTTCTCGTACTGTTCTTTCTTTCTCAAATCGCCGATGATTCCGTCGCGAGCGCATTTTCTCTTAAAACGTCTCAAAGCGCTGTCCAAAGATTCATTCTCGCCAACTCTTACCGTAGACAAAACTCACACACCTCCTTCGTGTCGGGAAGTCAATATAACAAAGTAGCTATATTTACATACAAACTAATTATACAAAAAATCCGTTCTTTGTCAAGAAAAACCGACTTGTTTTGGAAAAAAATTCTTTCTATATTTCGAAAGTCTCCAAAAAACCGTGCTTTTATATCTCTTGTTATGCCGGATTCCACTCCATTTTCTGTCCCGAAAGGATATGGATATGAAGATGCGGAACGCTTTGACCTGCGTCGTCGCCTTGATTTATCACAAGCCTATATCCGTTTTGAAGCTCGAGCTTATCGCTAAGCTCCGAGATTTTTTTCATACATTTGCCTAAAACAACGGAATCTTCCTCTGTCATCTCGGCAAGATATTTGAAATGCTTTTTCGGAATAGCCAAAAAGTGGTTCTTCGCCTTAGGCTCGATATCTCTTATTATTATCATAAGCTCGTCCTCATAAACCTTGTTTACGGGAATTTCACCGCTAATAAACTTACAAAACAAGCAATCCATATGTTTTTCTCCTCGTTTTTTATATTTAGAAAATCAAATTCGCTTTAGCTTTTTGATTTAGAAAGCTTTATTCCAAAACAATCGCTTTTGCTCCGTCCTTAAAACGGTTTTCAATCTTCACCTTGACAAGCTTATTCCCCAAAACGCTTTCGGGAAGATAGACCTTTATGTAGTTTTCGGTATAGCCTACTCTCATACCGTCTTCTACGTCTTCCGATAACGCCGTGAGAGTTTCCCCGAAAAAGCTTTCGATATATTTCGATTTAAGCTCTTCCGCTAAAACCCCGAGCTTTTTTGCTCTTTCCGTCTTTACGGCTTTAGGAAGATCCTCCATTTTCGCCGCGACCGTTCCTTCACGCCTCGAATACGGGAATACGTGCATATCTCCAAAGCCCACGGCTTTTGCAAGCTCGAAAGACTCGTTAAACTCCTCCTCCGTTTCACCGGGGAAACCTACGATTACGTCCGTCGTGATATTCGCATTTTCGAAAACGCTCTTTATTTTTTCGCAGGCCTTTTTATACTCAACAGAAGTATATTTTCTGTTCATTCGCTTTAAGACCGTATCGCTTCCCGACTGCAAAGACAAATGGAACTGCGGACAAAAGTTTTTAAGCTTATTCAATCTATCCAAAAACTCGTCCGTAATAACCCTTTCTTCGAGAGAACCGAAGCGGAATCTTATGCCGCATTTATCCACAGCCTCGGCAAGAGATATAAGTCCGTCGCCGAAACGGTAATCCGAAAGATTGATTCCGCAAAGGACTATTTCATTGACTTCTTTAAGATTTTGGATTTCGTTAACGACCTTAGATATTTCCCTCGAACGGGATCTACCTCTTAAGTACGGCACTATGCAATAGCTGCAAAAATTGTTGCAACCGTCCTGAACTTTGATAAATGCTCTCGTCTTTTCGGTTTTCGCGCTTTCAAATTCTTCGTAAACATCGGGAAGCGCGGAAAGTTCCTTTCCCGCAATTAAGTTAGCGATTTTTTTCTTATCGCCGTTGCCGTTGACGTAAACTATTCTATCGGTTTTTTCGATGAACTGATTCGGGTTCTTCTGCACGGCGCAACCCATAACGAAAATCTTCGCCTCGGGATTGAGCTTCAAGCATTTCGTAACGGCTTCCCTACTCTTTCTTTCCGCTTCTTTCGTTACCGCGCACGTATTAAGAATATAGCAATCGGCAAAAACAAGCCCCTCGTCCGTTTCGATTCCCTTTTCGTTCAATATGTTGATTACTCCGCCGCTGTCATATTGATTAACCTTGCAGCCGAGCGTTACCACGCTTACTTTCATTCGTTATTTCCTTATTAAAAGTATTCCGCACCAATCGCCCTTTCTTTCGAGCGACACTATATCGAAGTATTTCCCGTAAGAGCTTTTTATCATTTCGAGTCTATCGAAAAGTACGCCGCTTAATATAAGCGGTGTTCCGCTTCTTGTGATTTTTGCCATATCGTCAGCCATAAGAATCAATACTTCCGCAGTGATGTTCGATACCACTACGTCCGCAGGCTCCGTCTTTCCGTCGAGTAAATTGCTTTCCGTTATCTCGCAACAATCCTCTACGCCGTTTAGCTTTGCGTTGTTTTTCGCCGCCGCAACCGCTATTTCGTCTATATCAGACATAATGGCTTTTTTCGCACCGAGCTTTACCGCGGCAATACCCAAAATGCCGCTACCCGTTCCTACGTCATAAACGGTCTTCCCTTTCATATCGACTTTTTGCATTAAGGTTATGCAAAGTGACGTAGTTTCGTGTTCGCCCGTTCCGAACGCCATTCCGACGTCGAGAAGAACTTTCGTTTCGTCGTCCTTTTCTTCGTAATCGATCCACTTCGGGCAAACGACGATTTTGTTTAGCTTAATCGGCTTGAAATGCTCTTTCCAGCTGTTTACCCAATCATCTCCCTCGATAACGCGTTCCGTTCTCTCCAGTGAGCCTACGTTCATAAATCCCGAAGATCTATCTTTAAGCGCAGAAAGCTCGCTATCGATAAGCGTCGATATTTCGCCGTATTTGGACTTTTCGACAAAGCCAACAACGAGCGCTTCTTCGCCGTATTTTGCAAAAATATCCTCTTCGATATAGTCCCAATGGTGGCACTTTTTGTTGAGATTATTCAAATCTTCCTTATCGACTATGCTGACGCCCTCGACCGTGAAATCGAAGAATACGTCCGCAACGAGGTCTGCCGCCTCGCTTGTCGTTCTTACCGTAATTTCTATGTATTCCATATATTCATTTTATTGCTTTTTTCTTTCTTTGTCAATATAAACAAGTTCGTTTGCGATAAGCTCGTCGAATTTTCATCGTCTAATCATTTTTGATTAAACTAAAAAATGCAAAACAGCTTTTCAAAAAAAACCAACAAAAAAACGCGGCTTTTTAGTATTAAAGTCGCGTTTTGTTATTATTTAGTTTTCTCTTGCTATATCGGCTATCTTATCCATATAGTCTTTATACTTCGAATATTGCTTTCTTTCGATGTCCTTGCTCAAAGACTCGAAAAGCTTCTTCTGCGAACGCGAAAGGTTCTTGGGAACTTCGACTACGACGTTCAAATACAAGTCGCCTTGCTGACCGTTCTTCATCTTGATACCCTTGTTCCTTATTCTCAAAACGGTGCCGCTTTGCGTTCCCTCGGGTATCTTTTGCGTGAACGTTCCGTCAAGCGACGGAACTTCGATCGTGCCGCCCATGGTTGCCGTAATAAACGGGACGGGAAGCTCTACGAAAAGATCGAGAGATTTTCTCTTCAAAATCTTGTGCGGAGTTACGTTTATTTCCAAAATAAGGTCACCGTTCATAGCGCCCGCAGTCGCACTTTCGCTTCCTGCGCCTCTTACCGTCAAAACGTTGCCGTCGTCAACTCCCGCGGGAATATCGAGCGTTATTGTCTTATTTTTAGAAACAAGTCCCGCGCCTTTGCAATCGGGGCATTTTTCCGTTATCTTCTTGCCCGTGCCACCACAATCGGGACATGTGCCGTAAGAAACCGTTCTGCCAAACAAAGTGTTGCTTACATATTGAACTCTACCCGTGCCGTTGCACTTCGAGCAAGTCGTATACGCCGTACCGTCCTTGGCACCCGTGCCGTGGCACTTTTCGCAACGCTCTTTTTTGGTAATTTTGACTTCCTTTTTGACGCCCTTGCAAGCCTCCATAAAGGAAAGATTGAGCGATACTCTTATATTCGCGCCTTGATCGGAGGACTTGGACTGTCTCCTCGAGCTTCCGCCCGTAAAATTTGAAAAGATGTCGAAAATATCGTCGAAACCGCCCGAGAAATCAAATCCCTGACCGCCGAAGCCGCCCTGCCCGAACGGCGACGGATTGTCGTACGCCGCTTTTTTGTCGGGGTTGGAAAGCGTTTCGTAAGCTTCGTTTATCTCTTTAAACTTATTCGCCGCTTCTTCGTCCCCGGGATGCAAATCGGGGTGGTATTTTTTCGCTAAAGAACGATAGGCGGACTTAATTTCGTCCGCCGATGCGTTCTTATCAACACCTAAAATTTCGTAATAACTCTTTGCCATGAGAATTAGTTATTGTCGTCCGTTACGTCGACAACAATGTTATCGTCGTCGCCGCCGTTGTTGTTATTGTTTGCTCCGTTGTTCTGAGCCGCCTGCTCTTGAGCTGCTTGCTGATAAAGCTTGGAGAAAATCGCGCTCGTCTTGTTGAGGAGGTCTTCGGTAGCCTGTTTCATCTTGCTTACATCTCCTGCCTCATAAACGGCTTTAGCTTCCTTAACGGCTTCTTCGACCTTTTCTCTGTCGCCGGCTTCGAGCTTATCTCCGCTTTCTTTCATGAACTTTTCGATATTGAAGATAGCCTGATCGAGTCCGTTCTTCGTTTCGAAGTCTTCTTTACGCTTCTTGTCTTCCGCAGCGTACTTTTCAGCGTCCTTGACAGCCTTATCGATTTCGTCGTCGGAAAGGTTTGTAGAAGCCGTAATCGTGATGTTCTGAGACTTGCCGGTTCCCTTATCGGTAGCCGTTACGTGAACGATTCCGTTTGCGTCGATATCGAATACTACTTCGATCTGAGGAATTCCTCTCGGAGCCGGTGCGATTCCGGAAAGCTCGAATCTTCCGAGTGTCTTGTTGTCTGCGGCAAATTCTCTTTCACCCTGCAATACGTGTACGTCAACGGACGTCTGGTTGTCTGCGGCGGTAGAGAAAATCTGCGATTTCTTCGTAGGAATAGTTGTGTTTCTGTCGATAAGCTTTGTAAATACTCCGCCCATCGTTTCGATACCGAGCGAAAGCGGCGTTACGTCAAGAAGAAGAACGTCCTTAACATCGCCCGCCAAAACGCCTGCCTGAATGGCAGCGCCAATAGCTACGCACTCGTCGGGGTTAATTCCCTTGAAAGGCTCTTTGCCCGTATATTTCTTTACGGCTTCGACAACTGCGGGGATTCTCGTGGAACCGCCGACCATAATTACTTTGTCGATGTCGTTGATTGAAAGGTTAGCGTCGCTAAGAGCTTTCTTCATCGGAACGAGAGTATCTTCGACAAGATCAGCCGTCAAAGCTTCGAATTTTGCTCTCGAAAGGTCTACGTCAAGATGCTTGGGTCCCGACTCCGTAGCCGTGATGAACGGGAGGTTGATATTGGTATTCATAACGCCCGAAAGGTCGATCTTTGCCTTTTCTGCAGCGTCTTTAAGTCTTTGAAGAACCATTTTATCCTTCGAAAGATCGATCCCCTCTGCTTTCTTGAATTCGTCGAGAAGGTAGTTGATTATTCTCTGATCGAAGTCGTCTCCGCCAAGTCTCGTATTTCCGTTTGTGGAAAGAACTTCGAAAACGCCGTCGCCGATTTCGAGAATCGATACGTCGAACGTGCCGCCGCCGAGGTCGTAGATCAAAATCTTAGCGTTCTTGTTTTCTCCTTTGTCAAGACCGTATGCCAAAGCCGCAGCGGTAGGCTCGTTGATGATTCTCAATACTTCAAGACCCGCAATCTTTCCT